>CAZIXP010000001.1:0-121894 GCA_964543245.1 uncultured Starkeya sp.
AAGATCAACCCTCGGACTCTCTCCTAAGTCGGAGGAGAAAAGGGTCTCAGGTCAATGCGCAGGGCTATGCCGGCCTCGAGGACGGCGTCGACATGCACTGGTGGGACCTCTCCAAGGCGATCGGGCTATCGACGCTGCTCTCGGTCAGCGCCGAACTGGCCATGGATGACCAGGACGAACTGATCCAGGCGCTCCAAAGCGGGGCGCAGGACACCATCAACGATGCCGGCCAGGAGATCATCCGCCGGCAGTTGAACGTCGCGCCGACCCTAACCATCCGGCCCGGCTTCCCGGTGCGGGTCATGGTCACCCGTGACCTCGTCCTCGAACCCTACAGGTATTGACCATGGCAAAGCTGAAGCTCGGACCGATCACGAACGACAAGCCGGTGAAGGCGGCGCTGTCGCTGCCCGGCGCGCTGCACCGCGATCTTATCGCCTATACCGAGGTGCTCGCGCGGGAAACCGGGGAGCATGCCCCGGATCCCGTGAAGCTTATCGTGCCCATGCTGGAGCGCTTCATCGCCACCGATCGCGAGTTCGCCAAGGCGCGGCGCGAGGCTGGCGGCGCTGCGAGGATCAGCGCGCCGCTGCCCGCTCCTGGGTCATCTTCCGTGTGAGGCTGAGCAAGGTGCGTACTGCCGGGTTGTCGTTGCGAGTCGAGTAAATCACGGAGAACGGGATCGCCTCGCCCGCGAGAGGGCGGAACACCACCTCCGGCAGGCTGATCACCGCCTCGGATTCCAGCACAGGCACGATTCCACGCCCCGTGGCGACGAGACCAAGAAGGCTGTAGCGGGCGACTTGCTGCGTGCTGATGCGCGGCGAGATGTTGAGTTCCCGGAATTTGCGTTCAAGAAAACCGCGCACCTCATTGCCGGAGCCTTCGGTGCGGACAAGAAAGGTCTCATCCACGAGATCTCGCCAGGACAGCACATCCCTTTGGACCAGAGGATGAAGCCGCGGCAGCGCGAAAAGGAGTGGTTCGCTCCACGAGGAAATCGCATCACAGTCCGGCCAGCTTTGCCGGCCCAGCACGAAGGCGGCGTCGAGATCAAACCGCCGTATCGCGGCCGCGTGACTTTCCGCAGGCGCTTCGACAAAGTCGATGTCAACACCCGCATAGCGGCTGTCATAGGTCTGGAACAGGTCGCGCAGAAAGCCGGAGGACAGGTTGGAGAATAAGCCAATCTTCAAGTGGCCTTCCTCCGCCCGCCCGAGCACAGCCGCCTCCACCGTTGCCTCGCGGATTTGATCGAGGGCCTGACGCGTGCGGTTCAAAAAGCGTTGCCCCGCCAGAGTGAGGTTCACCCCACTTGAGTGTCGGATGAACAGCGACACGCCGATCTCGTCTTCCAGGTCACGCACGCTCCGGCTGATCGACGATTCCTTGACCTCAAGAGCCACTCAGGCCTTGCGGAAGCTTCCGTGCTCGGCGGCCGCCACGAAATAGCGCAGGTGGCGCAACTCGATCGAGGTGGAAAACGGCGCAGCCATTCGGGCTCCGGCGTGTTGAGTAGCTTCTAGATATCGATACTCAAAGTTGCGGCTACGTCGAGGCTCGCAGACGGGCTCTGCATCGCGGCCGTTCCGGGCGCCGCCATGCACAGCGCATCGGTACAGCGCCGCCGCTTAGAAAGCCCTTCGAACGCACGCCATAGCATCCAGGAATTTTCTTCCGGGAGCATAGATTCTGCTCAGAATGTCACGTTCGAGAACGAATCTAAGCACGACGCGCCCCGGAGGGCGCTTGCTAAACAACTGATTCTATTAGAAAAATTTGGAGCGGGCGATGGGATTCGAACCCACGACCCCAACCTTGGCAAGGTTAGAGATGGCCTTCTCTAGGGTATCCGGCAATATCCAAAATCACGCTAACGCATTGATATATATTGACATAGTTTTCAAACGTACGCTAGGGTAACTCAAGCATTTTCCCTCACGGTGTTGACCAGGTGTTGACCAACGGTGGTGACCATGAGGCCGATTTGGAGGTGACCCAATGGCGAAACGCATAGGGGTGGCATTGACCAAGCGTGTGGTCGATGCGGCCGAAAAGAAGGACAAACGCTACTACCTCTGGGACAGTGAGCTGTCCGGCTTCGGACTGCGCGTCGAGACCAGCGGCGCCAAGACCTTCATCGTCCGCTATCGTGCCGAAGGCGGCGGCCGGTCCGCAGCGCAGCGGTTCGTGACCGTCGGTCGATATGGTCCCCTGACGCCGGAGCAGGCCCGCAGGCAAGCCAAAATCATACTCGGTGGTGTGGCCAAGGGAGAGGACCCGGCCGACGAACGTCGTGCCAAGCGCCGGGAGATGAAAATCAGCGGCCTGATCGACCTCTATGAAGAGGAAGGGTGCGTGATCCAGCGGGGCAAGCGCCAGGGCCAGCCGATGAAACCGCTGACCAAACAATTGACGCTCGCCCGCCTGCGGAACCATGTGGTGCCGCTGCTCGGCCACAAGCGCGTGAGTGAAGTCAATGCTGGCGACATCGAGCGCTTCGTCCGCGACGTCACCGCCGGCAAGACGAGCCGCGACGAGAAGATCGGCCCACGTAAGCGCATTATCGTGAGAGGTGGAGAGGGTGCCGCGCGCAAGGTCGTTCGCGATCTTTCGGCGGTCTTCAGCTTCGCAATTCGCAGCGAGATTGTTGAACGGAACCCCTGCGAGACCGCAGCCGTCCGGAAGACGGACAATCAGCGAGAGCGCTTTTTGACGCTCGAAGAAGTGACGAAGCTCGGCGCTGCCCTGGACGCCTTAGAATCCGAGGGGGTGAACCCCAAGGCCGTCAACATTGCCCGGTTGTGGGCTCTGACAGGTTGTCGCCGAGAAGAGATTGCTGCGCTCAAATGGGCCGAGGTCAATCTGGTGGAGGGCCTTCTGGAACTGGACGATAGCAAGACCGGTAAATCCGTCAGGCCGCTCGGCGCGGCCGCTGTCGCTCTTCTGGAAAGCCTCCCGCGCGAGGTGGGCAGCGGCTTTGTCTTCCCCGCCGAGCGAGGCGACGGCTATTTTCAGGGAACGAAGCGCATCTGGGCAAAGGCGGTGAAGAAAGCTCAATTGCCCGGCGTGACTCCGCACACCTTGCGGCACACGATCGGCTCCACGGCCATCTCGACCGGCGAGGCCCTCGCTCTCACGGGCGCCATTCTCGGTCACTCGAACCCGCGCTCGACCGCGATCTACGCCCATGTCCAGAACGATCCGTCGCGCCGAGCCGCCAATCGCGTCACCAAGAAAATCGCTGCGGCCCTTTCGGGTAAGGTGGTCGGTGTCCGGCGCCCCTCCGCCAAGCCCAAGACACAGACCCATGATCTCAGCGCTCTCGTGGCCAATCTCATCGCTCGTCTGGAGGCGGAAGGCATCGATGGTACCCAGGCGCAGACGATTATCGCCGAGGCCATTGCGGCAAATGCCGCAAGATCACAACCGGGAACGTCCTTGGGCTCGACCAAGGCAGCGTGAAATTGCTGGCACTCGCCGAGGCTTTGGCCGCGCACATCGGGAGCGGTGGGAACTCGTTTCCTCTACGTACAAATCGGTCCTCGGCTGAACTGGATGTCTATTGAAAGCGCCGGCATTTGGCCGTACATTGTTGATAGGAATTGGAGGCAGTTATGGCCCAGGCTCAAAAACGGGAAGATCAATCGACAAGCCGCCGACGAGCCGAGAGGCTGGAAGCGCGGGTAACGGCTGAACAGAAAGCGCTCATCGAGCATGCCGCGGCGCTGGAAGGGCGCAGTATCACGGATTTCGTGCTGGCGAGCGTACAGGATGCCGCCAAACGCACCATTGCGGAGCATGAGGTGATCCGGCTCAGCGTCAAAGACTCCCAAGCCTTTGTCGAAGCGCTTCTCAACCCGCGCGAACCCGGCCGAAGAATGCGGGAAAGCGTGGCTACCTATAAGGCGTTGATGGGCGAACAATAATCGTGGATTCGACCGCAAAGCCTGTCATCGAGATTCTCGACACAGGGAGGCACGACCGCTCACAATTCTCCTGCGGTGTCGAAGCTCTGGATCACTATCTGCAATCTCAGGCAGGACAGGATGCGCGGCGGCGTGTCGCCGCTCCCTACGTCCTGCTGGAACCACCATCGCCTGCCATCATGGGCTTCTATACGCTCTCGAACACCTCGGTCCAGGCGGCAGAGTTGCCATCCACATTGGTCAAAAAGCTTCCGCGCTATCCCGTCCTGCCGGCAACACTACTCGGCCGGTTGGCGGTCGACGCGAGACAGCGCGGCAAAGCCTTCGGAACACTTCTGCTCCTCGATGCGCTCCGCCGGTGCCTGCGAAGCGAGACTGCCAGCTTGGCGGTCATAGTGGATGCCAAGGATGATATGGCAGTCTCGTTCTATGAAAGGCACGAATTTTACCGGCTGCCAGACCAGTCCAATCGGCTGTTTAAGCCCATGGCAGAGGTCGAGAGGCTGTTTGGCGGATCGACGCCATAACGTTCGAGCGCGTCCGCTCTTCAACCGGAAAGAGCGACAGATCGTCCTCGGACATTGATGAATTACCCCATGTTGCCGATGGTCCTTGCTTGCGATCTTCAATGACAGCCGGCTGGAAGCCTACGCAATTCCTGAAATCCGCTTTTGCGCTTCTGCGCATTTCCGTCTTTGCGGGGGAAAGCCTTCCCTCTTGGTCGGCACTTCGTTGCCGACACACCCCCTCCTGCGGGGAGACCCCGCAACGCCCCCTAGAGTGAGAGTGCGGACGGGTTTGCCGTGACGGGTTGAGGGCTGGGAGAGAGGCTCCCGGCGCCCGTCGCGGAGAACCGCGATGTCCAGACATGACCGCATCCCACGCGCCGGCTCGGACCGGGCGAACCTCTATGACGAGATCACCGGCAAAATCATCGCCGAACTTGAGGCCGGCCGCTTCCCCTGGGTTCAACCGTGGGGCAAGTCCACGGCCAAAGCGCCGCTCGGCCTGCCGAAGAATGCCAGCACCGGCCGGACCTACAGCGGCATCAATATCCTGATCCTCTGGGGCGCCGTCGTTCAGCACGGCTTCCCCGGACAGGGCTGGCTCACATACCGGCAGGCCGCCGCGCTTGGCGGCAATGTCCGCAAGGGCGAACGCGGCACCACCGTCGTCTATGCCGACCGTTTCATCCCCGAGGATGAAAAGCAGCGGGCGCGCGAGACCGGCGAGGAAGCCCATGCCATTCCCTTCCTCAAGCGGTTCACGGTCTTCAATATCGCACAATGCGAGGGGCTACCCGACGATATCGCCGTTGCCGTGCCGCCACCGCCGCCCGGCCTGATCGAGCCGCAGGTCGAGGCGCTGATCGCGGCGACCGGCATCGACTTCCGCATCGGTGGCGACAAGGCTTTCTATGTTCCTGCCGATGACTATGTGGTCGTACCGCCGCCGCAAGCCTACTTCGAGCCGATCAATTGGCACAGAACCGCGCTGCACGAACTCGGGCACGCCTCCGGACATCACAGCCGTCTGAATCGCGACTTTTCGAGCTCTTTCGGCACCAAGAAGTACGCGTTTGAGGAATTGATCGCCGAGATGAGTGCCGCGTTCTGCTGCGCATCGCTCGGGATCATCCCGACCGTCCGCCACGCCGATTACATCGGTTCCTGGCTCGAGGTGCTGCGCGAGGACAATCGCGCGGTCGTCCGCGCCGCCTCGCAGGCGAGCAAGGCCGCCGACTGGATCTTGTCATTCCTGCCCGCGGCCGAAGCTCCGGACACTGGCGCAGCAGCGATCGACAGGAGGGCGGCATGATCCTCCTGACCGACGAGCTGCGCGCTCAGCTCCTGGCCAATGGCCATAAACGCGACGCCGACCCTGTGCCGGTGGTGAAATTCTTCAATCCGCTCGGCGCGGGCGTCTGGCTGGCGACCGAACTGGATGCCGATGGCGACACCCTGTTCGGCCTGGCTGACCTGGGCGAGCCCGAGCTTGGCTATTTCTCGCTCGAGGAGATGACCTCGGTGCACCTGCCGTTCGGCTTCGGCATCGAGCGCGACATCCTCTTCACCGGCGATTTCCCGCTGTCGGTCTGGACCGAGGCGGCGCGGGAAGCCGGCAGCATCCGCGCGGCCGAGCGGATCATCTATGCCGCGGTGCGAGCACGCCGGGAGGCCCTGTGATGCGTTTCCGCCGCTGGCACCGCCCCGAACCCTATGGCGACACGTCGCGCAAACGTGCGGCGTTTCTCCGCAAGCAGCGCCTCGAACGGGAGGCGCTTCCGCTCTTTGCCGATGAGATCGCCGCCGGTCAGCACGGCGTCGATGAGGAAATGGCCCGTCGCGCCGTCTGGTGGGACGAGGCCGAGCGCGAGCGCCGCCGGATGCGGACGGCCTCCTGGCGCAGGGCTCGCGCCCGCCTCTTCGCGCTGCCCCACACACTCCGGCGCACCGTGCGCGAGATCTGGCGCGATTGCCCCTATCCGGCCGATCCAGGCTATTTCGCCGATCTCCTCCACCAGATCGACGTCGGCCGATTCGATCCGCACCGGCCGCCCTGGAAATTTCATCCCGAGTTGAAGGCGCGGATCACGCCCGACCCGTCGAGCTTCGACGCCGCCTTCCGCCAGATCGGCCAGCGCAAGATCGGCGGCGGGCCGAAGACCACGCAAGCCGATGAGCTGCTGTTCTGCGGCAATCTTGGCTCCGGCCTCCTGTTCCTGCGCTCGCGTGTCCGCCTGATCGAGCGGCATGAGAGCTTCTACACCTCGTCTGGCCATCGGCTGCGCGACTCCAAGGTCGGCAGCGGCGGCCATTTCGTCGAGATCGAGGTGACGGGCGATTGCCCGGACGCAGATCTCGCCACGATCGAGCGCATCGCCCAGGCAGCCGATACGCGGCCTGTCGTGGTCAAGCGAGCCGCGCGGCCCGGACAGACGGCGAGCAGAAGGGCGGCGTCGTGATGACCCCTGACCTGCCTGCCGCCGCCTCTCGCCATGTGCGTTGTCCTCCCGGCGTGCCGCCGAAGCCCCCCGCAAAGCCAACGGCCTTGAGTTCCCCGACGCAACCGCCGCAGGCGTCCGCGTCGGTGACTGTCCGGGGTTCCGACGATTCCTTGGAGCCCTACCGCTCACGGCGAGCGCCAACAGCCAGGAGTCTTCCATGCCTGTTCACACCTTCAACTCCCCGGTCTTCGTCTTCGGGTCCAATCTCGCGGGTCGCCACGGCAAGGGCGCGGCCCTCTGGGCTCGCCAGCATCGCGGCGCGATCTACGGCCGCGGCGTCGGCCCGCAGGGCAACGCCTATGCGATCCCGACGAAGGATCGTCAGCTGCGGGTTCTGCCGCTGTCGGTGATCCATGTCCATGTTGCTGACTTCCTTGGTTACGCACGGCGCCGGCCGGACCTGCGTTTCGAGATCACGCCAATCGGCTGTGGCCTCGCCGGATATCGCCGTGACCAGATCGCGCCGATGTTCGCCGGCTCGCCGCCGAACGTGATCCTGCCTGACGCCTTCCGCGGCGTGCTGGCCGCAACGGCGGGGGCGGTACGTCATGGCTGACCGCTCATCTTCGCCCGGCCACAATGGCGGACCGCCGCTCAACGATCGCCCACCCTGCCGACCCGGCCGCTGCCGCGACTGCCGGCACTGGACGCCGCCGCCCGAGAGCCTGGAACGCGACTACGAGTGGTTCAAATTCGGCCTCTCGCGCCGCCGCGTCAAGCGCCCGACGGGCACTTGCGACCACGTGCTACTCGGCTACTTCATGATCCTCGCCTTCTCAGCGACGGCGGGGAATTTCAGTTCCCGCAACTTCGAGCCCGCTCCTCCGAAGCCGCAGGCCAGGGGGCGGCTTCGTCACGATCTGGGAAGGCGATCGTGTCTTATGGAAAGGGCCGGAAGACGAGATTCCGGCCCGCTTTCGCGACGACGATCCACCATCAAGCTAATCCCGGAAGATAGCCAGAGCGCGGCACCGAGGAGGTCCGTATAGAAATCGTCGATGTCATGGCTGCGATCATGCGCGAGGCTCTCCGGCAGGAACGGGACGAATCCTCCGGTCGATGAACGATGCCGCGTTTTCCGTGGACTTTCGGTCGCACTCCGAAGCAGAGAGGGAGAGGAGTGATGGGGTTTCGTGACGGGTTTAAGGTCGAGAGAGAGGCTCTCGGCGCCCGTCGCGGAGAAACCACCATGGCCCGAGTTGCCAAGAAGAAGCCCGTCCTCGAACTGATCGAGTTCTCGCGGGCGCGCGACATTCCCTTCAACCGCATCCATTTGTCCAACGACAATGTCAGGGAAGTCGACGTCGAAGCCGGCCTCGACGAGCTCACCTTTGACATCGACCGGCGCGAGGATCTGATCCAGGGCATCAATGTCCGCGCCATTCTCGACGCCGACGGCAACGAAACCGGCGATTTCGAGACGCCGGCTGGCGGCCGCCGCTACCGGGCGATCGCCCGCTTGGTTGCTACCGGACGCTTCCCCGAGGACGGTCTGGTCCCCTGCATCGTCAAGAAGGCCAATGCAAAGACCTCGGCCGTCGACGACTCGCTGGCGGAGAACACCTTCCGTCGCGCCCTCCATCCGCTCGACCAGTTCAAGGCGTTCAAGCGCATGGTCGACGGCGGCATGACGAAGGCGGAAGTCGCAAGCGCATATTTCACCACCGAGCGCTATGTCGATCAGCGTCTCGCGCTCGCCAAGGTATCGCCCGCGCTGCACGAGGTTTATGCCGAAAACGGCATGACGCTCGCGGTGCTGGAGGCGTTCACTGCGCATCCGGACCACGCGCGCCAGGAGCAGGTCTGGGACGCCGTAAGGCAGTCCCACTATCGCGAGCCCTGGCGTATCCGGAATATGCTGACCGAAACCAGCGTTCCAGCGTCCGACAAGCGCGCTCGCTTTGTCGGCCTCGATGCCTACATCGCGGCCGGAGGCCCGCTTCTGTCGCGCTATCTGTTCGATGACGACGAGGAGGGCTGGCTGGACGACGTTCCGCTTCTCGACCGCCTGGTCTCCGGGAAGCTGAAGGCCGTCGCCGATGAAGTCGCCGCCGAGGGCTGGAAGTGGGTCGATGTCGCTCTCGAACTTCCCTACGGCTATGACCACGGACTGCGCGCGATCACCGGCGCCTTCGCGGAGTTGAGCAAGAAGGAGCAGCGGGATCGCGAGAAGCTGCGCGACGAGCAGGAGCGCCTTGAAGCCGAATACGCCGACTACGACGAGTTGCCAGACGAAATCGACCAGCGGCTTGGCGAGATCGAAAAGCAGCTCGAAGCGTTCGAGCGCCGTCCGGCCATCTACGATCCCGCCGATATCGCCATCGCCGGCGTCTTCGTCAGCGTCGACGAGGATGGCGAGCTTATGGTCGATCGCGGCTGGGTGCGTCCGGAGGACGAGCCGGTCGAGACCATTGACGGCGGAGCACCGGAGGCGGAAGGCGATGCCGGTGGCGTCGCCACGCCGGATGCTCAGCGCGCCGTCATCACCGTGGGCGGTCAGCCCGTCGAGCCCGAGGAGGAAGAGGAGACCATCAAGCCTCTTCCGGAACGCCTCGTGGCGGAGCTGACGGCCCACCGCACCGTGGCACTGAGCGATGCCGTGGCTGCCAATCCGCATGTCGCCATGACCGCGCTGCTGCATCGGCTGGTGCGTGACCGCTTCAAGCAGTCCACCAGCGGCTCGGCCATCCGGGTCTCGGTCCAGGAGGTGTATTTCCGCGAGCAGGGCATCGACCTCAAGGATAGCCCCTATGCGAAGTCCGTCGCCGAGCGTCACGCAGGGTGGAAGGCGGATCTGCCGACAGATCCCGATGCGCTTTGGGATTGGCTCGACGTGCTCGACGATGCCAGCCGCATGGCGCTACTGGCGCACTGCGTGTCCTTCGGGATCAACGCGCTTTACGAGCGGCCGAATCCGCACAGCGCGACCGGCATTTCCGAGCACGGCCTGCGGACCCGCATGGCGGAAGCCGACCGCCTCGCGCGCGTTACCGGTCTCGACATGGCGGAAGCCGGCTTCCGGCCCACGGTCACGAACTATCTCGGCCGCGTGACCAAGCCCCGCATCCTCGAAGCCGTCCACGAGGCGCTTGGCGAGGACAAGGCGCGTCTGATCGACCATCTCAGGAAGGACGACATGGCACGCGAGGCCGAACGCCTTCTGGCCGACACCGGCTGGCTGCCGGAGCCGCTGCGGCTTCTCGCTGCGGAGCCGGTTGTCGAAACCGCGGCCGAGCCGGACGAGGACGATGTGGCGCTGCCGGAGTTCCTGGCTGGTGATGAGGAGGATCTCGCAGCCGACACGGCCGACGATTCGGCGACCCTCGTCGCGGCCGAATGACCCGCATCGGCGTGGCGGCTCAGGTCGCCCCGCACTTCTTCCACTTCAAGGCCCGGCATCGCGCCGGGCCGTTTTTGTTTCAGGAGATCAATCCATGCCCGCATACAATGTCTACGACGCCCCGCTCGGTAGCTTGGTCAGGTATTCTGATGGTGCGCCGAAGCCACCGGCACGCTTCACCAAGAAGCTCGCCGCGTGGGAAACCCGCAACGGCGTCGGCCGGCTCGTGCGCAAACAACCCGGCCGCGAGCGCGCGACCTATACCGCGCCGGCCTCCATCACCCTGCACGAGGGCAACTTCTCATCCGGCTCGGTGATCCTCGTCACCATCATGCGCACGCACTCGATCGACAGCGATCTCAGCTTCGAGATCGTCGAGCGACCGAAGATCGGCATGGTCCGCGTGCTCCATCCCATCGGCGATGACGAGGAACTGCTGCACCTCGCGGAGAGCCGCGAGGCCGCCGAACTGTGGCTGGCCAAGGCTGGATACAGCCGAGCCCGCCTGGAAGAGGTCACGGCCGATGAGGTCGGTGCCGATGTCATCGAGGGTCGGGCGGCTGCCTGACCTCCGCTCATTCCGCTTTCACCAGGCCCGCTGTCGAAAGACCGCGGGCCGCTTTCGTTTCTGGAGACCATCATGGCCATTCCCGACCACGCCCGCACCAACTTCAATACGCTGCTCCGCGCAGCCAGCGACGGCAATCTTGCACTCATGGAGTGCCTGGATGCGGTTACCGGCGACCGCCGCTATGTGCTCTGCGCCGTAGGCCGCGCAGACGATGGCGATTTCGTCATGACACCGTTCGGCCATCTCGCCGGGGGCAACCCTTACGATGCCTATCTGCCGCCCGATCCCGACCATCCGAACGGCTTCATCGGGAACGCCGGCGGAGGCGCATCATGATAACGGTCGACGAAATCTTCGCCGAAGACCGCTGCAATCCTCCCGCGGAACGTTCGCTTCCGTGGGAGGAGGCGCGCGACGGCATCACCGTCGTCATCGAGCCAAAGCCGCATTGGGCCGAGGATGCGCGGGCCTTCCGGCTCGATGTCCGTGAATATTGCTATTATGCCGACTGGACGCGGAATGGCGCACGCGCCCGATTCTATGGCCATATCGAAACCAGCGGCGATGACCTGTTGATGAAGGCCCGCGCGATGATCGTCCGCGAAATCGCGGAGGGGCACTGCAGCTGACCGCATCATCTGTGCCGCGTGCCAGTTTCACCAGAAGTCGCCTTCCCCCGGAAATGGAGCGGGCTGGTTTCCGTCCCTGGCCTGAGAACTTCAATCAGGTCGAGACCGGCATGGAGGTGAGGTTGGCGCGGCGAGGCATTAGCGACGGGTTTCCGGCATCCCGTCAGAGGCAGAACACCAACCCCGCTTCCATTCGCTGACCTTGGTCTGAGCCGTCTCCTTTTCAATCAACCCACGAGGGGTCGGCTTACGCGCGCGTGCCGCCCTCGCGGATTCGGACATGCCGAACGCGCGAGGGTGATTGCAGATCCGTTCAGACACTTCGGGCGCCTGTCGCGCGGGGGATGGTCCCCCGCCTCCAAAGACAGGAGCCGGAACCATGTCCTACGCAGATGCCACCGCCTTCGCCGCCAGCCTCGCCGCCACGCTGATGGTCTCGATCGTCGTCTTTCAGGCCGGGGACGGAACCCACGGCGCCATGCCCGCCGCCGAATTCGAAGGCGACGAGGAGATGGTGAAACTGGAACTCGACCCATGGAACTGAGGCGCGGAAGCGCCTCATCCCCAGACGGCCCGGACTCGTCTCGGCCCTTCTGCCTTGCGATGGCCGGTCCATTGCGCGCAACGGCGCCAGGGTGAGCGATCAGCAAGAGAGAGGAAGAGTTCGGCCGGGTGAGCCGTGACGGGTCGGATGCTGAGAGAGAGGCTCTCGGCGCCCGTCACGGAGATATGCCGATGACACAAGCCACCCCTTCCACCTTTACCCCGATCGGGCAAATTCTCACGCAGCAGGTGTTCCCCGAAATTCTCCGGGCGCGGAAGATTGTCCTGCGCGTTTCCTGCCTTGGCACCGTCAGTTACGCCGGAGCCGGCGACGCCGACTGCCGGGATCACAGCGTCTCGCTCGGCGAAGCTTCTTCGCCGGACGAAGCCATGGCTCTCGCCGCCACGCGCGTTGCGCGCGGCGACATTCACGCCGACGAAGACAATACAGTGCAATTCCGGCCGCGTTTGATCGTCATCTATGACAACACGCTCGGCCTGGTCCTCGCCGGCGAGATTCGTGCCGGGATCATCCTGTGGCAGCATCCCGTCGCCAGCGATGGCGAGGTCCGCCGCCTCATCAACGAGGCCAGCCGGCTGCGTGGCATGGCCTTCGCCGCTTCGGGCCGGGGCGACTACGCACTCGCTCGCGATCTCCGGTTCCGTGCAGCGCTGCTCGAAGCGCGACTGGTCGATCCGGTCTGGCGCGAAACCGCCGCCAATCTTCTGCGGCTGCCGCAGGCCGCGTGACCTATCCCTGATTTCCACTCGCCTGCTCCGGCCGTGCGCCGAGAACCCAACCAATGGAGTTTCCCATGCCGAAATTTGTCGTCAGCAAAGGCCACCACGCCTTCGTCTATTACGAAACTGTCGTCGAGGCCGATTCGCCCGAAGAGGCACGGACGCTCGCCGAAAGCGTCCATTACGATGGCGAATGGCTCGCCACCGGATATGTGCAGGAGTTCGACGACTACGAGATCGACGAGCAGAGCGGCGTTCACCTGCTCGAGAAAGGCGAGACCGTCGAGGTATTTCACGCCATCACTGTCACGGCGCACGAGCGCGATGCATTGCTGGCGGGCCTTCAGACCCTTCAGCTCGCTCCTATCAATGGGCCTCTGGATCCGGTGTTCATGACCATCCTCACCAATAGCGGCGCACACGCCGGCCTCTACTTCCATGAGATTGACGACCTATGCCAACGGATCAAGGTCTAGGAGACGCCGATGTATGCCACCTATCTGCGCCTCGACATCATGGTGTGGGACAGTAACCGCACCGTCATCCGCGCCGCGCGTCGCAAGCTCGCTCCATCCGCCCAGTGCGATCCCGCCAGACGGGACGCGCGCAAGCGCTTCTATCGCGAGATGCTCCACCACCACGCCGAATCCCAACGGCTCGTCGCGCACTTCCGCCTCTGACGCCACGAGCTTCGCAATTCTCAAATCGTTGCCCGGCCTCGCGCCGGGCTTTGTCGTTTCAGGAGCCTGATATGACCGACTACACCATTGAAACCAGCTACCACCTGCCGGCCTATCGGCATCGTACCTACCGCGCCGATTCCGTCGCCGCGGCTTGCCGTCAGGCCATCGAGGACGACGACTGGTCCGGCGAAAAGCTGAGCTACGAGAGTGCCGGCGAAACCTATGTTTCCGGAATCTGGCAGGGCGCCGACGCGGCCTATTCCGGTCCGGCAATCCCCATTCCCTCGCAGTTCGCCGAGACCGTCGAACGCAAGGCCGGACATTTCGAGATACTGCTGGGCCTGCTCAAGCTCCTGCTCGCGGACGTGCAGACCACCCGTCCGTCCTCACAGGAATGGATCGCTCGCGCCACCTGGGCCGTTGCCCGTGGCGAGGCGATCATCGCCGGCGCGCGCGGTCCTGACGCTCCCGTAGAGGGAGACCGGTCATGAGGCAGTACATCGTCAAGATTGGCTTCTGGCTGCGCGCCTATGACGGCTTCACTGTCGAGGCCGAGAGCGACGCCGAGGCGATCGAAAAAGCCAAAGCGGCCGCCACAGTCGCGATGGAGGCATCCGGTCAGCCGGAACATGTCGAGATCGAGGAGCGGCGCGAGGGCCTCATCATCTACATCGATCGCGTCGCGGCGAATGCCCGCCAGACCGTTATAGAAGACATCGCGTTCGACGACGACCGCATCCATCCCGCACCAGCGGACTGACCCACATCACTATCCCCTTCAATCAGCCCGGCCTCGCGCCGGGCTTTCTCGTTTCAGGAGCCTGACATGGCCGACTATTTCACCCATTTCTCCTGCCTGCTCGACGTCGGCACGCCGGATAATGCCGCCCGCGCACTCGATCTCTACAACACCCTGTCCGAGGCGAACGCCGCCGAAGACCCGCCCTCGGACGGCTTCCTTCTTTCGATTCAGCCCGAACACGGCGGCACACAGCTCTGGATACGCGATGACGTCAACGGAGATCCCGAGCATGTCATCCAGTTCGTCAAACGCTGCGCTGCGGCGTTCGGCCTGACCGGTCTGTGGGGCTTTCAGTACGCCAACACCTGCTCGCGGCCCCGGCTGGATGGTTTCGGCGGCGGTGCGCATGTCCTTGATCTCGCCACGGGCGAGACAGTCGCCTGGATCTATACCGACGGATGGCTCGCCGAGGTGCTGGATGGAGGTGATCCCGATGCCTGAGATCATCGAAACCACCGTCTTTCGCCTCGATGAGCTTTCCGATCCCGCGAAGGACAAGGCGCGTGCATGGTATCGCGAGGGCGGCTTCGACTACGACTGGCATGACGCCGTCTATGAAGATTTTCACCAAATCGCGGAAATCCTCGGCCTCAGCTTCAAGACCCGCACCGTCCGCCTGTTGGGCGGCGGTACGCGGCAGAAGCCCCGCATCTGGTTCCGGGGCTTCTGGAGCCAGGGCGACGGCGCCTGCTTCGAAGCCTATTATTCCTACGGGAAGGAGGCCCCGCGCAGGATCAGGGAATATGCGCCACAGGATTCCGGGCTTCATCGCATCGCCGACGCGCTTCAGGCCGTGCAGCGGCGCAATTTCTACCAGCTCCGCGCCGAGGCCAGCCATCGCGGCCACTATTATCACGAATACTGTATGTCGATCTCGGTCGAGCGTGATAGCCCGACCTGGCAAGACATGACCGAGGACGCCGAAGAGATCGTGACCGAGGCGCTGCGCGATCTGGCCCGCTGGCTCTACCGGCAGCTCGAACGCGAATATGAGTATCTGTCGTCCGACGAGTCTGTCGACGAGGCCATCGCCGCCAACGAATACACCTTCACCGAGAACGGCCGCCGCTTCGGATGATCCAGACAAGCGCCCTTCAGGGGGCGCTTTTGTCATGCCAGCCATGCCCGCCCGCCTCTTGAGAGGCAGAGCGAGGCCGGGACGGGTTTGAGCTGGTGCGGTCGAGAGAGAGCGCTGCGCGGCTCGATCCTGTCCCGCTCTCCCGAGGTCCTTCCCATGAACATGACTTCCGTATCCGCAGCGGTATCCGTCACCGCGCCGGTTCCGCTCGCCCCCAACCTCGACACGTCCGCTTTCGTCTTCACCGCAGCGGGCCTTCTGCTCCCTCATCTTGAACGCGGCCAGCGCATCGACGCCGCCACGCTGCGCAGTGCGATGGAAAGCGCCTTCGGCGCGTCCGACGCGACCGGCGCCTGGGATTGGAAAACGGCATACGAAGCCTGCGAGGCCGCAACCGTCCTCTTCCTGCGCAAATACGGGTCGGCGCTTTTCCGTAAAGCCGCGTCTCCGGCTGCACGGCTTTCCGCTTTGACGAAAATCGCCAGCCTCCTGCCGACTCATACCCGCCGCTCAGAGGAAGCCCAGACTTTCCAGCAATTCTCGACCCCGATCCCGCTCGGCCTGATCGCAGCCAAAGCCGCCGCCATTACGCCGGCGGACCGCGTGCTGGAACCATCGGCCGGCACCGGGCTGCTCGCCATTCTGGCCGAGATCGCTGGCGGCTCCCTGATGCTCAACGAGCTTGCCGACATGCGCGCCGGCCTTCTCTCTTCCCTCTTTCCGGCCGTTTCCGTCACGCGTTTCGACGCGGCCCAGATCGACGACCACCTCGATCCGGCCGTGACCCCGAGCGTGGTGCTGATGAACCCGCCATTTTCGGTGATGGCCAATGTCGACGGCCGCGTCGCTGACGCCGCATTCCGCCATATCGCCTCGGCACTGGCGCGTCTCGCTCCCGGCGGACGGCTGGTGACGATTACCGGCGCCAACTTCGCGCCCGACAACCCGACCTGGTCTTCGGCCTTCACCCGTCTGCAGGAGCGCGGCCGCATCGTGTTCTCCGCCGCCATCGACGGCTCGGTCTATGCCAAGCACGGCACGACCATAGACACGCGGCTGACCGTCATCGACAAGCTGCCCGCCGATGACCCGAACGTCTTTTCGGTCGCACCCGGCGTCGCCTCCGACACCGCCACGCTGATGGGCTGGCTTGACGAGCATCTGCCCGCACGTCTCCCCATCGATCCGTCCTTCGCGGTCCCTGTCGCCGCCGCATCCGCGCCCCGCAGCGTGCGCGGCTATCTGAACCGTGCCGTCAGATCGGCACCGACCGCCCCCATGGCCGAACCGAAAGGCCTCCCGCTCGCCTATGAGACGATCGACTGGCAGGCAGGCGAAGCCGGACGGCTCTCCGATACGATCTATGAAGAGTACGGGCTTCAGGCGATCCGGCTTTCAGGTTCTCAGGCCCATCCGACCAAGCTGGTGCAGTCGGCGGCCATGGCCAGCGTCGCACCGCCGAAGCCGAGCTATCGGCCGCAGCTACCCGCCAATGTCCACGAGCTGCTGTCGGACGCCCAGCTTGAGACCGTGATCTATGCCGGCGAGGCGCATTCCGAGTACCTCGCCGGGTCCTGGACCATAGACGAGACATTCGACGTCGTCACCGCCGCGCGTGAGGACGCAACAGGCGCCGTCCGTTTCCGGCGCGGCTTCTTCATCGGTGACGGCACCGGCGTCGGCAAGGGCCGTCAGTCCGCCGCTATCATTCTCGACAACTGGCTTCAGGGCCGCCGCAAGGCTGTGTGGATCTCGAAGTCCGACAAGCTGCTCGAGGATGCCCAGCGCGACTGGTCGGCCCTCGGCATGGAACGGCTGCTGGTCACACCTTTGTCGCGCTTCCCCCAGGGCAAGCCCGTCACGCTGGCGGAAGGCGTCCTATTTACGACCTACGCCACGCTACGCTCCGACGACCGCGGAGAGAGGGTTTCGCGCGTCAAGCAGATCGTCGAATGGTTGGGCTCCGACTTCGATGGAGTGATCATTTTCGACGAGGCCCATTCAATGCAGAACGCCGCTGGCGGCAAGGGAGAACGCGGTGATGTCGCCGCTTCGCAGCAGGGACGTGCCGGCCTGCGTCTTCAGCATGCGCTGCCGAATGCCCGCGTCGTCTATGTCTCGGCCACCGGCGCCACCACGGTCCACAATCTCGCCTATGCCCAGCGCCTCGGCCTCTGGGGCGGAGAGGATTTCCCGTTCTCGACCCGCGCCGAGTTCGTCGAGGCCATCGAAGCCGGCGGTGTTGCCGCCATGGAGGTGCTCGCCCGCGATCTGCGCGCGCTGGGTCTCTATACCGCCCGCTCACTCTCCTTCGACGGCGTGGAATATGAACTGGTCGAGCACAAGCTGACGCCCGAACAGACCCGCATCTATGACGCCTATGCCGCCGCCTTCACGGTCATCCATAACAATCTCGACGCAGCCATGGAGGCGGCCAACATCACCGGCTCCTCCGGCACGCTGAACAGGCAGGCGAAGTCGGCGGCCCGCTCAGCCTTCGAGAGCGCCAAGCAGCGCTTCTTCGGCCATCTGCTGACCAGCATGAAGACGCCGACGCTGATCCGGTCGATCACGCGCGATCTGGAGGAAGGCCATGCCGCCGTCATCCAGATCGTCTCGACCGGCGAAGCGCTAATGGAGCGACGGCTCGCCGAGCTTCCGACCGATGAGTGGAACGACGTCCGCATGGACATCACGCCTCGCGAGTACGTCCTGTCGTACCTGGAGACGAGCTTTCCGGTGCAGCTCTACGAGCCCTTCACCGACAGCGAGGGTAACCTGTCATCGCGCCCGGTGTATCGCGATGGCCAGCCCGTCGAAAGTCGTGAAGCGGTCGCCCGGCGGAACGCGCTGATCGAGAAGCTTGCCAGCCTGCCACCCGTGCCCGGTGCGCTCGACCAGATCGTCCAGCATTTCGGCACTGATACCGTGGCCGAGGTCACCGGCCGCTCGCGCCGGATCATCCGCAAAACGAGCCCGGGCGGTGTCGACCGGCTCGTGGTCGAGAACCGCGCGGCGGCCGCAAATCTCGCGGAGACGCAGGCCTTCATGGATGACCAGAAGCGTATTCTCGTCTTCTCGGACGCCGGCGGCACTGGCCGCAGCTACCACGCCGAGCTCTCAGCCAGGAATACGCGGCAGCGTGTCCACTATCTGCTCGAGCCCGGCTGGAAGGCGGACGCCGCCATCCAGGGGCTCGGCCGCACGCACCGGACCAATCAGGCGCAGCCGCCGCTGTTCCGCCCCATCGCGACCGACGTTAAGGCCGAGAAGCGGTTTCTGTCCACGATCGCGCGCCGCCTCGACACGCTCGGCGCGATCACGCGCGGCCAGCGCCAGACCGGCGGCCAGGGACTCTTCCGGCCCGAGGACAATCTGGAATCGCACTATGCCCGCGACGCGCTGCGCCAGCTTTATCTTCTGCTCGTGCGCGGCAAGGTCGAGGGCTGCTCGCTCGAACGCTTCGAGTCTGCCACCGGCCTGAAGCTGATGGATGCGAACGGCATCAAGGACGAATTGCCGCCGATCACCACCTTCCTCAACCGGCTGCTGGCGCTCACGATCGAGCTTCAGGGCATCCTCTTCACCGCATTCGAGCAATTGCTGAACGCCAAGATCGAAGGGGCGATCGCCAGCGGCACCTATGATGTCGGGCTTGAGACGCTAACGGCGGAACGGTTCACCGTCACCCACCGCCAGACCATCTACACGCAACCGGGCACTGGGGCGCAGACCCAGCTCCTCACCATCACGCAACGCGAGCGCAACCATCCGGTGACGCTCACAGCCGCCCTGGACCACCTCGGCGATCCCCGCGCGAAGCTGCTGATCAACGAGCGATCCGGGCGCGCCGCCGTCCAGATCCCGACCACCAGCGTCATGCTCGACGATGGCGAGGTCGAACGCCGCGTTCGTCTGCTCCGTCCGATGGAGGCGCATAATGTCCCGGTCAGAATGATGGGGGAGACCTATTGGATCGAAGCGGGCAATAGTGTCTTCGCCGAGGCCTGGAATGCCGAGGTCGCGGAGGTGCCGGAATATTCCGACAGCACCATCCATATCGTCACCGGCCTGCTCTTGCCGATCTGGAAGCGGCTGCCCAATGAATCCACCCGCGTCTATCGGCTCCAGACCGATGAGGGCGAGCGGATCATCGGCCGCAAGGTCTCGCCGGCCTGGGCCGCCAATGCGACCGCGACCGGCACGGTGTCATTGTCCCCGGATGAGGCCTTTGTGGCGCTGACGGATGGTCGCACGATCCTTGACCTTGCCGAGGGCCTGCAGCTTCGCCGCAGCCGTGTCATGGGCGTCAACCGGATCGAGCTGACCGGCTTCGACGACACCATGCGCGAGCGCCTCTCTGCTTACGGGCTCTTCCACGAGATCATCTCTTGGAAGCTGCGCATGTTCGTGCCGACCGACGACAAGGGGCCGGCTGTCCTCGCCAGACTGCTCGACCGCTACCCGGTCGAGCGCATCGGCGAGCGGGAGGCAGCCTGATGTCCCGTCACGATGCCTCGGAACTCGCAATCCGTCTCGGCCGGCAGGCCGAGGCGGTGTGCCGCTATTATCTGTCGTCGGGAAACCGTGCCGGACGCTACTGGGTGGTTGGCGATGTCCGCAACACGCCCGGTCGCTCGATGTTCGTTCGCCTTACCGGCCCGGAAACCGGCAAGGGCGCGGCCGGTAAGTTCACCGATGCCGCAACCGGCGAACATGGCGACCTGCTCGACGTCATCCGCGAAAGCTGTGGCCTTGTCGACTTCAAGGACGTGGCCGAGGAAGCGCGCCGCTTCCTGTCTCTCCCGCATCCCGAGCCGGATGAGACGAGGCGGAACGGCCATGTCCATCCCGCAGCATCCGGATCGCCGGAAGCGTCGCGGCGGCTCTTCGCAATGTCGCGGCCGATCGGTAGCACGCTTGCAGAGACGTATTTCCGTAACCGCGGCATTACGGCTTTGCACGGAACCGGAAGTCTGCGCTTTCATCCACGCTGCTATTATCGGCCCGACGAGCATTCGCCCACGGAAACCTGGCCGGCGATCGTCGCATCCGTCACCGATCTTGCCGGACGACAGACCGGCGCGCATCGCACCTGGCTCAGCCCGGACGGCTTCGACAAGGCACCTATCGAAACACCGCGGCGGGCGATGGGCGATCTTCTCGGCCATGCGGTCCGCTTCGGAATCGCCGGTGAGGTGCTCGCCGCCGGCGAAGGGATCGAGACCGTGCTGTCGCCGCGCATGGTCTTGCCCCATATGCCGATGCTGGCTGCACTCTCGGCCGCACACCTCGCCGCCATCCTGTTCCCGACGTCGCTGCGAAGGCTCTATGTCCTGCGCGATCGCGATCCGGCAGGAGACGGGGCGAGAGACAGCCTGATCGCCAGAGCTGAAAGCGTCGGGATCGATGCGGTCGGATTGTCGCCAATTCGTGGGGACTTCAACGAGGATCTGCGCGAAGCCGGCCCCGATGCCCTATGGGCAGCCTTGAAGGACCAGCTTCGTCCAGAGGATGTCGCCCGTTTCATGGAAGGCTGAGCGAGATCGGCGGGGGATGAGGTTGCGGCGTAGCCCATCTTCATCTGCCGTCTTCGGACATCGCTAAGATGCTGCCTGTCGAAGAGGCCACGCCCACGGCCTTCTTCAGAGGGCGATCGGCCCACAAACGCGCCGGGCAGGCAATGGCCGCGTTCGGCTAATTTCCGCCGGCGAGGACGAGCCTCGCCTTTGCAGCGCGAAGCAAATTAGCCGTACCCGGCCATCAAGGCCCTCGCGGAAGCGCGAGGACTGCCAGCCCGTCCCGCCCATGGGCTTTCGACGCCTGCGAAGGCCGCGATGGGCGCGGCTCCAGTCGAAGGAAGCACCCGATGTTGCACGAAGACGAAGACGCAGGTTTCGAGCCGGTCCACACCTCATCCCCCACCGACCATGTCCTCACCGAACTCCAGCTTTACGGCTGGCGCTCCTTCACTGACGAAGCCGATCCGAGGCCGCTTCCCGAAGGCAATGCCGTCGCCGGCGCTGTTGCAGATATCTTCGACGCCCTGATCGTCACGCTCGGCGACACCCGCCTCGAACCCGACCTCGACGAACTGCTCTGGTCGACCGTCAATCTCTTCCACCGCGCCACCAGCCGGGTAGAACGCGAACTCGACGACAATGAGCAGGCGCAGCGCCGCCTCCAGCGCGAACAGGATGGTAGCGAGGTGAAGTCCGTCGATCTGGAGCGCGTGACGGCAGAGGGCCAGACCCTGATCGAACGGCGCAACAGCATGGAGCTCTTCCGCGATGTCGCCGCCGAGCAGTTCGAGCGCCACACCGGTACGCCCTGGCGTCCGCGCTCAGGCTCGATGGTCAACCATCGCAATCTGACCGCCGCGATGATCGACTCCAGAGACTTCCTCGCCGCCAGGCGCCGGGCCGAAGCCGAGGTGATGCTGCCCGCAGGTCCCAAGGTCGCCGTCACAGGCGGGCTCGACTTCAACGATCACCGCCTGATCTGGGCACGACTCGATCAGGTCCACGCCAAGCACCCCGACATGGTGCTGCTGCATGGCGGTTCGCCCAAGGGCGCCGAACTGATTGCCGCGAAATGGGCGGACAACCGTCAGATCACTCAGGTCGCCTTCAAGCCGGACTGGACCAAGCACGGCAAAGCCGCGCCGTTCAAGCGCAACGACCAAATGCTTGAGGTCCTGCCGATCGGTGTCCTCGTCTTCCCCGGCACCGGGATCCAGGAAAACCTTGCGGACAAGGCCCGCAAGCTCGGCATCCCAGTGATGAAATTCGACGGCGGCGCTTAGAGCGCCGCCGCTCGGCGGTAGTTTAAGCCGCCGATACTTGACGGCGTAGGTCCCTCAGCCCAAGAATATCGTCTTGCAGAACCGGTTCGAAGCATAGTCGCAGGCGGAGCGATTCATCCGGCAGCCTGTCGTGATCTTTCCATTGATCATGTGGAGGTTCCCATGACGCTTATCCTGCTCGCCATCTCCCTGTCGATTGCGCTCTGCGTAATCGCTTTCAATTTCGCGACCTACGCTTTGCCCGTGATGGTCGGGATTGCGGCCTTCCAGCACGTCTACGCGACCGATGCCGGTTTCGTCATGTCGGGCTTGGCTGCCATCGGAGCCGCATTGCTCTCCGTCAGCCTGGTCATCGCCATTCTCGGCTTTGCCAAGAACCCGTTTCTGCGTCTCATTGCGCTTGCCGCCTTCGCCATACCAGCCGTCATCGCCGGCTATGCGCTTTTCCATGGCGTCGCCAAAAACGCCATCGACTCCGCCATCCTTCTCAACATGCTGTGTGGCACCAGCGGGCTGATCGTCGGCGCGGTGGCGATGGCCAATCTCAACGCCCTCGGCACGGTCGTCCTTTCACGCTGACCCAACGGGATAGCTGATCCAGGTGGCCGGCACACAGACGCCAACGGTGCCAGGACACAGACGGGCAGCATCGTCGGCCAGCCCACGCTTTCGCCGCTTGTGAACCGCACACTCGGATTCCCTTGTCTGTTTCACAGGAATGACGACCCTCGCGACAGGTCCCAGCCGAGCTCTTGGTCAGTCGGCAGCAATCGACCGTCTTGGAATGGGTGGTAAGCGAGGCGGCCGGCGATCCCTCATACTTCACGGGCAAGCTGCCCCGATGCTCCGGCCGTTTAGGGATGCCGGTTCTCTTCAACCGGTGCCACCCGATAGCCCTTCGCGCTGAAGGCTCGGCCACGGACGAGTGATGGCCGCGAAGGGGACAGGCCGCGTGATGAATGTGGTGCTGCCGCCAGGGTAGTGGGGGGCGGATCCTTCGCAGTCCGTGTTGCGGATGAAGAGGAAGGTTCTGCTGGCTGTCCCCGTTCCAGTGACTTCTTCTGAAGGACCAATCCCTCCTCCTGACTGATCCCCTAAGCCCGTTCGGTTTCTGACCGCAACCCGCGCGGCTCCGGACCGTGTTGGCGCTGAAGCGCCTGCCCGCTCCACCCCGGGCCTTACGGGTCAAGCTGACGCACGCGTCAGTGCAGGCATCTCCCGACGGTCTTGGCCGGGCATCATCGGAGGGATGGTCCCTCCGAATGAAGCAACGGAGAACTACCATGCAGAACATCGTCATCCTCGCTGGCAACATCGGCCAGGACCCGGAAACCCGCACCACCCAAGGCGGCACCAGCATCACCCACTTCACGCTGGCCACCTCGCGCCCCCGCTACTCGGAAGGCCGCGTCGTCCGCGACGAGAAGGGCTACCGGGTGCAGGACACCGAATGGCACCGCATCACCTGCTTCAACGGCCTCGGCAAGACGGTCCAGGAGCACTGCGAGAAGGGCATGAAGGTCCTGATCCGCGGCCGCATCCACTACACCAAGTGGACCGATCAGCAGGGCGTTGACCGCTACGGCTGCGAGATCATCGCCGAGACGGTCGACTTCCTCAGCCGGGCGAAGCAGACCCAGAACGACGACGGCAAGGTCATTGACGACGACGAAATTCCGTTCTGAGCGGGCGTCGAGGGCCCGGCGGCAACAGCCGCCGGGCAATCCTCATGGTCGCGGCTAGTGATCGGCACTAACGCAAGAGATTTCGGTGATCGCCCGCGTTTCCTCGTCGTAGGCCACATTCATCCGATCCCGACCGAGATCCGACGTCACGGCGCAGGTCGAGCATGCTATGCGCCACGCCGCACCGTCCGGCTTCTCGGGAAGTGTATCGAGCGGCCGGCCGATGAAACGCTGAAACTCCTACGCTCGGTACTGATCGCCGAAATAGAACTTACGCGATCCGTCCACGCTCTTGGCGATCCAGGTCATGGGATCGCGTGGATGATTGCAGATCGTGGCGCCTCCGGCGCCCAATAGGTGAAGGGCGGCGGCGGATCGGCCTCCATAAGCACTTCGGGCGTCGGGAGGCGCCCGCAGGCGACTGCACCTCCTGCGCCGAACCGCAACCAATCAATACCGGCGTTGCCAGAGTACCAACCAGCAACCCGCCAAATGGCGACAAACCACCCATGCAAAAACCTCACCAGTAGCGACAAATCTCCTATGATCGGAATCAGGCGAATTCCGAGGGCTCTGGGTCACCTCCACTCAAGACGGAACATGCAACCAAGAGCGCCCTCAAACCCGCGCTGGAACGCTCCGTAATTCACCGTAGAAACGCTTGCCGGATTGTACCTTTCACGCTTCCACATGCTCGATCATCGCAATCCGCACCTTTCCGATGGTCCGCTTCTCCAACGACAGCACTTCGAAACGAAGCGCGTTCGCTTCCACGCCGCCCAGGATCAGGATGATGTCCCGGCCGGAGAAATCGAGGCCGCCAACGGAAAACAGCGGCCGGGTCAGCGTCACGATCCAGAAGATCGAGAAGAGCAGCACCACGCGCATGGCGGGCGCCAGCGACAGGCCGATGATGCGCGCCCTGTTGCGCTGATGGGACGGCAGCTTGTCCGCCAGCATCGCGATGAAGACCAGGTTGTTGATGCCGAGAACGACTTCGAGAACGATGAGGGTGACAAAGCCGATCCAGATACTTGAATCTGCCGTCGGCGCGATCATCGTGCGCGGGGCTCGCTTGGCGTGCGACCGAATCAGTCGGAGTTCATTTTCTTGCTGACAGGGCCTCAAACGCCGATTCTGGGTCGCTTTCCTAATCAACTCCGACTATAATAGCCGTAGTTCTGGCGTGACGGTTGGTGCCGGTGGGAGGTGATCATGCATGATCACCGCCCGACAAACACGGGCCGCGCGCGCATTGCTTGGGTGGACACAGGAGATGCTCGCGGACAAGGCCAAGGTTTCGCTGACCGCGCTCAAACGCATGGAGTCGGCAAGCGGCCTTCGTGTGTATGAAAGCACCAGTGATCAAGTGCGCAGAGCCCTGGAAACCGAAGGCATCGCCTTCATCAATTCGGGTCGAAACGAAGGGGTGATGATCGTCGATGCGCAAGAATCCGCTGAACGCAAATAGTTTCACTCAGCCGGACGGACGCACTGCCGCCTCATCGTCACCTTCGTCCTGTAGATATGGTTAAGGAAGCCTAGTCCGATCAAAGGATGCTACGTGCTTTTTACTGACGATGATTGATTACCTCGACGAAGCCCCCACGAGCCTGGCGCTCACCGAGTATGACCGCCAGCATATCAAACTCTACGCCCGCTTGCTCGACGCAGAGGCCGACGGCGCCGACTGGCAGGAAGCCGTGCAGGTTCTTTTTGGGATCTGTCCGATCGCGGAACCCGAGCGTGCCCGCCGCGTCCATGACAGCCATCTGGCGCGCGCTCACTGGATGACCGAACACGGCTACCGGCAGCTCAGGCGCGGGCGCCCGCACTGAACGCCTCCGTTGTTCTGCAGGCAACAGGCGTTGCCACCCGCATCCTTCCAAAGCAATTGAATCCGCGGAATCAATTCGCTCTTAACGCGCATTCGCTGCACAGGAAGGATCATCATGACGCCAGATACGAGAGAATGGCGCTCATCAATTCCATATGACTATTGGGACGACGCCGATATAGACGCGCTTGCCTGGGAATGCCTGCGCCGCAATCCAAAATACCAGCGGGACTATGCAAATATCGCTAAGACTCCCGTGAGAGGGGACAACGAAACCGAAGCGATGGGCAATCGCTGGGGCCTGCGATTTCCCCGCCCGCCCAAGCCTAAGCGCCCTTGAGCAACCCGTCTTCTGGACCCCGGAAACCGACACAAGCGTGCTGCATATCGGTCCCGCACCAGAACTGGTTCAGATCGGCCCGCTCGTTCTCGGAGATATTGACATGGAATTCCAGCAAACCGCGTTGGAAGGTCTGCATTTGTCGGCTTTCACCGAGAGCGGCCACCTCCATTTGATCGCGCTGAACAAACTCAGGCCCGACCAGCCGATTGCCGCCATCATACCGCTCGATGCTCATAGCCTCGATCGGATCCAGGCCTTGACGCGCCTGTGGCGCAGTCTCCATGGCCTCTCTGTTCCACGGGATATGCGCATGACAGCCCAACAACGCCGCCGCCTCAAGAACATGCTACGCGCCGTCGACGCGCGCATGCACAATGCCGACTACCGCGAGATCGCCGAAGCCATCTTCGGCGTCGAGCGCGTCGCCAGCGATCCCTGGAAGACCTCCCCGCTGCGCGACGCCGTGCTCGATCTCGTCAAGGACGGCTTCGCCATGATCGAAGGCGGCTATCGCAAGCTGCTTCGCCACCGCCGCCGCAAATAGCCGGCACTACGATCACGGGTGTGCGTTTTTAGCACCCTTAAGTTCGCACTCCCCCCTCGCAATTCTTCTTCGCCAACGTGGCCTTCGTCCCGCCGCTAAGCGCCAGCGGCTCCAGCGAACGCCACGGAGGCCCCCATGACCACCAATCTCGCGACCCTGCCGCCGCGCTTCCTGCGCACCAAGGAAGCGGCCGAATTCCTCAGCCTGTCGGCACGCACCCTCGAAAAGCACCGCACGTACGGCACCGGGCCGGCCTATCGCAAACTCGGCGGCCGCGTCGTCTACGCCATCGACGATCTCGAAGCCTGGGCCGAGCGCGGCGTCGTCACCTCGACCTCCGATCCGCGCGGCCGCGTCCTGCCCGCAAAGCGGCATGAGCCCGTACCGGCCCATGCCGGCCGTCACGCCCGCTGATCCTTGCGGTTTCCTCAATGACGGCGCGGCATCGCCAATCTCAGGAGCGAGGGCAGCTTGATCTGTTCCATGCGCTCCCGGGCGATTTCGCGCCCCGCGACGCGCAGGATCTCATGGCCTATCCGTTCTTCTCCCTCTCCAAGAGCCACCGCACGGCCCCGATCGATTTCGTGGCGGGCGACGTCACCATCCGCGTCGAGGCGGTGCCCGATCACGGCATGGCCACGATCTGGGACGCAGATATCCTGATCTGGGCGGCAAGCCAGATCGTCGAGGCGCGCGACAAGGGTCTGCGCACCTCGCGCCTCATGGCCGCCACGCCCTATGAGATCCTCAACTTCATCGGCCGCGGCGTCAGCTTACGCGACTACCAGCGCCTGAAGGCGGCGCTCGACCGGCTCCAGTCGACCACCGTCGCCACCTCGATCCGGCAACCGGCCGAAGGCCGCCGCCACCGCTTCTCCTGGATCAATGAATGGCAGGAGTGCACCGACCGCTATGGCAAGCCCGCCGGTCTCGAACTGATCGTGCCGGACTGGTTCTATCGCGCCGTCCTCGAAGATGCGCTCGTGCTGACCATCGACCGGGCCTATTTCGACCTGACAGGCGGGCTCGATCGCTGGCTCTACCGCCTGGTGCGCAAGCACGGCGGCAGGCAGCGCCATGGCTGGCGTTTCGACTTCCGGCATCTGCACCAGAAATCCGGCAGCCTATCGCCATTCAAGCGCTTCGCCTTCGAGCTGCGCAGCATCATCCAGCGCCAACCCTTGCCGGGTTACACGCTGTTTCTGGAGGTCGAAGTCGGCGGCCGCCTGCTGCTCGCTTTTGAGCCGTCCGGCGCCTGTGCAAAACCTGTGGATGGCCTCGTGCTATCGGGAACCCGGGATATCGTGCTATCAGGAACCGGAGGCTCGTGCTATCGGGAACCCAAACAGGGCCTAAGCTCTGGAAAGAAAAGACAGAGTCGCGCTCTTAACTTAGAGTCTAACAAAGAGTCTAACGTTGTAGAGCGCACGCGCGATGTGGAAAACATCGCCGGAAGGTCCGAAAAGGACCGCAAATCATCATCCAGAAGCGATGATACACGCCTTACGTCTTTCCGTAAATCCGTAAAAAGCTACACATCATCTTCCGACGTTCGGCGACCGTCTTTCGGCGACGAACCGGGAGGCGCGCAATGATCGTCGCGCTCCTCAACCAGAAGGGAGGCGTCGGAAAGACGACGCTGGCGCTGCATCTGGCCGGTCAATGGGCGGCTGAAGGCAAGCGCGTCATCCTGATCGATGCCGACCCGCAAGGCTCGGCTCTGGACTGGTCGCAGCAGCGCAGCCGCGAGGGCCTGCCGCGTCTCTTCGGCGTCGTCGGGCTGGCGCGCGACACGCTGCATCGCGAGGCGCCCGAGCTCGCCCGTGATGCCGATCATGTCGTCATTGACGGGCCACCACGTGTGGCCGGCCTCATGCGCTCGGCACTGCTTGCCGCCGATCTCGTCCTGATCCCGGTGCAGCCGTCGCCGCTCGACGGCTGGGCGTCGGCCGAGATGCTGGCGCTGCTCACCGAGGCGCGCATCTATCGCCCGCAGCTCGTCGCCCGGTTCGTGCTGAACCGCTGCGGCGCCCGCACCGTCATCGCCCGCGAAACGGCCGAGACGCTCACCGACCACGATCCGCCTTTGCTCTCGGCGACCATCGGCCAGCGCGTCGCCTTCGCCGACCTGGCGCAATCTGGCCGCCTCGTGTTCGAGGCCGAGCACAACAGCATGGCCGCCCGCGAGATTGCCGCCTTCGCCGCGAAAGTGGGGAGGCTGGCGCCATGAAGCTCCCTGCAGATTCTGTCGTCACCGGCGACTGCCGCGCTCTCATGCCGGCACTTGGGCCGTTCGACATGATCTTCGCCGATCCGCCCTATGGCGACACGTCGCTGGCCTGGGATCAGCGCGTCGAGGGCTGGCTGCCGCTCGCCCGGGCAGCATTGCGGCCGTCCGGTTCGACGTGGGTGTTCGGCTCGCTGCGCTGCTTCATGGCGACTGCCGCGGCGTTCGATGACGCCGGCTGGAAATACGCCCAGGAGATCGTCTGGGAGAAGCAGAACGGCTCCGGCTTTCACGCCGACCGCTTCAAGCGCGTCCATGAACTCGTCGCCCAGTTCTATCGCAGCGATGCGCCATGGAGCGCGATCTACAACGTCGTGCAGACGACGCCGGACGCCACAGCGCGCACCGTGCGCCGCAAGAAGCGACCGCCCCATACCGGCCATATCGATGCCGGCCACTATGTCAGCGAGGACGGCGGGCCACGCCTGATGCGTTCGGTCATCTATGCCCGCAACGCCCATGGCCGCGCCATCCATCCGACCGAAAAGCTGTCCGGTCTGATCGAAATCCTCATCCGCACGAGCTGCCCACCGGGCGGCCTGGTCGGCGACTGGTTCGCCGGATCGGGCGCGGCCGGCGAAGCCTGCCGCTTGTCCGGCCGCCGCTATCTCGGCTGCGAGATCGATCCCGCCATGGCCCGCAAAGCTGCCGACCGGATCGCCGCGCTTCTGCCGCTGGCGACGGGAGACAGGTCATGACGAAGCCGCCGAGGAAGCGCGGCTTCACCGCCCGCCCGACAGATCCCGACGACTGGATCAAGGGCGCCCATCGACCCCCGTCGGCCTCATCATCCGCGCCGTCACCCGGCGCTGCCTTTACCGCGCGGCTGACCATCGATGTCACGCCGGACCTGCGCGGCCGCATCAAGATCGCCGCCTTCCAGCGCGGCGTCACCGTCGCCGACATGCTGCGCGAGCTGCTCGCGCGCGAATTTTACCAACCACCAGGAGACCCGTCATGACCGGTATCGCGGCACCCCGCATGCGCGGTGGCGCGATGCCGCCGGCCGCGCCTTCCGACCGTCTCACCCATGTCGAGCTCACATGGGTGGAGAAACAGATCGAATACTGGATCAGGTTCGGCCAGCACGACCACGAAACGATCCTCGATCGCCGCCGCCGTGTTCTTTCCTTCCGGCCAAACACGATTTTCGCCTTCGTCCGCTGGGCCTCCAACGACTACGGCACGATCATCTCACGCATCGACATCGTGCGCGCGGTCGAGCCCGGCGAAGCCTATCAGACGCTGCCTTTCGTGCGTCCCGGCGGCGACATTCTGCTCAAGATCGAGAGCTGGCCGAAGGTCGAACGGGTGCTGCAACTGGTCGACGCCATCGAAGCGCTGACGCTCGATCCGGCCGACGCAGCGCCCGACTACTGGCGACACGTTCACAATCGGCTGACGGCTGGACACGAGCCGCGCGCCTACACGCGCGAGCAGCATCAGGCGTGGCTGAAGCGCCGGAGGATCGGGCCATGACCCGCATCGGATGGGCGATGGCGACCTTTGTCGCGACCAGCGCCGTCGCGATGTCGACCTGGGTCGATGCGCCGACCAAACTCATCTGGAACGCTTCCGCCAGCACGCCGATCGGCTTCTACTCCGTCGAACCGGCAGGCCACCTGAAGGTCACCGATCTGGTCGCAGTCGATGCGCCCGAACAGATCGCCAGCTTCCTCGCCGATGGCGGATATCTGCCGCACGGCACGCCGCTCCTGAAGCGCGTGCTGGGTCTTCCAGGACAGGCCGTCTGCCGCGTCGGTGTCGTCATCACGGTCGACGGCGTGGAGATGGGAACCGCCCTTGAGCGCGACCGCCTCGGCCGCCCGCTGCCCGAATGGCAGGGCTGCCGCATCATCGCCGAGGGCGAGATCTTCCTGATGAACTGGGACGTCCCCGACAGTCTCGACGGGCGCTATTTCGGCCCGATCCCGGCCATTTCGGTCATCGGCCGCGCGGTCCCTTTGTGGACCGACGAGGAGGGCGAAGGCCGCTTCGAATGGCGGGCGCCAATGCGGTGAACGCCCTGCCTTCGGCGGGCGCGCTGCTCGCCGATCTTCATCCCACCGCATATTGAAAGGAACCAGCCATGCCGCAGATCGGCGAATTCACCCGCGAGAAAACCGGCTTCATCGGCCGCATCCATACCATCGCAATCCAGTGCGAAATCAGCATCGTTCCGGTCGAACCATCCGAGGTCGAGAACGCGCCGAACTATCGCATCCATCTCGGCCCGGATGACAATGGACCGGAGATCGGTGTGGCCTGGACGGAGTCCAGCGAGAAGGCCGGTGAATATCTGTCGCTGACAATCGATGCCCCCAGCTTCCCGCAGCCGGTACGCGCGCGCCTGTTCCAGAACGGCGCGGACGCGACGTCATGGTCGCTGCAATGGAGCCGTCCGCAAAAGCGCGGCGAACGGAAATAGGTCATGCGGATCGTTCGTTTGGGCCCAGCATCACCGATGTCAGCCGGGCGGCCTCGCGCTGCCCGGCGCATCATCCTCCTTCTCCTTTCCGGCCTGACCTTCACCGCGGCGGCGCCGCTCGCCGTACTGGCGCAGAGCGCGCCATCGGCCGAGCAGCCGTCACGCGATCCCTATGCCGCCCATGTGACGGAAGCCTCGCAGCGCTTCGGCATCCCCGAGCACTGGATCAGAGCGGTGCGGCGCGTTGAAAGCGCCGACGACGTGCAGGCCGTCTCCTCAGCAGGCGCGATGGGCTTGATGCAGGTCATGCCAGCCACATGGGCCGAACTGCGCGTCCGCTACCGCCTTGGCCGCGATCCGTTCGATCCGCGCGACAACATTCTCGCGGGCACGGCCTACCTGCGTGAGATGTACGATCTCTACGGTTCGCCGGGCTTTCTCGCGGCCTACAATGCCGGTCCGGTGCGCTATGAAGCCTATCTCGCGGGCCGCCCCCTGCCGGCCGAAACCCGCGCCTATGTCGCGACACTCGCGCCGCTGATCGGCATCGGCAGTGTGACACCCGGCCAACCGGGAATCGTCGCCGTCGCCGCCGCCGATCCGAATGCCTGGCGCAGCTCGCCGCTCTTCGTGCAGCCGTCCGCGCGCAATCTGGATGCCGGCCAGCCGACATCCGATGTGCAGTCCGGCGACACTTCCGCTGCGCATTTGCAGCGCGACAAAAACGCCATAGCGCCGCAATCCGGCGACCTCTTCGTGGCCCATGCCGGGGAAGGAGACCGGCCATGAGGAGATTCGCAGCATGGCGCAGCGTGGCGTGGTCTGGACAAGGCTGTGCGGGAAGGAGGGAGGAACGGAGGGCAACGACAGCAGGACGGCCAGATAAAAGGGCCTCGCCAAATTCGCACAAGCCATTGACATGGCTTGGCGTTTGGCGTGCTGGTCGGTCGGGGTGCGTGCCGCTTTTTCTGGATTGTGCCGCGTTTTCAACGCTGTTTCCGGCACTGTGCCGGGAATGCCTTGCTCCGGAGGCTTGTCCATGAGCGAGGGCGACAGTGATTTCCGTATCCGACCTGGCCGCATCAGATCGACCCGCGCGCCCAAGCCCAAGAGCTTCATCAATCAGGTGCTGCGGGCCGCGAAGAAGGCGGGGTACAGTTCTGGCGAGGTGCGAACGGGAAAGCGCGGAGGCAGTCGCGGCCACTCGACCTTCGGCCGCGGCCGCGTCAACTTCAGCCGGTCGCGCATCTTCAGCGCCGCGCGCCGTGTCGTGGTCAAGGCCCGTGTCGTTCGCCATCAGGGCAAGTCGTTCCGCTCCGCGCCGATCTCGGCCCACCTTTCCTATCTCAAGCGCGAAGGCGTCAGCCGGGATGGAGAGAAGGGCGTGATGTTCGATGCGACGAACGAGCGCGCAGACGATCTCGCCTTCGCCGATCGCTGCAAGGATGACCGGCATCATTTCCGCTTCATCGTCTCGCCCGAGGACGCCGGCGAGATGACGGACCTGCGCGAGTTTACCCGCGATCTCGTCAGCCAGATGGAATCCGACCTCGGCACGAAACTCGACTGGGTCGCCGTCGATCACTGGAACACCGACAATCCCCATGTTCATCTGCTCGTTCGCGGCGTCGATGAGACCGGCGCCGACCTGGTGATCTCGCGCGACTATATCAGCCGCGGCCTGCGCTCCCGCGCCGAGGATCTGGTCTCGCTCGAGCTCGGCCCCAAGCCCGAACACGAGATCCGTAACGCGCTTGAGAAGGAGGTCACCGCCGAACGCTGGACGCGGCTCGATGTCGAGATCCGCATCGCCGCCGACGAGACCGGCTTCATCGACCTGCGCCCCGAAGCCACCGGCAAATCCGATCCGTCACTGCGCCGCCTGATGGTCGGCCGGCTCCAGCATCTCGAAAAGATGGGGCTTGCCGAACAGGCCTCTCCCGGCGAATGGACCGTCGGGCTTCAGGCCGAACGCACCTTGCGCGATCTCGGCATGCGTGGCGATATCATCAAGACGATGCATCGCGCCTTCACCGAGCGCGGCCAGGACCGCGGCTTCACCGATTATGTGATCGACGGGGGCGGCGCCGGCTCTCCCATCATTGGCCGCCTGGTCGATCGTGGGCTGCACGACGAGCTGACCGGCGAAGCCTACGCAGTGATCGACGGCACAGACGGCCGCGCCCACCATGTCCGCTTCCGCGGCATCGAAGCCTTCGAACATTCCCCGCCGATCGGCGGCATCGTCGAGGTGCGCCGGTTCGGCGGCGAAGACGACAAGCGGCCAACGCTCGTGCTCGCCAACCGATCGGACTTCGATCTCAACCGACAGATCACCGCGCCGGGCGCGACCTGGCTCGATCATCGCCTGGTCGAGCGCGAGCCGATGCCGATGTCCAGTGGCGGCTTCGGCGCTGAAGTGCGGGACGCCATGAAGGGCCGTGCCGAGCATCTGGCCGAGGAAGGCCTGGCGCGGCGCCAGGGCCAGCGCATCATCCTGCAGCGTGACCTCCTCAACACCTTGCGCCAACGCGAGCTCGATGCCGTGGCCACGAGACTCCAGGCGGAGACCGGCCTCCCGTTCCAGAAAGCCCAGGCCGGCGAGCATGTCGCCGGTGTCTATCGCCAGCGCGTCACGCTTACCTCCGGCCGCTTCGCCATGATCGAAGGTATGGGGCCAGATGGGGGCCTCGGCTTCCAACTCGTGCCCTGGACCCCGCCGTTGGAAAGGAAGCTCGGCCAGCACATCGCCGGCGTCGCCAAATCCGGCGGCGGCATCGAATGGAGCCTCGACCGGCGGCGCGGGCTCGGGCTGTGAGCGAAATCAAGCTCATGGATCGCGGTGAAGAATTGTGCTATCAAAACGGGGAACAAATCTGGAGCCCCGCCATGGAGACGTTTTCTGTTCGTGACCTGCGCGAGAAGACAGGCGAGCTCGTGCGTCAGGCGGAGGCCGGCCATCTGTCGATCGTCGCAAAGCACGGCCGTCCACTCTTCGTCGCCGTGCCGATGGACGAGCACCTCCTGAAAGAGGGGGTGGCGGTCGCCATGGCGGTGCGGCTCTTCTCCGAAAAGGTGGTCAGCCTCGGCAAGGCCGCGAAGCTCGCCGGACTGCCCATCGAGGCGTTCATCGCGCGACTCGGCGCAATGGGCGTTCCGGCCGTGGACTATCCGCTCGAGGAACTCGACGAGGAGCTGGCCGCGATCGAGGCGCGTTCGTGAAGCTGATCGTCTCCGATGCCTCGCCGCTGATCATATTGGCCAGGAGCGACCTCATCCCGGTGCTGACCAGTATCGTCGAGGAGGTCATCGTGCCGGAAACCGTCTATGCCGAATGTACGGCCGACATCACTTTGCCCGGAGCCCGGGCCGTTCGTTCGGCGGTCGAAGCGGGACGTCTCCATGTCAGAGTCGACGTTGGGCCGGAGAGCGGATCGGGCAGCGAGCTTGCCGGACTGGATGCCGGCGAGCTCGCGGCCATCCACATCGCGGCCGCGCTGCAATGCCCCGTGCTCATGGACGAGCGCCTGGGCCGGCAGGCAGCGCGTCGTAAGGGACTGACGGTCATCGGCAGCGCCGGTCTGCTGCTCGCCGCCAAACAGCGCGGCCTCATTCCGGCCGTGGCGCCGATCCTCGATCAATGGCGCGAGGCCGGATACTTCCTGTCCGCGAGCGTCATCCAGGCTTTGCTCGAGCGCGCTGGCGAAACGTGAGGATGAGAGCGCCGCCACGTCCGGCAAAAGGGAGACATAGACCGATCTCAAGACCCTGGACGAGGAGCTCGGTGCGCTGGTGGCTACGGCACTTACCGCGCTTCTCGGCGGATCAATCGCTTCACGACCAGCCCAAGTGTGCCGCACCAGCAACACGCTCGCTATCACCACAGGCGAGGAGATCAATCAGTAGGCCGCGTATCGTGGCAAGAGCACGGGTAGCTCGAGCCTCAGCCACAGCCTTCGGGACATGAGGTTGCGCGTCGATCAGCACCTCCAGCCAGTCCTCAGCCGCTTCCGCTGCGAAACCCGCCCAGGGACCGGGCTCGCGGCCAAGAGAAAGCAAAAACGCTTCATAGGTGAGCCGGACCATCGACCGCTGTTCGGGCGCGGAGAGCCAGGACCATAGCCGCGCGGCCAACGCTTCGAACCCATCATCTCCGCCTGCGGTGCTCCCGAGTGCGGACCTCATCTGCGCGACCTGTTCGCGTCGCGCCCGAGCGAGCAGTTCGCGCAGCAGGTTCTCCTTGCTGCCGAACAAATAGAGCAGCACGCGCGGGCTGGTGCCGATCGCCGCGGCCAGCGGGCGTAAGGACAACCCGTTCAGCCCATGATCGAGAACATAGGCGTAGCTGGCGTCGAACAGCTCCACCCGTCGGGCCGAGGGCTCTACCTTCATCGCCTGTCCTCCTGCCAATGTTGCGCCGCGGCCGTGCATGCTGTAGCCGTTAATTGAAACACTCGTTTCAGTCCAGGCATCATTATGGCTCATAGCATCAGCTTCTCACTTGCCGGTCGCACGGCCCTGGTCACCGGCTCGGTACGCGGGCTCGGACTGGAGATGGCTCGCGGCCTGGCTGGGGCGGGGGCCCGGGTAGTCCTGAATGGGCGCCAACCCGATACACTCGAAGCCGCCGTTCTTCAGCTACTTGCCGAGGGCCTGGATATTCACGGCGTGCCGTTCGACGTCACACAGCTCAATGCCGCGCGGCAGACAATTTCCGAGATCGGCGATATCGACGTGCTCGTGAACAATGTCGGTCAGCGCGACCGTCGGGGGTTCGCCGAGATGGCGCCGGACGAATTTCGGAATATGATCGACAGCCATCTGGTCTCCCCGCCTATGCGATCAGCCGGACGATTGCCGAGGACTTGATCCGTCGCTGCGTCCAAGGGCGCATCATCAACGTGTCCTCTGTCGTCGGGCGGTTGGGGCGTGTGGGCGACATCGGATATGCGGCGGCCAAGGCAGGTATCGACGGTCTTACCCGTGCGCTCGCGGCCGATCTCGGCCCATACGGAATCACCGTCAACGCGATTGCACCGGGAACCTTCGCGACCGACGCCAACGCCAAACTCGCAGAAGATCCGGACTGGGCGCAGTGGCTCAAGCGCAGAACCGCGCTCGGCCGTTGGGGACGGCCAGAGGAAATTGCCGGTATCGTTGTCTTCCTCGCCAGCGATGCCGCATCGTTCGTCACCGGCCAAAGCATCGCCGTGGATGGCGGCATCACCACGACGTTCTGATCCGGCAAAGGCACGCAGGACGTGGCTGAACATGCAAGAACACCCCGCCAGATCCTGACGGGGTGCTCATCGCAAAGGTCATTGGGGGAGTAATGGCTCAGGCTTCAAGGATCACTTTCATCGCCTTTTCGCGCGCGGCATTGGCAAACACGTCATAGGCTTTCAGGATATCGTCCAGCCGGAAGCGATGCGTCACCAACTTGCCTGGACTGACCTTGCCAGCTCCGAGCGTCTTCAGCAGCATTGGCGTTGTGTTGGTGCAGACCAGCCCCATGGAAATGTTGATATTCTTGATCCAGAGCTCTTCGATATGAAGCTGGACCGGTTTGCCGTGAACGCCGACATTGGCGATATTGCCGCCCGCTGATACGATCTTCTGGCAAATGTCGAAGGTCGCCGGGATGCCAACCGCCTCGATGGCGACATCGACGCCGGCGCCGCCGGTCATCTCCAGGACCCGCGCCACGGCATCCTCCGATCCGACCTGCACCAGATCGGTCGCCCCGAATTGTTTGGCAAGCTCCAGCCGCGCCGGATCCATGTCGATCATGATGATCCGGCCGGGTGAATAGAACTGCGCGGTCAGCAGCACCGACATGCCCACCGGGCCGGCGCCTATGATGGCGATCGTGTCGCCCGGCTTCACCCGGCCGGCCTGGACGCCGATCTCGAGCCCGGTCGGCATGATGTCCGACAGCATCACCAGCGCCTCTTCGTCAGCGCCCTCCGGGATCGGGTAAAGCGAGTTATCGCCATGGGGGATGCGGACATACTCGGCCTGGGTGCCATCGATTTTATGGCCGAGAATCCAGCCCCCGTCCGCGCAATGCGCATAGAGCTGACGTTTGCAGTTCGGGCAGGTCCCGCAGGAGGTGACGCAGGAGATCAGAACCGCATCACCCTTCCTGAAATTGCGTACAGCATCGCCAACGTCTTCGACCACGCCGACACCTTCATGGCCCAATGTCCGGCCCTCGGTCACCGCGGGCACATCCCCCTTCAGGATATGCAGATCGGTGCCGCAGATCGTGGTCTTCGTCACCCGCACGATCACATCGGTCGGTTTCTCGATCGTAGGTTTGGCTTTTTCGACCCAGTCTTTCCTGCCGGGACCCTGATAGACGAGCGCTCTCATTCAAGTTTCCTCCTTTGGCGCTGATTATTGGGCTTTTCTTTACTCCGTCACAAGGCTGCCTCGCCTGTCCGATTTTCGGACAGTGGCGCCCCGCAGAATCACCGGCGGCCACAAAGACAGGGCTCCAGTCCGATGCCCAAATTCCCAAACGGCGTCCGGAAAGATGTGGGCTGCCCGGCGGCGTCGACCAATTCTGCCGACAAGCTGCGAACTGTGATGCGGCGCGAAAGCTGACTCGCAGGCTCAGTGGCCGCTCTGGCGCGGCACGCCGTATTGTTCGAGCTTCAGATACAGCGTCGAGCGCGAAATCCCGAGACGCCGCGCCGCCGCGCTCAGGTTGCCGTTGCATTCGGCGATCATGTCGAGGACATAGGCCCGTTCCCGATCACGCAGGGTTTCCTCCTGTCCAGGGCGCACCCCGTGCCCGATGTCGGGCAGACCGACGGCAGCCGATCGACCCCCGCGCTCGGGCAAAGTGACGATCAGCCCGAGCACCTCGCCCTGCTCCCGGATCAACTCCACTCCGGCATCCGGCAGCGCCTCGCCCATCCGTTCGGCCAGCACGCGGGCATCCCCATAGACGCTCGCCTCATCCAGAAGATCGGCGGCGGGGTCGAGCTTTGAGTCGATCCATTCGGTATCACCCGAGCTCCAGATCCTTTGGCCGTAGCGGTCTACAAGCACCATGTCGTCGCCACGGGGGGCGCCCGATGCGAGCAACCGCCCGATCAGCCTCTCACGCTCGCGCAATCCCCTTCCGCGCAGCGTCTCCTCGATCTGCAGCGCGAGGCTGACGGCAAGCGCCGCGCCCTGCCGCATGGGCTCGTCCGACGGGGCTGAGACATCCACCACGCCCAGAACCCGCCCGTTGATGGGATCGCGTATGGGGGCGGCAGCACAGGACCAGCGCTGGATCGCCTCGCAGAAATGCTCGACGCCGGTGATGCTGACAGGATTGCCGAGATGCAGCGCCGTGCCGATCGCGTTGGTCCCGATCGCGCTTTCCGCCCAGCATCCCCCGGGATGGAGATGGTTCTCCTCGCCGCGCGACAGGATGCGTGAATCGCCCGCCGCCTCGAGTATCACGCCGCTGCGATCGCAAAGCAGGAGCATGGCGCCGGCATCCTCAAGCATGTCGCCTGTGCGTTGAACTGCCCGCTCGGCCGCTTCGCGCAGCCGCGAATTCCCCGAACGAAGATGGCTCAACGCGTCCTCAGCCAAAGTCGGAGCCTGCTGAAGCGGATGCAGGCCCACGCCTTCACGCGATCGGATCCAGGATCCGAGCACGACGCCCCGAATGCTCGACGACACACTGCCCGAGGCACGGAAGCGTTCCCAATCCTCCTTATGGATGCCTTCTTCCATGCTCTGCTCGACTATAGATCAATCAACTATCCTGCCTTGCTTCAATGCTATCAGGGGCTAGGGTGGCAAGGGAACTCCGTGCGCCCGGCCTTTCCGGAAGCCGGCAAGCGAACCTCACCAGAACTCCGCAAACCGTGGCCATAGACCCAGCTCCTCCGCTGGATCGGGAGTGTGCCAGGTTTTCCGATATGCACGCTACGCTAGCCGTTTGTTCGATGGCTCCATTCTTTCTCTTGTCATCGGAGTTTTGCGGTTCGATCTCCCGGGTATTTGCCCGGAACAACGCCCATGTCCGCCACTAAAATACTCTGGGGTCAGATCCTCACTGTCTTCCTGATCGTCCTCGTCACGACATGGAGCGCAACGCAATATGTCGCGTGGCAGCTCGGCTATCAGGCACAACTCGGCACGCCCTGGTTCGTGTTCGCCGGAACGCCGATCTACTATCCGCCGGCGATATTCTGGTGGTGGTACTTCTTCGACGCTTACGCCCCCGAGATATTCGCCAAGGGCGGGATCATTGCCGCGTCCGGCGGCTTCATCGCCATCGCTGTCGCAATCGGCATGTCGGTCGGGCGGGCGCGCGAACAGAAGAACATCGAGACCTATGGGTCTGCGCGATGGGCCAAGCGCGACGAGGTCAAGGCGGCCGGATTGCTCAATCCCGATGGCGTCGTGCTGGGCAAGCTCGGCCGCGACTATCTGCGTCACAATGGCCCCGAGCATGTGCTGTGCTTCGCACCGACCCGATCCGGCAAGGGCGTCGGCCTCGTCGTTCCCTCGCTGCTCACCTGGCCGGGTTCGGCCATCGTTCACGATATCAAGGGTGAGAACTGGCGGCTCACCGCCGGCTTCCGATCCATGCACGGCCGCGTGCTGCTCTTCGATCCGACCAATCCGAAATCAGCCGCCTATAATCCGCTGCTCGAGGTGCGCCGCGGCGAATGGGAGGTGCGCGACGTCCAGAACGTCGCCGATGTGCTCGTCGATCCCGAAGGATCTCTGGAAAAGCGCAATCACTGGGAGAAGACCAGCCACTCGCTTCTGGTCGGCGCGATCCTCCATGTCCTTTATGCCGAGAAGGACAAAACGCTGGCTGGCGTCGCCGGCTTGCTGTCCGACCCGAAACGCCCGATCGAAACGACGCTGAAAGCCATGATGACCACGCCGCATCTCGGCGAGGCCGGCCCACATCCGGTGATCGCCTCGACCGCGCGCGAGCTCCTCAACAAATCCGACAACGAACGCTCCGGTGTGTTGTCGACCGCCATGTCCTTCCTCGGCCTCTATCGCGATCCCGTGGTTGCCGAAGTCACGCGGCGCTGCGACTGGCGCATCGCCGATCTGATCGAGGATGCCCGGCCGGCCACCCTCTACCTTGTCGTGCCGCCCTCGGACATCTCGCGCACCAAGCCGCTGATCCGGCTGGTGCTCAACCAGATCGGCCGCCGTCTGACCGAGGATCTGCACACCAGGAGCCGGCGGCATCGCGTGCTGATGATGCTCGACGAGTTTCCAGCGCTCGGTCGTCTCGATTTCTTCGAAAGCGCGCTCGCCTTCATGGCCGGCTATGGCATGAAGGCCTTCCTGATCGCCCAGTCGCTGAACCAGATCGAGAAAGCCTACGGCGCCAACAACTCGATCCTCGACAACTGCCATGTGCGCGTCTCGTTCGCCACCAATGACGAACGCACTGCAAAACGCGTCTCGGATGCGCTCGGCACAGCGACTGAGATGAAGGCAATGAAGAACTACGCCGGCCATCGGCTGTCGCCGTGGTTAGGCCATCTTATGGTCTCGCGCTCGGAAACCGCGCGACCATTGCTCACGCCTGGAGAGATCATGCAGCTTCCACCAGCAGACGAGATCGTCATGCTTGCGGCCACGCCGCCGATAAGGGCGAAGAAGGCCCGCTATTTCGAGGACAGGCGCTTCACCGAGCGTATTCTTCCGCCGCCCGAGCCAAAGGTGAACACGGCGGCGGGCCGGCCGGATGGCTGGTCGGCGTTGAAGCCGCAGACGCCCGACAAGGTTCTGCTTGCCGAGATCGAGAAGGCCGAGCAGGACACGGCCAATAGCGGCCTGCGCCGCGAACCTGAGCTCCCCGATCACGTCGCGATCGTCAAGGAAACGACCGACCGGAAGCCATCCGAGGAGTTCGCTGTTCTGCTTGATGATGAGCCGGAGCAGGTCGCTCGCCAGCGCCAGGCGCTGCGCCGCCAGATGAGCGGCATCGCCCGGCAGGTCGCCATGGACCCCAATGACAATATGGAGCTTTAAGCCATGCGCGACCGCATGAACGTTTATTTTCCACCCGACATGTTGCGCCGGATCGCCGATCTTGCCGACCGCAAGAAAATCTCACGCTCGGCGATCGTCGAGGCGGCCGTGGCCTCCTTCCTCTCGCCTGACGGCGCCGACAAGCGAGAAGCCGCGCTGACCCGACGCCTTGACCGACTGACGCGACAGGTACTGCGGCTGGAACGTGACCTCGGCATTACAGCCGAGACGCTTGCCTTGTTCGTCCGTTTCTGGCTTTCGGTCACGCCGCCTCTGACCGGCGAAGCGCAGGCTGCAGCACAGGCTAAGGGCCGCGAGCGCTACGAGGGGTTCATCGAGACCGTTGGGCGACGCCTGCAGCAGGGGCAGAGTTTCCTGCGCGAAATTCCCGACGATGTCGTTCCCGATCCTGAGGCAGGCATGACCGATTCGTATGACACCGATCGATAGGCATGGTCATGCACAGGTCAAGCGTAAGGCTCCGCCGCCGTTCTCCTGTATTTGCACGCTACGCTACTACTACGACAAAGACTTGTTGAACCAGCCCAATTTCAGGCTCTTTTAATCGTCCCCGATCCAGGGCCGGCTGAACGGTCCCTGGCCGCAAGGGGACGACATGGCGGCATCTCAACACAAGTCGGAGGCGATCGCGCGCGGTGCGCGCATGCTGCGCACGGCCCTTGGGCCGGCGATCGCCCGGTTTCTGGAAGACCCGTCGATCGTCGAGGTGATGCTCAATCCCGACGGCCGGCTCTGGATCGACCGCCTGTCCGACGGTCTGTCCGACACGGGTGAGCGATTGGCGCCCGCCGATGGCGAGCGCATCGTCCGTCTCGTCGCACACCATGTCGGCGCCGAAGTTCATCCGGGTAGCCCACGTGTCTCGGCCGAACTGCCCGAGACGGGGGAGCGGTTCGAAGGTCTGTTGCCGCCCGTTGTCGCGGCTCCCGCCTTCGCCATCCGCAAGCCAGCCGTCGCCGTCTTCAGTCTGAACGACTACGTCGCCGCCGGGATCATGTCAGCGGACCAGGCCGAGACCCTGCGTGCGGCTATCGCCGCGCGGGCCAATATTCTTGTCGCCGGCGGCACCTCGACCGGCAAGACCACGCTCACCAATGCGCTGCTCGCCGAGGTCTCGAGAACCACGGACCGCGTCGTCATCATCGAGGATACGCGCGAGCTGCAATGCACGGCGCCCAACCTCGTCGCCATGCGCACCAAGGACGGCGTCGCGACACTCTCCGATCTGGTCCGGTCCTCCCTGCGCCTGCGCCCCGACCGCATCCCGATCGGCGAGGTGCGCGGGTCCGAAGCCCTCGACCTCCTGAAAGCGTGGGGGACCGGCCATCCTGGCGGCATCGGCACCATTCACGCCGGCACCGGCATCGGTGCGCTGCGCCGCCTCGAGCAGCTCATCCAGGAAGCCGTTGTCACCGTCCCGCGCGCCCTGATCGCCGAAACCATCGATCTCGTCGCTGTGCTCGCCGGGCGCGGATCGCAGCGCCGCCTCGCCGAGCTTGCCCGTGTCGAGGGTCTCGGCCCGGAGGGCGACTACCGCATCACCCCCGCAACGCAAGCCCCCAACCCAGCAGGAGATCCCTCATGAACCGCCATGCATTTCGCATCCGCCGCCATGTCGCGACGGCCGTCGCCGTTACCTATACCAGCTTGGTCCTCGCGCCCGCCGCCCACGCATCCGGCTCATCCATGCCGTGGGAAGCGCCGCTGCAATCGATTCTTGAGTCGATCGAAGGACCGGTCGCCAAGATCATCGCCGTCATCATCATCATCGTCACCGGCCTGACGCTGGCCTTCGGCGACACCTCGGGCGGCTTCCGCCGGCTGATCCAGATCGTCTTCGGCCTGTCGATCGCATTCGCCGCGTCGAGCTTCTTCCTGTCGTTCTTCTCGTTCGGCGGCGGGGCGCTGGTCTGATGACGGGAGGGTACGAACAGCTCGACGCGGTGCCAGGCTTCACCGTTCCGGTTCATCGCGCCTTGACCGAGCACATCCTGCTCGGCGGCGCTCCGCGCTCCATCGCCATCATGAACGGAACGCTGGCGGGGGCCGTAGGGCTCGGCCTGCGCCTCTGGCTGGTTGGCCTTGCGATCTGGGCCATCGGCCACTTCGCCGCCGTCTGGGCGGCGAAGCGCGATCCGCTCTTCGTCGAGGTCGGCCGCCGCCATCTGCGCATCCCCGGTCACCTGTCGGTCTGTGGACGTTGCCATCATGATGATCCTTGCCGAATTTCGCCGCACGGCCGCCCGCCTGGCCGACTACCTGCCCTGGGTCGCTCTCGTCGGTGAAGGCGCCGTCCTCAACAAGGACGGATCGTTCCAGCGCACGGCACGCTTTCGCGGCCCGGATCTCGACAGTGCCGTGGCCGCCGAGCTGGTCGCCGTCGCCGGCCGTCTCAACAACACCTTCCGCCGTCTCGGTTCCGGCTGGGCGATCTTCGTCGAGGCGCAGCGCCACGAAGCCTCGACCTATCCGGAAAGCCGTTTTCCCGATCCGGCCTCGGCGCTCCTCGACGCCGAGCGCAAGGCGGCGTTTGAGGAAGCCGGGGCGCATTTCATCTCCAGCTATTTCCTGACCTTCACCTATCTGCCGCCGGCGGAAGAAGCCGCCCGCACCGAGACCTGGCTCTACGAAGGACGCGACCGCGCCGGCGTCGATCCGCACGAGATCCTACGCGGTTTCATCGATCGCACCGATCGCGTGCTGGCGCTGCTCGACGGCTTCATGCCCGAATGCGCCTGGCTCGATGACAGCGAGACGCTGACCTACCTGCATTCGACCGTCTCGACCAACCGGCACCGGGTGCGCGTGTCGGAAACCCCGATCTATCTCGACGCGCTGCTCGCCGATCAGCCGCTGACCGGTGGGCTCGAGCCGCGTCTTGGCAATGCGCATCTGCGCGTCCTCACGATCATCGGCTTCCCGACCGCGACCACACCCGGAATCCTCGATGATCTCAACCGCCTGGCGTTCCCATATCGGTGGTCGACGCGAGCGATCCTGCTCGACAAGACCGACGCCACGAAACTGCTGACGAAGATCCGCCGGCAGTGGTTCGCCAAGCGCAAATCGATCGGCGCCATCATCAAGGAGGTGATGACCAACGAGGCATCGGCGCTCGTCGACACCGATGCGGCCAACAAGGCCGCTGATGCCGATCTCGCCCTTCAGGAGCTCGGCGCAGACTATGCCGGGCAAGCCTACGTGACCGCCACCGTCACTGTCTGGGACGCCGATCCCCGTATCGCCGACGAGAAGCTGCGGCTGGTCGAGAAGGTCATCCAGGGCCGCGACTTCACGGCGATGGTCGAGACCATCAATGCGGTGGACGCCTGGCTCGGTTCGCTGCCTGGCCATGTCTACGCCAATGTCCGCCAGCCGCCGATCTCGACGCTCAATCTCGCCCACATGATCCCCCTGAGCGCCGTGTGGGCGGGACCGGAACGGGATGAGCACTTCGGGTCGCCCCCCTTGCTGTACGGCAAGACCGAGGGAAGCACCCCGTTCCGGTTTTCACTTCACGTCGGCGACGTCGGCCATACGCTTGTCGTCGGACCGACCGGCGCCGGCAAATCGGTCCTGCTCGCCCTCATGGCCCTACAGTTCCGCCGCTATGAGAACTCGCAGGTCTTCGCCTTCGATTTCGGCGGCTCGATCCGGGCGGCCGCGCTCGCCATGGGTGGCGACTGGCACGACCTCGGCGGCGACCTGACCGAGGGATCGGACTTCTCCGTCTCACTCCAGCCGCTCGCCCGCGTCCATGAGGTGCCCGAGCGGGCCTGGGCCGCCGACTGGCTCGTCGCCATCCTGATGCGCGAGGGCATCGCGATCACGCCCGATGTGAAGGAGCATCTCTGGTCGGCGCTGACCTCGCTGGCCTCCGCGCCGGTCGAAGAGCGGACCATCACCGGCTTTTGCGTCCTTCTGCAATCCAACGATCTGAAGCAGGCGCTCCGCTCCTATTGCGTCGGCGGTCCCTATGGACGGCTGCTCGACGCCGAGACCGAGCATCTGGGCCAGGGCTCGGTGCAAGCGTTCGAGATCGAGGGCCTGGTCGGCACGGGCTCCGCGCCGGCCGTGCTCGCCTATCTCTTCCATCGCATCGGCGATCGTCTCGACGGCTCGCCCACGCTCCTGATCATCGACGAAGGATGGCTCGCGCTCGATGACGAAGGGTTTGCGGGGCAATTGCGCGAATGGCTGAAGACGCTGCGCAAGAAAAACGCCAGCGTCATCTTCGCCACCCAATCGCTCAGTGACATTGACAGTTCGGCGATCGCGCCGGCGATCATCGAAAGCTGCCCGACGCGGCTGCTGCTACCGAACGAGCGCGCTATCGAGCCGCAGATCACCGCGATCTATCGCCGCTTCGGTCTCAACGACCGGCAGATCGAGATCCTCGCGCGGGCCACGCCCAAGCGCGACTATTACTGCCAGTCGCGGCGCGGCAACCGCCTCTTCGAGCTCGGTCTCTCCGAAGTCGGACTGGCGCTCACCGCCGCATCCTCGAAATCCGACCAGGCGGCCATCGCCCGCATCTTCGCCGAGCATGGTCGCGACGGCTTCCTCGCAGCCTGGCTGCGTCTGCGCGGCGTCGACTGGGCTGTCGACCTGATCCCCGACCTCACCAACCTGGAGACACCATCATGATCCGTCGCCCGCGCGCGGCCTTGCTTGCCGCAACATTCCTTTCGTTCCCCATCGCTTTGTCGCCGGTGCTCGTCGCACCCGCCGCCGCGCAGTGGATCGTCTTCGATCCGAGGAACTACGTCGAAAACGTACTCTCGGCGGCGCGCGCCATGGAGCAGATCAACAACCAGATTCAGAGCCTCCAGAACGAAGCGCAGATGCTCATCAACCAAGCCCGCAATCTCGCGAGCCTGCCGCATTCCTCGCTCCAGCAGCTCCAGCAGAGTGTCCAGCGCACGCAGCAGCTTCTGAACCAGGCGCAGAACATCGCCTTCGACGTCCAGCGCATCGACCAGATGTTTCAGCAGCAATACGGCAATGTCTCCCAGTCGACGTCCGAGCAGCAGATGGTCGCCGACGCCCGTTCGCGCTGGCAGAACGCCGTGGGCAGCCTGCAGGACGCCATGCGCGTGCAAGCCGGCGTGGTCGGCAACATCGACACGAACCGTGCCGAAATGGCGACGCTGGTCGGCCAGAGCCAGGGCGCGACGGGCGCGCTCCAGGCGACCCAGGCCGGCAACCAGCTCCTCGCGCTCCAGTCGCAGCAACTCTCCGACCTGATCGCCCTGATCTCGGCCAATGGCCGTGCCGGCGCGCTGACCGAAGCCGAACGCGCGGCTGCGGCCGAACAGGGACGCGAACAGCGCCGCCGATTCCTGACGCCCGGTTCCGGATATCAGCCGGGCAACGCGCAGATGTTCAACAACGGCAACTGACGCAGCGAAAGGGGGGCGGCCATGGATGGCAAGATGCTGGCCCGGCTGGGCGCCGTCGTCTTCGTCGCCGTCGCCATTACCGCGACTGCGATCGAGATGACCCGAAAAGAAGAAGCTCCGGGAACGGAGCCGGTGCGCCTCATCGAGCCCGCGCGCGATCCGTTGCGCGAGGCGCAACGCCGGTGCCAGCAGCTTGGGAAGAGTGCCGCCAACGATCCCGACTGCCTGCGCGTCTGGGCCGAAACCCGCGACCGATTTCTCGGCCGTTCGCCGCAACCGGCTCCTTCGGCCGCGGGCGAGGGGAGATAGGCCGATGGGCGGAACAGGCGTTATCGATACATTCCTCGGGACATTCACCCGCTATATCGACTCTGGCTTTGGCCTGCTCGGCGGCGAGGTGGCCTTTATCGCGACAACGCTGATCGTCATCGACGTGACGCTCGCGGCTCTCTTCTGGTCCTGGGCCGCGGACGACGACATCATCGCGCGCCTGGTCAAGAAGACGCTGTTCGTCGGCGTCTTCGCCTACATCATCGGCAATTGGAACAACCTCGCCAAGATCGTCTTCGACAGCTTCGCCGGCCTTGGCCTGAAAGGCTCCGGCACCAGCTTCACGGTCGAGGATCTCCTGCGCCCCGGCAAGGTGGCGCAGACCGGCCTCGACGCCGCGCGCCCGCTGCTCGATTCCATCTCCGACCTGATGGGCTGGATCGCCTTCTTCGAGAACTTCATCCAGATCGCCTGCCTGCTGTTCGCCTGGGCGCTGGTCCTGCTCGCCTTCTTCATCCTGGCCGTGCAGCTCTTCGTGACGCTTATCGAATTCAAGCTCACCACCTTGGCCGGCTTCGTGCTGATCCCCTTCGGCCTGTTCGGCAAGACCGCTTTCATGGCCGAACGGGTCTTGGGCAACGTCGTCTCCTCCGGCATCAAGGTGCTGGTTCTGGCCGTCGTGATCGGCATCGGCTCGACCTTGTTCTCGCAGTTCACCGCCGGCTTCGGCGGCCAGACGCCGTCCATCGATGACGCCATGGCCGTCGTGCTCGCAGCACTGTCCCTTCTCGGCCTCGGCATCTTCGGCCCCGGTATTGCCAATGGCCTCGTGTCGGGCGGGCCGCAGCTTGGCGCGGGCGCAGCTGTCGGTACTGGCCTTGCCGTCGGTGGGGCAGCGCTTGCTGCCGGGGGCGCCGCGGGCCTTGCCGTGAAGGGTGGAGGGGCAGCGATCTCCGGCGGAGGCGCTGCTGTTCGCGGCGGTGCGGCCGCGGCAGGTGCGGCTTCGTCGACCTACAGCCTCGGCTCGCTGGGACAGTCCGGCGCCGCGGGCGTCGCTTCCGGTCTCGGCGGCGTTGCTCGTGCTGCGGGATCGGCGGCCGTCTCGCCGCTCAAGCGCGCCGCCGCCCGCGCATCCGAGAGCGTCAAATCCAGCTTCTCCGACGGCGCGAAGGCCGGCTTCGGCGTGACCGGCGGCTCCTCGACCATGGGGACCATTGGCGGTGGCGATGCCGCTGCCGCACCCGTCAGTCCCCAGCGCGACGGAACGCCTGACTGGGCGAAGCGCATGAAACGCAGCCAGGCCCTCAGCCATGGCGTCTCGGCCGCCGCACACGCCGTCCGGTCCGGCGACAGCCACGGCGGCGGCTCTTCCGTCAATCTTTCCGAAAGTGACCGCTCATGAGCCTCTTCAAACGACCCGCCACCCACTACGGCAAGACGCCGGAACCCGAAACGCCTTACCAAAAGGCCGCGCAAGTCTGGGACGAGCGCATCGGCTCGGCCCGCGTCCAGGCGAAGAACTGGCGCTATATGGCGTTCGGCAGCCTGATCCTCTCGGCCGGTTTTGCCGCGGCACTTGTCTGGCAGTCGGCGCGCGGCACGGTCGTTCCCTGGGTGGTGCAGGTCGACAATCTCGGCCAGGCCCAGACCGTCGCCCCGGCATCGGCCGACTATCGGCCGACCGATCCGCAGATCGCCTGGCATCTGGCGCGCTTCATCGAGCAGACCCGCTCGATCCCGGCCGATGCCATCATCGTGCGTCAGAACTGGTTGCGCGCCTATGAATGGACCACGGATCGCGGCGCGGCCGCTCTCAACGACTATGCCCGCGCCAATGACCCGTTCACCCGCGTCGGCCGCCAGCAGATCGCCGTCGAGGTATCGAGCGTCATACGTGCATCGCCGGACAGCTTCCGCGTCGCCTGGACCGAGCGCCATTACGAGAACGGCCAGCTCTCCACCACCGAACGTTGGACCGCGATCCTGACGATCGTGATCCAGACGCCGCGCGACGCCGAGCGGCTGCGCGCCAATCCGCTGGGGATCTACGTCAACGCCATCAATTGGTCGCGGGAGATGAGCCAATGAGCCGCCCGACGATGAACAAACCCGCCTTTCAGCGTTTCCGTAAACCCGCATTGGCGATTGTCCTGCTTTCCGCCACCATGCTTGCGGGCTGTGCAACCAACCGGCCACCCCAGATCAGCTACGATGCCGACGTGCCGCCACTTCCGGCCGTGCCGGCGATCGCAACCGACCAGCGGCCGCGCCCATTGCATGTGCCGCCGGCCTGGACGCCGGCGCGCGGTGGTACCGCCGCCAGTACGCCGGAAGGTCGCGTCCAGAACGCCAATGCCGCCGCAAGGGTTCAGCCACGGCGCGAGGGATACTACAATTCCATCCAGATCTATCCCTGGAGCGAAGGGGCGCTCTATCAGGTCTATGCCGCCCCCGGCCAGATCACCAATATTGCACTCGAGCCGGGCGAGAGCCTGACCGGCGCCGGCCCGATCGCCGCCGGCGACACGGCGCGCTGGATCATCGGCGATACCGAGAGCGGCAGCGGCGCCGCCCGCCGCGTCCACATTCTCGTCAAGCCGACGCGCGCCGACATCACCACCAATCTCGTCGTCACGACCGATCGCCGCGTCTACATGATCGAGCTGCGATCAGGCGAAAGCCCCTATATGCCTGCCATCGCGTGGGCCTATCCGCAGCCGCCCGCCGGTCAGCGGCAGAGCGTTCCGGCCACGCCGGTTATTCCGGCCGTTGCGGCGAGGAACTATCGCTACGGCCTGACCGGCGACACGCCGCCATGGCGGCCGGTCTCGGTCTATGACGACGGACGCCGGGTCTATGTCGAGTTCCCGCGCGGCATCGTGCAGGGCGAGATGCCACCGCTCTTCGTCATCGGATCGGACGGCGAGGCCCAGATCGTCAACAGCCGCATCTACCAGAACATCCTGATCGTCGATCGCCTCTTCGGCGCGGCCGAGCTGCGTCTCGGCGGCGGCGACCGCCAGCAGACCGTCAGGATCGTTCGTACCGACGGAAGGCCAACGTCATGAGCAACCACGAAGAAAAAAGCGAAGAGAGCGCTCCGCTCACCGGCGTCGCCGTCGATTCCACATCCACCATGCGGCTGCGTGCGGAGCCGCCGCGCGTCACGCGCCTGTCGCGCAAAGTTCTGGCCAGCGTCGGCCTCATCGCCAGCATCGGCATCGCAGGTGCGCTGATCTATGCGCTCCAGACGCGCGATGCCGGTACGGAGAACGAGGAGCTCTACTCCATCGACAACAGGCCGACGGCCGATGGCCTCGCGGGCCTGCCGCGCGACTACACCGGCCCGGTACTGGGCCCAGCCTTGCCCGGCGATCTCGGGCGGCCGATCCTCGACGCCCAGAACCGCGGCCGGCCGGTCGTGCCGCCCGCCATGGCGACACCGCAGGTCGATCCCGAGGAACAGCGCCGTCTGGCCGAGGAAGAAGCGGCCCGGACCAGCCGCGTCTTCTTCCAGACCGGCCCGAGAACGGGAGCGGCTGCCGCAACCTCTCCAGGCGTCGCCAGTCCAAATCTTGCCGGCCTCGGGCTTGCAGGCCAGTTAGGTGCCCCGACTGCCCAGGACCGGCAAAACGCCTTCCTCAGCGCCGCCGTCGACAGGCGCACCGTCGCCTCAGATCGCGTCATGCCGCCAGCATCGCCCTTTGTGCTGCAGGCCGGCGCGGTGATTCCAGCCGCGCTGATCACCGGCATCCGCTCCGATCTGCCCGGTCAGATCACCGCCCAGGTGACGGAACACATCTACGACAGCCCTACCGGCCGGGTCCTGCTTGTGCCCCAGGGCACCCGAATCATCGGCGGATACAGCAACGATGTCGGTTTCGGGCAGCGCCGCGTGCTGCTCGTGTGGAATCGCCTGATCTTCCCGAACGGTCGCTCGATCGTGCTGGAGCGTCAGCCCGGCGCGGACACGCAAGGCTATGCCGGTCTCGAGGATGGCGTGGACTATCACTGGTGGGACCTGGCGAAGGCCGCCGGCCTCTCGACGCTGCTCGCTGTCGGCGCCGAGCTTGCCGTCGATGACGAGGACCGGCTTATCCGCGCCATTCGTGACGGCGCACAGGACACGATCAACGACGCCGGCCAGCAGATCATCCGTCGCCAGTTGCAGGTCGCGCCCACGCTGACCATCAGGCCTGGCTTCCCGGTCCGCATAATCGTCACCCGCGATTTGGTCCTCGAGCCCTACGGAGCTGCGCAATGATCAAACTGAAACTCGGCCCCATCATGGAGGACAAGCCAGTGAAAGTGACGCTGGAACTGCCCGCGGCGCTGCATCGCGACCTTGTCGCTTACGCCGAGGCTCTCGGGCGGGAAACAGGGCAGCCCGTCGTCGATCCCAAGAAGCTCATCGTCCCAATGCTGGAGCGGTTCGTTGCAACTGATCGCGGGTTCGCCAAGGCGCGACGCATAGAGCGGTGACGGTCGCATCCACCGGCTCGGACGTCTAACGCGCGAAATGTGGCGGCGGGCCCACGACAGCCGGCCTAGTTTTCGACGCGTTGGGGCAACGCGGTCAACATTTTCTGGCTGGCTTCTCGCGCGGCCATGCGGTCGAACCAGGCGGCGACATTGGGGCGTTGGGGCACATTGAGCCAGGGGATTTCCCCGGTGGCGGTATTCGTTCCCATGAAGCCGTACAGCATGATGTCAGCCATGGTTATATCGTCGCCGGCGATGAAGGTCTTGCCTTCGAGGTCCTCGTCGAACTGATTGAGACCCTGGTCGGCGAGCAGCCGGTATGAGCGCCTGGCCTCCGGCATGAGGATCCGATGGCCGCGATAGGCCTCCTCGGCCGCGTCGGTGCCACGCCACCACGTGACGAAAGGAAGAACGATCTCCAGATAGGCCCGCCGGGTCCACATATGAATCTCCGCGCGCTCTTCAGGCGTGCTCCCGAACAAGCGCCGGCCGCCTTCCGCGATCTCGTCGAAATAGCCGCAGATCGCGGTAATCTCGGTGATGATTCGCCCATTGTCCAGGCGGAGCGCGGGCACTTCTCCTCGGGCGTTGACGGTGTTCCGATAAGCCGGCTTCCGGTTATCGAGGCCGGCGAGATCGATCAACTCCACGTCGAACCGAAGTCCCTTACGCTCGTGGACGAAGAGCCGGACAACCACCGGGTTCGGTCCCGGCTGTTTTGCGTCGTAAAAGATCAAGGCTTTGCTCCTGAACTGCTGATACCTCGGCCAAGGCGGCAACGGCTGCGCCGGCGGAGAACACAGAAAGGATAGCCTCGCGCCATCGGACCCACTACAACTGGAAGTCCGATTAACATTGGCGCAAGTCCGAATGACCGATCCGCTTGCCGAAGTTGTCAGGCTGCTCCAGCCGGACACCTCCTTTTCCAAGCTCGTCGTCGCAGCGGGAGTTTGGGCGGTGCGTCGTTTGGATGATGGGCTTCCATTCTACTTCGCGGTCCTGGACGGTTCATGCAGCCTATCGATTGCCGGCCGAGAGCCGATCACTCTCAACGCTGGCGATTTCGTCCTCGTGCCTGCGGCCTATGATTTCGTCACCTCCAGCGTTGAGCCTCCGCCACCTTGGCTCGAGCCGGAGATCGTGGAGATGAGCCCGGGCGTATACCGGCTCGGCTGCCCCGACGATCCGCCGGACGTCCGCATGCTCGTAGGGCATTGCATCTTCGGCTCGGACAATGCCAACCTGCTCGTGTCGCTCCTGCCCCGGCTCGTCCACGTTCGTGGAGAGAGCCGGCTCATGACGCTGGTCGGACTCGTGAACGAGGAGACACGGGCAAGCCGGCCCGGCCGCGACGTCGTATTGGCCCGCCTGCTGGAGGTTCTGCTGATCGAGGCTCTACGCTCGACTTCAGGACCGGCGTCTCCGCCCGGCCTGTTGCGCGGACTTTGCGACGGTCGGCTTGCCGCGGCGCTGCGGGAGATGCACGAACGCCCGGACAAGGGTTGGACGGTCATGGATCTCGCGAAGGTGGCCGCGCTTTCACGCTCGACATTCTTCGACCGGTTCCGGCGCGAAGTCGGCGTTGCGCCGATGGAATACCTCCTGGGCTGGCGCATGGCCCTGGCCAAGGACCTGCTGCGGCGGGAAAGAGTCAGCGTGGCCCAAGTGGCCGAACGCGTGGGTTACAGCTCGGCAAGCACGTTCAGCGTCGCGTTCTCGCGCCACGTTGGGACGCCGCCAGCGTACTACGCGCGGGCAGCCTCGTAGTTTTGCGGGTCTTCCGTCAATGGAAAGACGGGCCTTCAGCATATAATCAGCGATTCTACGGTACGGCGCTCCACGTGATAGGACACGCGAGACCCTGTCCCTGGCTCAACCGCCTAGAACCCAGATACCTAAGGGGGTTATTTGTAAGCTTGTTCGGTAATCGGCGGCCAAGCGCGGGCCACGAACATAGGAACTGATCACTACAACGGTGTGCCTTGGCATCAATAGGATCGGTCGTAGAAGAACCCATCCTGCATGCCCCATCGCACTTCCAGTCCGTAGAGTCCGGCTGTAATCTTGTTACCGTCGCGCAATGCCGGCAGCCAAGGGTAGTCGAGCATTCGCCATGGCGTAGCTCTCCCGGGCAAAGGTCGGACGTGTGCTCCACCGCGCATGCCGATTTTCCTGTTGACCGATACCTTCAAATTATCGTAGGTTCGCAGTAATGAAAATCGATCTAGAATCCATGCAAACCGCCGCTGACGATGCCAGCGAATTGCTGAAGGCGCTCGCTAACCGGCACCGCCTCCTGATCCTGTGCCAGCTCATCGAGGGCGAAAAATCAGTCGGGCAACTCGCGGAGTTCCTCGGCATTCGTGACTCGACCGTGTCTCAGCACCTGGCCTTGCTGCGCCGTGATCGACTGATTGCAGGCCGACGGGACGGCCAGACCATCTGGTATCGGATCGAGAGCGAGCCGGCCCGCAGCGTCCTGAGCGTGCTCTACAAGTCCTTTTGCGAGCCGCGGGCAGCAAAGGGAACGACCACGCTCGCCGACGGTCCTTCTGCGGGAAATCGCGCGTCCGGGCGCAGGAAAGTCACGCAGGACTGATCGGGGATGGGGCCGGGCAGTTGGTGAACTTGTGCATGCTGATAGTTGCAGTTTTTTGCAATCGTCGTCGCGCAACGATCGGTGCGCGACCTTCAAACGAAAGGAATGGACCATGGCTAAGAATGTCGGAGGCATCGATCGCATCCTCAGGATCATCGTCGGTCTGGCGCTGCTGTCGCTCATCTTTCTGCTTGACGGCAACGCACGCTGGTGGGGGTTGATCGGGCTCGTTCCGCTGCTAACGGGCCTGTTCTCGACTTGCCCGCTCTATCCGCTCTTCGGCTTCAACACCTGCCCTCTCAAAGGGGGGCGGCAATGAAGCCTGTCCGGATCAACGACCGGCTGTCGATCTGCGAACAGCTCAGCACCAGCGATGTCAGCGCGGCTGCCGGGTCCGGCTTTCGGGCCCTGGTTAACAACCGGCCGGATGGCGAGGATTTCGGCCAGCCGCGTGCCAGCGAAATTGCCGAGGCCGCCGCGCAGGCCGGACTGGCCAGTACGCATATTCCCGTGCGCGCGGCCGAGATCAGCGAAGATGCCGTGCGGGCGTTTCAGCGCGCGCTCGCCGATAGCGACGGCCAGGTTCTCGCCTTCTGCCGGTCCGGTACCCGTTCCTTGACGCTCTGGACCATCGGCGAGGTTCTCGACGGCCGCATGGCGAAAGACGACGTCATCCCCTTCGGGCGGGAACGCGGCTTCGATCTGTCAGGAGCCGTTGCCTGGCTCCGAGCCCATGGCCACTAGCACCGCAAATCCATTTTCAGCAGACGAACCTTCAGAAAGGCAGTTCCTATGGCCCCGAAACCGGAAGTGACCGGCTTCTTCGACCGTCGCACGTGGTCGATCCAATATGTCGTCGCCGATCCCGAGACGAAGAAATGCGCGATCGTCGATCCCGTCTATGACTTCGACGAGAAGTCAGGCCAGACGGCCTCGAAGAATGCCGACCGCATCCTCGAATTCGTGCGGGACAAGGGTTACGAGGTCGAGTGGATCCTCGACACCCATCCGCATGCCGATCACTTCTCGGCTGCCGCCTACCTGAAACAGAAGACAGGCGCGCAGACCGCCATCGGCGAGAAGGTCACCGAGGTCCAGAAGCTGTGGAAGGACTTCTACAACTGGCCGGATTTCCCGGCCGACGGCTCCCAGTGGGACCGGCTCTTCGCCGACGGAGACACCTTCCGGGTCGGCAATATCGATGCCAAGGTGATGTTCTCGCCCGGCCATACGCTCGCCTCGATCACCTATGTCATCGGCGATGCCGCCTTCGTCCATGACACGCTGTTCATGCCCGACAGCGGAACGGCGCGCGCCGACTTTCCCGGCGGCAGCGCCAGGGTGCTGTGGAAGTCGATCCGGGACATTCTGGCGCTGCCCGACGAGACCCGCATCTTCACCGGTCATGACTATCAGCCCGGCGGTCGCGAACCGCTATGGGAATCGACGGTCGCCGAGCAGAAGGCGAAGAACATCCACATGGCCAAGTACAAGACGGACGAGGAGTTCGTCGCCGCGCGCGAGGCCCGCGACAGAACTCTGCCCATGCCGAAGCTGATCCTGCATTCGCTGCAGATCAACACCAGGGGTGGCCGTCTGCCCGAACCGGAAGCGAACGGCCGGCGCTATCTCAAGATCCCGCTCGATCTGTTGACCGGCGCATCCTGGGACTGAACCGGTGATCGAAAAGCTCTCCTGCGAAGCCGCCGATCTGAAGGCCAATGTCGATGAGGCAACGGTCTTCCTGAAGAAGCTGTCCAATCCGGACCGCCTGCTGGTCTGTTGCGCTCTCGTGGAGGGCGAGCGCTCCGTGCGCGAGCTCGAGGATCTGCTTGGCATCCGCCAGCCGGGCCTCTCGCAACAGCTCGCCGGTCTTCGCGAGGCAGGACTGATCGCCGGCCGCAAGGAGGGCAAGCACGTCTTCTACCGGCTCGCCGACGCCCGCGTCGCCGCCTTCATCCACACCATGCATCGGTTGTTCTGCCAAACCGGCACGACCAACCCACAACCACGAGACTGATCGATGACCGAGTTCACACCGCTCGCTTCCCTTCTCGGGGGCGCGATGATCGGCCTTGCCGCCATCCTCCTCATGGCCTTTCACGGCCGCATCGCCGGCATGACCGGCATTCTCTCCGGGCTCCTTCCACCCTTGTCGAGCGATTGGGCCTGGCGCGCTGCTTTCATCGCAGGAGCTGTCGCGGCTCCAGCCTTGATCATCGTCGTCGCCGGGGCTTCGGTCGTGCCGTTCGAAAGCCCGATTCCCACGCCCTGGCTCGTCATCGGCGGTCTCATCGTCGGCATCGGCGTCCATTTTGGCGGAGGCTGCACGTCGGGCCATGGCGTCTGCGGACTTGCACGCTTCTCGCCGCGCTCGATCGCCGCCACCCTCATCTTCATGGCTTCGACGGCGCTCACCGTCTTCGTTGTCCGTCACCTTCTCGGAGGCTTCTGATGGTCCGAATCCTTTCCGCCCTGATGGCCGGGCTCATTTTCGGCGCCGGCATCGCCATTTCCGGCATGATCAATCCCGCCAAGGTGCTCAACTTCTTCGACTTCGCCGGAACCTGGGACCCGTCGCTGGCCTTCGTGATGGGCGGCGCGCTGGTGGTCACCGCCATCGGCTACGGCTTCATCCTGAAGCGCCCGGCGCCGCTCCTGGACAAGACGTTCCATCTGCCGACGGCGCGCAAGCTCGATCTTCCGCTTGTTGCCGGCTCGGCCGTGTTCGGCATCGGCTGGGGCATCACCGGCTTCTGTCCGGGCGGCGCCGTTCCGGCTCTCGGTCTCGGAGAGTCGAGCGCCCTGATCTTCGTCGGCTCGATGCTCGCGGGCATTGCGCTGGCACGCATTGTCCGCCGTTCGGTTGCCGCTCGGACGCAATCGCGCGTCGCCTGAGCAGCAGGAGAGCGACAGGAACATGCGTCTTCCCGCCATCAGGATCCAGCGCTACCTCCCGATGCTCGACTGGGCACGGGCCTATGACCGCACGACACTCACCAATGATGTCGTTGCCGCGATCATCGTGACGATCATGCTGATCCCGCAGTCGCTGGCCTATGCGATGCTCGCCGGCCTGCCGCCCGAAGTCGGCCTTTATGCCTCGATCCTGCCGCTCGTGGCCTATGCGCTGTTCGGCACCAGCCGCACGCTCGCAGTCGGCCCCGTCGCCGTCGTTTCCCTGATGACGGCCTCTGCCGTCGGCCAGGTCGCCGCGCAGGGTACGGCCGACTATCTCACGGCGGCGATCGTGCTGGCGCTGCTGTCAGGCGTCATGCTCGTGCTGATGGGCCTGCTGCGGCTCGGCTTCCTCGCCAATTTCCTCAGCCATCCGGTGATTTCCGGCTTCATCACCGCGTCCGGCATCCTGATCGCCGCCAGTCAGCTGAAACACATCCTCGGCGTTGCGGCCGGCGGCGACACGCTCCTCGAGATGATCATCGCGCTTGCCGGCCTGGCCGCCGAGATCAATCCCTACACCGTCGCCATCGGCGTCGGCGCACTGGCCTTTCTCCATTTCGCGCGCACCCGCCTCAAACCTCTGCTCATCGGCATCGGCGTCGCCAAGCGCGCAGCCGACCTTGCGACCAAGACGGCGCCGATCCTGGCCGTGGCCCTCACGATCCTGCTCGCCGTCGCCCTCGACCTTGCCGCGAAGGGCGTGGCGCTTGTCGGTTCGATCCCGCAGGGTCTGCCGGCACTGAGCTTCCCGCAGGTTTCTTTCGAGCTGATCATGACGCTTGCCGCGCCGGCCTTTCTGATCAGCATCATCGGCTTCGTCGAATCCGTCTCCGTTGCCCAGACGCTCGCCTCGAAGCGCCGGCAGCGGATCGTCCCGGACCAGGAGCTGATCGGCCTCGGCGCGGCCAACATCGCCGCCGGCCTCTCATCCGGCTATCCGGTGACCGGCGGCTTTGCCCGCTCCGTCGTCAATTTCGATGCCGGCGCCGAGACCCCCGCGGCCGGCGTCTTCACGGCTGTCGGCATCGCTTTCGCCACACTCTTCCTGACCCCGCTGCTCACCAGCCTCCCGCAGGCGACGCTGGCCGCAACCATCATCGTGGCGGTGCTGTCGCTCGTCGACTTCAAGGCGATCCGCCATGTCTTCCACTATTCGAAGGCCGACTTCTCCGCCATGGCCGCGACGATCGTCGTCACTCTGCTCTGGGGGGTGGAGCCGGGTGTCGTTGCCGGCGTGGCGCTCTCGCTGTTTCTCCACCTCTACCGCACGAGCAAACCGCATATGGCGATCATCGGCCAGGTGCCGGGCACCGAGCACTTTCGCAACGTCGAGCGACACCAGGTTCTGACCGATCCGCAGATCCTGTCAATCCGCGTCGACGAAAGCCTCTATTTCGCCAACAGCCGCTATCTCGAGGATCGTATTGCCGAACTCGTTGCGCAAAGGCCGGACGTCCGCCACGTCGTGCTGATGTGTTCCGCCGTCAACGCCATCGACGCCAGCGCGCTGGAAAGCCTGGAGGAGATCAACCACCGGCTCAGGGACGCCGATGTCACCTTCCATCTGACCGAAGTGAAAGGCCCGGTCATGGACCGGCTGAAGCGGGCCGACTTCCTTGACCACCTGACCGGCCGGGTCTTCCTCAGCCAGTTCGAGGCCATAAGTGCGATCCGTGGCGCAAATCCCTGATCCTCACCCGTTCCGCCGCCTTATCCCGAACGCGGCCGCGCGCTGCGACGGCGATGCATTCCACGGACATGCCCAGCGCAGTCACGTGCCGGTGCTGGTTGACGTTACGGCACCGTGGCGCGGCCCGTGCCGCGTGATGGTCTGCGCACGGAACCGAGATTGCCCGCCTCTCAGGCGGGATGGCAGCCGCATAGCGCGTCGCCGGCGCGCCGCCGACCCATAGCGGCCAATAGACGACTTATCCAACGGGGAGGAATACGACAATGAAGAGACGAGATTTCCTTTTGGCCGGCGGGGCATTTGCTCTTCTCGGTCTTCCAGCACAACGGGCATGGGCACAGAGCTCGAATGCCCGCGCGCGCATCGTCATCGCCGGGGCGGGCGCGGCCGGCCTCGCACTGGCCTCGCGGTTCAGAAGGGCCATGCCCGGCGCGACGATCACCATCATCAATGCCAGGAAGGAGCATCACTTCCAGCCGGGCTTATATGAGGCCCGGCGTGTCAAGGTGTTTCGATCCAAGGTTGGAGCCTTTTTCGGGTCCTGCGGCGCAGGCCGCATCAACTTATATCCGGTCGGGCTCGGCGACCCGTACCCTGGTCCTTCTTGCATCGGCGTGCGAAGGCGTAAGGCGCCAAGGCGGGATGGGACCCTTCTTGACCGAGGCGTGTTGCAGCCCTGCCCGGCAACGGTCACGCATCCTCCTTGGATCGGTTCACGGCGTGGTGTCCGTTCGGCTCACGCCTTGAGCACGGCGCCCTCAGGCACGAGGCCGATCTCGACATAGCGCCACAGGGCGACGAGCAGCTTGCGGGCGAGCGCGACGATGGCGATGCGGCGCGGGCGGCCCTTCAGCGGGCCGACGCGCTCGCGGAACCACAGGCTCAGAGCGCTGTCGGGCTGATGGCGCAGCCACAGCCAGGCGAGCTCGATCATGGTGGTGCGGGCCTTGGCGTTGCCGGCCTTGGCGATGCCCTGGTCGCGGCTCAGGCCCCCGGAGCGGAACGGGCTGGCGTCGAGCCCGACATAGGCCCCGAGCTGGCGGCGGTTGTCGAAGCGGCGATAGAATACCTCGCCGGTCAGCACCGTGGCGATCTCGCCGCCGACCGCCTTGAGCCGGGCCAGGGTCTGGATCTTGGCCGCCTCGGGGTGGCCTGTGGCCTTCGCCGCCGCGATGGCGTCGCGCTCGGCCTCGATCGCGGCGATCATCTCCAGGACCAGCTCGAGCCGCCTGATCTCGCGCGCGATCTCGGCCACGAGCCGCGGCGCCAGCGCCCGGCCGTCGCCGGTCACCAGCCCGGCGAGGCGGGCGTGGCGGTCGCGCTTGAGCGGCTCGTAGTCGTAGACGCCCTGGCACGCCAGCAACCCCTTGATGCGGTTGACGTGGCGCACCCGCTCGCCGACCAGCCGGTGGCGCTCGCGGTGCAGGCGGCGGGCGTCCTCCTCCGCAACGCTCGGCACCCGCACCACGCTCACCACCTTGGGCTCGCCGCGCAGATGGGCCAACAGCGCCCGCAGCAGGGCGCGGGCGTCGATCCGATCGGTCTTGGCCCGCCGCGCCCGCCGGTTCACCTCAACGCTCGCCGGATCGAACACGTGGCTCCTCACGCCCTCGGCCTCGAGCAACCGGTGCAGCCAGAAGCCGTCGTAACCCGCTTCGTAGCACGACACGATCGCAACCGGCCGCTTGAGCGCCGTCGCCACCTGCCGGCGCAACCGCGCCAGCAACTCCAGCAGCGCCGCCCCGTTGCCGGCCGGCAGCGGATAAAGGCTGATCTTGTCGCAAAGCGGCGTCAGAACCGCCACCAGCCAGCTCTTCTTGCTCAATTCGATTGCCACGGCGACCGGCGCCGGATCACAATGAGACGTGGCGGGCGAGAACGCTGTCGTGCGGATATCCATCAGTCTCTCCTATGGGCTGTCGGGTGAGGGAAACCGAAACGGTAGCACCTCGCCCGCCGCGCCCGCATAGGATCTTCACCCTTGTCGGCGCCGGTCTCTGGTCGCCCGCGCAAGTGACATCACGCAATGCCGATTTCGTGCCGCGCGGTGTGGACTGGATCGAAGAAGCCGTTGCCGAGTTCGATCCGGACGCAAACGTCGTGGCGACGGCCTCGGGAAGGCGGATCGAGTACGACTTCCTGATGGTCGCGACGGGCCTCAAGCTCGACTATGCCGCCGTCGAGGGCATGGACGTCTCGCTGATCGGCCGCGAGGGCATCGCCTCGATCTATGCCGGCCCGCAGGAGGCTGCGGCTTCGGCTGCCGCGATCGACCGGTTCCTGGAGACCGGTGGTGTCGGTCTGTTCGGCCGCCCGGAGACGGAGATGAAATGCGCCGGCGCGCCGCTGAAGATCACCTTCATCACTGATGACAAGGCGCGCAGGCAGGGGAGACGAGATGCGGTTGAGCTCAAATACAATGCGCACAATCCGACCGTCTTCGCCGTGCCGACGGTCAACGACAAGGTGACGGAGATGTTCGCGGAGCGCGACATCGCGGTCAACTACGCTCATGTGCTCAAGGCGATCGATCCCGGCGGCAGGACTGCGACCTATGCGACCGAAGCCGGCGACGTCGTGCTCGACTATGATTTCATCCATGTCGTTCCGCCCATGCGCGCGCCGGACGCGGTGCGGAACAGCCCATTGCCCTGGCAGGAAGGGGAATTCGCCGCTGATGGCTGGGTGGAGGCCGACAGGGCGACGCTGCGCCATCCCCGCTATCCGAACGTCTTCGCGATTGGCGACATAGCGGGCGTGCCGCGTGGCAAGACCGCCGCGAGTGTCAAATCGCAGGTTCCCGTGGTGGTGGAGAATCTCGTGGCCGAGACAGCAGGGCGCACGCCGCAGGCAACCTATAACGGCTACACCTCCTGCCCGATGGTGACCGGTTACGGCACGGCCATGCTGATCGAGTTCGACTATGACGGCACGCTCGTCCCATCCTTCCCCTTCATCGATCCTCTGGAGGAATTGTGGGTGTCGTGGCTCATCGAGGAAAAGGGCCTGCTCGGGGCCTATCGCGCCATGTTGCGTGGACGCGCTTGAGGAGGACCGTCATGAGCGATTTCAATCCGGTCACCCTGTTCCACATCTTCTATGAAAGCGTTGGCCTATGGTTTTGGCCTTTGCTGTTTCTGGCCGCGCTCGCTCTATACGCCATCGTGTCCGGCCTGCGCATTCTGCGTGTCGCCGGCCGGCCTGCGACAAGGCCGCTGATCGCGATGGTGATGGTGGGCCTGGCGGCGGCGGTAGTCTTCACATTTCTGGTCCCACTCTGGACGCACGCCGATCCGGGAGCCCTCAGCGCGCCCGTCGACTACGTCTTCGCATTCCTGCTGGCGCTTGCGCCTGCGGCCGTAATCGCCTCGCTGGTGTTCTCCCTGGCGGCGCGTCGCTGCGCGGCAAAATCGGGAAGGCCTGCTTGACCCGAAATCTATCCGAAGGTTCCTTGGGAAGATACCGCACACCGCACGCTGTTCGGCCAACGCAGATACAGCTCTGCGACAATCACGTTGGGCACCCAGCACAACCAGGCGATAGCCTGGTAGGTGGTGGGGGACCAAAGTCCAGGATCTCGGTCGCCACGATGTATAGCCGCAGGGTCACCGCCGACAAGGTCACCGCCACGGAGCGGATGATCCATCGCCGGTGTCCTGCGTAGTCACGGTTCATAGCCAACCCGACGCCGATTGCGGTCGTTCCAAGCCAGGCAACGGCCAAGAGAGCGAACCCCCAAATGGCCACGATCCCTGCCTCCGTGGTGAGGGCCAACCAGAATCCACTTAGCGCCGAGAACAGAATGATGATGGCATAGATGCGACCGAGCAGGCGGTGGATAGCCGGGCGACTCTTTCGCAAACCCTGCCAGAACTGAAAAGGCACCAGGGCAAGCGGGCTCGATGCCGCAATTCGTCCTGCTGCTGATGCTGGTGCTCTTCCCGCTCCAGATCCTCGCCGGCGGGCTCACCCCGGTCGAGAACATGCCGGATGGCCTGCGCATGCTGATGTCGGCAGCACCCGACACGCATTTCGTGTCGCTGTCGCAGGCGATCCTGTTCCGTCGAGCAGGATTGGACGCGATCTGGCCTCAATTCCCTGCGCTTGTCCTGATCGGCCTCGCCTTCTTCTCCTTCTCCCTCTCGCGTTTTCAAAAGTCGCTCAGGTATTCGAGAGTCTAGGCTGAGCTGCAATCACGAGCTTGGCCAGTTCCCGCAGCCACAGGACCGAGCTCGCCGTCGCCACGCAGATCAGCCAGTCGGTACCGTCGAGGCTCACGGTCGAGAACGCCTGTTGCAGGAAGGGTAGATAGACCACCCCCGCCTGCAGGGCGAGCGACAGCGTGACCGCTACCCACAGCCATCGATTGGCGAACAGCCCGGAAAAGGCACTGCGCTCGTCTGAGCGGGCGTTGAAGACGTTGAAGAGCTGGAACAGCGTTAGCGTCGTGAAGCCCTTCGTTCGGGCATGATCGATCGTGCCCGTCCCCTCGATCAACCCGCCTGGCAGCGAGCCGTCGATAACGAGCAGCGTGCCTGCCGCCATGATGACGCCGACGAAGACGATCCCGGTCCACATGCGCCGCGTGATCACGCGTTCGCCGCGCCGGCGGGGCGGCTTTCCCATCGTGTCGGGATCGGCCGGGTCGAGGCCGAGCGCACGCGCGGGTGCGCCGTCGGTGACGAGGTTGATCCACAGGATCTGTGTGGCAAGCAACGGCAAAACGACGGCCCCCCCGTGCCCTGCGGCCAGCCCGATCAGGTCCGCCGCCAACACGCCGAAGAACATGGTCATGACCTCGCCAATGTTCGACGACAAGAGATAGCGGAGGAATTTGCGGATGTTGGAAAAGATCGCCCGGCCTTCCTCCACAGCCGCGACGATCGTAGCGAAATTGTCGTCCGCAAGCACGATGTCGGCAGCCTCCTTGGAGACGTCGGTCCCGGTGATGCCCATTGCGATCCCGATATCGGCGGCCTTCAGCGCCGGCGCGTCGTTGACCCCATCACCTGTCATCGCCACCGTGTCGCCTTGGCCGCGCATCGCTTCCACGATCCGGAGCTTGTGGACGGGGTCGACCCTTGCATAGACCGATACATCACCGACGATGCGCTCGAGTTCATGTTGCGGCATCCTTGCCAGTTCGGCACCCGAAAGCACACGTCCGCCCTCGCTGATTCCGAGCTCGCCAGCGATTACGGCGGCCGTCTTTGGATGATCACCGGTGATCATGACCGTCCGGATACCGGCCTGACGGGCCTTCGCGACCGCCTGTCGCGCCTCGTCGCGAGGCGGATCGATCATTCCCACAAGGCCGAGGAAGACGAGACCTTGCTCTATCTCCTCGCCGAACCCATTGGGATCACTTTCCTCGTCCGGCAGCGAGCGAAAGGCGACGCCCAGCGTGCGCATCGCCTCTCCCGCGAGCGCATCGTTCGCCCGCTGGATCTCGCCGCGCCGCTCCTGCGTCAGCGGTCTGGTCTTCTCGCCGACAAGCTCGTGCGAGCAATGTGCCAGCAGCACGTCGGGGGCGCCCTTGGTGAAGGCGCGCAGACCGCCGTCCCGGTCTGCGTCGCGGTGCACCGTACTCATCAGCTTGCGCTCCGACGAGAACGGAACTTCGCCCACCCGCGAGAAACGCGCGTCGAGAGCATCGGCTTCCAGTCCCGCCCTGCGGGCGGCGGCGATCAGGGCGCCTTCCGTTGGATCACCCTGAACCATCCAGCGACCGTCACGGTCCTGAAGGACCGCATTGTTGGCACGTTCGGCGGCGGCAAGCGCTCGTACCATCTCTGATCTCAGCACGGCCTGGGCCGGGTCGCTCAGGTTCGGTTCGACACGGCCCTCGGGCGAATAGCCCGTGCCGTCAAAACTGGCAAAGCCGCTCGCCGTGACGATCCGGCGCACGGACATCTCGTTGCGGGTGAGCGTGCCAGTCTTGTCGGAGGCAATGACCGTTGCCGAGCCCAGCGTCTCGACCGCGGCGAGATGCCGGACGATCGCCCGGCGCGCCGCCATCCGCTGGACGCCGATCGACAGCACCGCCGTGACGACGGCCGGCAGGCCTTCGGGCACGGCTGCGACCGCCAGCGCCACGCCGAGGATCAGGACGTCGAATGCGCTGGTCAGGCTCGTCACGTCGGTCACCAGGAAGATGATGCCGATCATCGACGCTGCGATGGAAACGACGATCGCGCCGAGCACTCGCCCAACCCGGTCGAGTTCCCGCTGCAGCGGCGTGCCCTTGTCGCGGGTCTGTTCGAGCATGCCGGCGATGCGGCCCATCTCGGTCCGCATACCTGTGGCGGTAACCACAGCGACACCGTGGCCGCGCGCGACGGCTGTTCCGCTGAACAACATGTTGCCGCGATCGCCCAGAGCCGCGTCCGTCGCCGCGGTGTCGGCATGTTTGGCTACGGGGATACTCTCCCCGGTCAGCGCCGCCTCTGCAGCATGGAGAGCCGAGCTTTCGAGCACGCGGGCGTCGGCCGGAACCATGTTGCCCTCCTCGACGAGGATGACGTCGCCGGGCACGAGCAGATCCGCCGAGATACTGCGCCTTTCTCCGCCGCGCATGACGTTCGCTTGCGGCGCCGTCATGCCGCGCAAAGCCTCGGCCGCGGCCTCGGCGCGCGACTGCTGCACGTAGCCCATCACCGCGTTGAGGAACACGATGGAGAGAATGACGATCGCTTCATAGGGGAGAACGGCGTCGCGCTCGTAGAGCCAGAGTCCACCGGAGATCAGAGCGGCGACGATGAGCAACAGGACCAGCGTGTCCGTAAACTGGCCGAGAAACCGCAACCAGGCCGGTCGTGGAGGCTTCGTATCGAGCCTGTTTCGTCCCCATCGATCGAGCCGTGCGACCGCTTCAGTCTCGGTCAGCCCCGCTGCGCCATCGGAGGCGAGGGCGGCAAGGACATGCTCAGCGGTTTGGCTATGCGCATCAATGACTTCGGGTGTTTGCTCGCCCAAATCACGGCCTCCGCGGTCGATCTCGCATGGGATGCTCATTCACGCGCGGCCATGAAATCGCGCGCATAGCTCATCCGGGTTCCAGGATGTGTAGCATCCTCATCCAACCATTGTTTCAATTGACGCAGCGCAGAGAAGAGACCGGGCCTTTAGCCATTACGGATCCATTGATAGGTACTGCACGCGATCGCAAAGCAGATCCAGGTTACGCGCGGGCGATCGCCGCGGCGATTGCGTCTACGTCATGTCCAGTGAGATCCTTGGCGAGGGTCCCCGCCAGCCGCGCCGTCAGCACGTCGTGAAAATCGCGACGTATCTCGCCCAGCGTCCTCGGATCGGCAACCACGAACAGCGTCTCGATGGCGGCGCCGAGGGCCTGCCGGTTGAGAAAGGCGGCCGCAGCGGCGGCGAAATCGTCTTCACGAAGCCGTGCCTCGTCAGGATTGGCGGCGGCGTTTCTGTGACGTGTCCCCGATCCTCCGTTGGCAGCTTTGATGTCGTGATCGGATAGCGCGGTCAGCTCGATGCGAGGCTCATGGCCCTTATTGTGGAACAGGCGCAGCTTTTCGCCGTCCACCACTGCGACCGTCGTTCCGTTTGGCAGGATCATTTCTTTCCTCTTTCGTCTACTGGACAGGATAGCGGGTCCTAATGCCACGGGTTCGACAGACCGGGCCTCGGTGACAAATTGGTCATCATTGACAGGTATCAAAGACACAATGTGTCATCGCAGCGCCCGGAGCGCGTTCAAGATGACCGCGACGTCGATGGCCTCCTGTAAGAAGGCGCCGGCTACCGGAGGGAGATAGCCGAACGCGGCGAAGATCATGGCAACGACCGAGAGCCCGAGGCCCACAGCGACGCTCTCCAGCGCAATGCGACGTGTCCGCCGGGCAACGCGTACCGCCACGGCGAGCTTGTCGATACGGTCGACCAGCAGGACAACGTCGGCGCTTTCCGCGGAGGCCGCCGAGCCGCGGGCTCCCATGGCGACGCCCACGCCGGCGCTGGCCAGCGCCGGCGCGTCGTTTATGCCGTCGCCGACCATGAGGACCGGCGCCCGGGCCGCTTCCTGCGCCACGACCTGGACTTTTCTCTCCGGCGTCAGTTCTCCGTAGGCTGGTGCGACCGAAAGCTGGCCGGCGACGGCATCCACGACGTCCTGACGGTCACCGGACGCGATCACAATCCGATCGATCCCGGATTCCTTTAGCACCTCCAGCATGGCAGCGGCGTCGGGCCTGAGGTCGTCGGCGAGCACGATGATGCCAGCAAGCGCTCCATCCACCGCAACCGCGACGACTACACTTCCTTCAGGTAGGTCGGCGCGCAAAGAATAGGGATCACGATCTTCGACGAGCTCGTGGATGAAGCGACTGCCGCCGGCCGCGACAATTCGGCCTTCGACCGCGCCACGAATACCGGTGCCGCCGATTTCGCTCACCTCCGAAGGCGGCGACAAGGACAGGTGCCTGCGACGTGCCTCCTTCACCAACGCCTGCGCGATCACATGGCCTGACGCTTGGTCGAGCGAGGCCGCCAGACGCAGCATTTCGTTGGCGTCCCAGCCCTCCACGGTTCTCATTGCGGTGATGCGCGCCTCGCCGAAGGTCAGCGTACCCGTCTTGTCGAGGATGGCGGTTCTGACCTTCGCTAGCATTTCGAGAGCGCCGCCGTCCTTGATGAGAACGCCCTCTCTCGCCGTACGGGACATGCCGGCTATGATGGCCACCGGCAATGCGAGGATCAGCGGACAGGGCGTCGCCACGACGAGCACCGCCAACGCCCGGATTCTGTCCTCTGTGATCCACCATGCCGCACCTGCGATCAGGACAGTGAGGATCAGGAACCAGACTGCATAGCGGTCGGCGATGCGAACGCTCGGCGCCTTCCTTTCCTGCGCTTGCCGCACCAGACGGACAATGTTGGCGTATGTGCTGTCGGCGGCCGGCCGGACGGCGCGCAGATCGAACGGCGCGCCCGCATTGGCCGCGCCGCTCAACACTTCGTCGCCTTCGCCCAGCCGGGCGGGCAGGCTTTCTCCGGTCAGGGCGGACCGGTCGAGCATGGCCGTGTCGGAAAGCAGGACCCCGTCCACCGGCGCCACTTCACCCTGGCGCACGAGAACGCGATCGCCCGGCAGGAGCGCCTCGATCGGCACGGTCTCAAGCCTGCCGTCGACATAGCGGCTGGCTTCACGCGCGACGCGGCCCAGCAACGCCGCCATTTCGCGCCGTGCGCGTCCCTCGGCATAACCCTCGAGAAACTGACCGCCGGCATACATCAGCGCGACGATGTTGCCCGCCAGCGGCTCGCCAAAGGCGAGCGCCGCCGACATGGAAAGGGCGGCGACGAGGTCGAGTCCGACCTCGCCGCGACGCAGGCTAGTGACGATCTCGATGATCAGCCCGGCAAGGACGACTGCCGTTCCTGCCGACCATGCCCACCCCGCCCACGCGTCACCAACGACCCAGGCGATAGACCCGCCAACCAGGCCGGCTGTGGCGACCGCGAGAAGAAAAGTGCGCGCAGACAGCATCTGTATCGCCTATAGCAACGTGTTCCGGTCGAACGTGAAGGAGGTTCAGAAAGTCTCGGTACCGTCTTTTGCAACGAGGTCGGAGGGTTGACCCGTCGGACCCCGCTGAATCGACCTATCTTGTCGCCTCGTTCCCCGCACTGCCGCGGCCGAGGGTTCGTCAGGCCGAGACCGGCTGCCTCATGCTTTTCGCAGCACAACGACCCGCCGCAAGCATGACACGATCGTCCCGGCCGCGACAATCACCGGGTTGAAGTCAGCCATTGTCCTTGCTCCTCACGCACGTCCGTGCAGCATGGCGCGGTAGGCTCCCCTGAGTTCTTTTTCCTCGATCACCCAGGAGATCCAGCGTTCCTCGAGCGGTAGATGAAGGGGAAAGGAGGGGATCAAGGTGCCATCATAGTTGTACTCGATCAGCATCGCCTTGTGCAGGCGGTGACCATCGGGCAGGAGGTGTAGAGGTTATAGGTTGCTGTCGGATCGCCTCCGGCGGTCTCGGCAACCAGATTGTCCACGACCACCGTGACCTGCCATTTGACGCTCGCCGCAGTCTTGCCGCGGGGCACGCCGGCCACATCCCCGACAGCGAAGACGTTAGCGCCGGTGGCGATCACCACCCCGGTGCCCTGTCCGGCCGCCACCATCGTTCCCGAATAGGCCATGGAGGTGCGGTCGCCCAGCGCCGCGTCGGCCGTCGCCGGCCGTTCGGCCCTGGCGCTGGCGACGGATTCGCCGGTCAGGGCCGCCTCCTCGATGAGCAGGCCGCGTGCGCGCAGAAGCCGCAGGTCGGCCGGCACGCGGTCACCGGCCTCCAGCAGCACGACGTCGCCCGGCACGAACTCGGCGCCGGGCACGCTCTGGCGCTGTCCTGCCCGCAGGACATGCGCCCGCGGCGAGATCATCTTGTGGATCGCGGCGAGCGCGTCCTCGGCCTTGCCCTCCTGGACGAAGCCCACGATGGCGTTGATCAGCACCACGGCGACGATGACGCCGGCATCGACGAGGTGTCCGGGGACTCAGGCCGCGACCGCGCCCGCGAGCAGGAAATAGATCAGCGCGCTGTTGAACTGGGCCAGGAAACGAAAGACGGGATGGCGTCCGGCCGGCGGCGGCAGGGCATTCGGCCCGTGCTGGTGGAGGCGCTGCGCAGCCTCATGCGCCGACGGGCCGGAAGGGTCCGAGCCGAGCGCGGAGACCACCTCCTCTGCCGGCAGGGCATGCGATCGCTGCGTCATATCCATCGAAATGCGGTTTCTCTTTCGCGTTTTCGGCGGCAAGCGCGCGCAGCCTGCCCGTCGTCAGACACGATCTGCGGTCCGCACACCTTCAAACTCACCCTGGCACGCACGCAGGCGGCTGTCTCGATAGCCGACGATCGCCAGAGCCACGCCAGCCGATGATCCGGTCCGTTCACCCGGCTAGGCTTTGCGCGCTGACGGAGGCCGGTTCGGATTGCATGCTGCCGCGCTCGCGCAGTCTCGCATGCCAGGAGAGCGCTTCCTCGATGACATGCGGGGTGTGGCCGCCGCGGGCAAGCGCGCGTCGATGATAGTCGCAAAGCGCGTCGCGATAGCCCGGATGCACGCAGTTCGCGATGATGGAGCGGGCACGCTCGCGAGGCGCCAGGCCGCGCAAATCCGCCAGACCGATCTCGGTCACCACCAGGTCGACATCGTGTTCGGTATGGTCGACATGGCTCACCATCGGCACCACGCTCGACACCAGACCATCCCTGGCCGTCGACTTGGTGACGAACACCGACAGGTAGGCGTTGCGCGCGAAATCGCCGGAGCCGCCAATGCCGTTCATCATATGCGTGCCGCCGACATGGGTCGAATTGATGTTGCCGTAGATGTCGAACTCCAGCGCGGTGTTGATGCCGATGATGCCGAGCCGGCGCACGACTTCCGGATGATTGCTGATTTCCTGCGGGCGCAGGATCAGCCGCTGCTTGTAGCGGGGCAATTGCGGCAGCACCGCCTGGTACTTCGCCGGCGAGAGCGTGATGGACGAGCCGGAGGCGAAATCGAGCTTGCCGGCATCGAACAGCTCGAAGGTCGAATCCTGCAGCACCTCGGAATACATCGTCAGACTATGGAAGGGCGTGTCGATCAGCCCGTGCAGCACGGCGTTGGCAATGGTGCCGATGCCGGCCTGCAACGGTTGCAGGCGCTCTGTAAGCCGACCCTTCTTCACCTCGTGCAGGAAGAACTCCGTCAGGTGTCCCGCGATCGCGCGTGTCTCCGCGTCGGGTGGCAGCACGGTCGAGGAACTGTCGAGCTTCGTCGTGATGACGATGGCCGCGATCTTTCCCGGGTCGACGGGAATGAAGGGCAGTCCGATCCGACTTTGCGGGGCGACGACCGGAATCGGCTCGCGCGCAGGCCTGCGCGTGGGGATGTAGATGTCGTGGAGACCTTCGAGCGCGGCGGGCTGGGAGAGGTTGATCTCGACGATGACCTTCTCGGCGAGAATGGCGAAGCTCGCCGAGTTGCCGACCGATGTGGTCGGCACGATGCCGCCCTCTTCGGTAATGGCCACAGCTTCGATGACCGCGACGTCGACCGGGCCCATCTGGCGGCTACGCAGCAGCTCGACGGTCTCCGACAGGTGCTGGTCGATGAACATCACCTCGCCGGCATTGATCGCCTTGCGCAAGGCCGGATCGACCTGGAACGGCAGGCGGCGGGCGAGAACGCGAGCCTCCGCCAGCGTCTTGTCGAGGTCGTTGCCGAGTGACGCGCCGGTGATCAGGGTGATCTTCAGCGGCTCGGTTCGCGCGCGCTCGGCGAGCGCCATCGGCACCGCCTTGGCCTCGCCGGCGCGGGTGAAGCCGCTCATGCCGACCGTCATGCCGTCCTTGATCAGACGCGCGGCTTCCTCCGCACTGACGACCAGATCCCGAAGGTCGGAACGGCGTACCCGATCCTGATACATGACTGTTTCCCCCACTTGTCGCCCTCGGTCCTGGCCGTCCCAGGCAACAGCTCTGCTTGTCGTTTCGCGAGCCAGCCGCACCGGCTGACCCGCTTCGCGTTGCCGGCAATGTTCCGATTGCCTGGCATCATGGCTCGAGCGCCTATCCTCCATCCCGGTGGCAGCGCGCATCCGGGCCCGTCGCTGTCACTGGGCCGTATAGCCGCCGTCGATCACGAGCTCCGAGCCCGTTACGAACTTCGATTCGTCCGATGCCAGGTAGAGAATTCCATAGGCGATGTCGTTCGGCTCGCCCACGTGGCCGATCGGGTGCAGTGCGTCGAGCGCCTTGCGTCCCGCATCCGCCTCGCCATCCTCGCTCACCAAAGTGTCCACCAGCGGCGTCCAGATGTAGCCGGGGTGAACCGAGTTCACGCGGATATTGAGCTTTTCCTTCGCGCAGTAGAGAGCCACCGACTTGGTGTAGAGCCGCACACCGCCCTTCGAGGCATTGTAGACGCCGAGCAGCGGGTCGCCGACGAGGCCGAGGATCGAGGAGAGGTTGATGATCGAGCCTCCCGGACGCGGATCATTGCGCTTCATCGCGAGCATCGCGTGCTTGGTGCCCAGATAGACACCGTCGAGATTGATGCTCATCAGCTTGCGCCAGTCTTCATAGGTCTGCTCGTCGGGCGGGCAGGATTTGGCGATGCCGGCATTGTTGACGACGATGTCGACACGACCGAAGCGATCGGTCGTCGCTTCCACCGCCGCTTCCCACGCGCTTTCATCCGTCACGTCATGATGAACAAACAAGGCGTCGCCGCCGGCCTTGCGGATACCCTCGGCGACCTGCTCGCCTTCCGCATCCTTGATGTCGGTGATCGCCACCTTCGCGCCCTCGCGCGCCAGTAACTCGGCCGTCGCCCGGCCGATACCCTGGGCCGCACCGGTGACGATGGCGACCTTTCCTTCAACACGTCGCATGACAATTTCCTTTCAACGATACTTTTTGACTATTCGCTATTGCTTGGCAAACCACTTTGATCCCGGTCAATGCTTGTCGCAGGATCCAGCATGATCTTCTTGAGAATCCTGCGCACGAGCGGCGCGACCACCAGCACGCTCGGGAAAGCGATCACCCAGGACGAGAAGTAGGCCCGTACCCAGAACGAGATGATGTCGGACGACCAGCCGACCGCCAGTGCCGTGGATATCCCCGAGATGATGAAGGTCTGTATCCCGGAGAGCAGCAGCGCGAAGGCCAGATTCTCGTATTTCCTCGGCAGGAACGCCATTCCAACAACCATGATGCAGACGGACTCTCCTTCGATACATACGATACTGCGCAAATGCGTAGAAACGGATAATTCGCATCACCGTCATTGATGGCGTCGATCAAGCGCGCCGGCCCCGCACGGCGCGCGACGAACAATTTTATCTTCATACTTGTGTAGATACGGCATCACGCGTATATCAATTTCAGAAATTTTTGAAACTTCAGGATCCGCGGGCATGAACCTTCCGCCACTCGTCCAGGCCTTCGTGCTGCATTTCGGCGAAATGGGCAGCCGCTGGGGCATCAACCGCACCGTCGGCCAGATCTATGCACTGCTCTATGTCTCGCCCGAACCGCTCTGCGCCGACCAGATCGTCGAGGCGCTCGGCATTTCCCGCTCCAACGTCTCGATGAGCCTGCGCGAGCTGCAGGGATGGGACCTCGTCGTGCTCAAGCACCTGCCCGACGATCGACGCGACTTCTTCACCACGCCGGACGACGTCTGGCAGATCCTTCGCACCCTCGCCGAGGAACGCAAGAAGCGCGAGATCGACCCGACGCTCTCGGTCCTGCGCGAAATCCTCATGCAGCAGCCGGGCAACGAGAACGAACGCTTCGCGCAGCAGCGCATGGCCGAGATGCACGGCCTGATCGAGCGCCTGACCAACTGGTACGACGATGTCAAACGGCTCGAAACCGACCGCCTCGCAACGCTTCTGAGCCTCGGCTCCAAAGTGACGAAGCTGCTCGAGACCAAGGACAAGATCGTCTCCATCGGCCGCAAGAAGCCGCGCTCCGGGGAGACGTGAGCGTGACCGGGGCGGGCAGCATCAGCATGCGATCGGGTTCGGGAACGCCACCGGCGGCGTCCGGCCCATCGGCCAGTGCCCGCACCGGATCGGCGTCTCTTGCCGATGAGGGTCTCTCGGACGACGGACCGAAACAGCCCGGGCGGACGCTTTTGGGGCCGACGCTTCAGGTTGCCGCCTCGCTGCTCTGGATACCGCAGGCCGCGCTCATCAGCCTGTCGGTCGGCGACATTGCCGCCGGTGGCGACATCGACGCCGTGCTCATCAATGCGGGAGGCGTTCTGGCGCTCGGCATCGTCAGGGCCGTGGTCGACGCGCTCGGCGGCCGGGTCGCCTATCGCCGGGCGCGCGCGCTCCTGTCTCATCATCGCCGCGACGCCGTTGCGACGCTGGCCGCCCGCTCGCCGCTCGATGCCGGGCGCCCGGCATCCGGGCTTGCCGCAAGCACACTCGGCGAGCAGGCCGAGGCGATCGTTCCCTATCTTGCCCGTTTCCAGCCGGCGCGCCTGCGGGCGAGCATCGTTCCCCTTGCCATCCTTGGCTGCGTCCTCGTCTGGTCATGGGCCGCCGCTCTCGTCCTCCTCATCGCCGCGCCGCTGATCCCGATCTTCATGGCGCTTATCGGATGGCGCGCCAAAGCAGCCTCCGAGGCGCAGCTTGTCGAATTGGGCGGCATGAATGCCTTTCTGCTCGACAGGCTGCGCGGCCTGGCGACGATCCGTTCGCTCGATGCCGTCGATCTGACCGCCAATCGGCTGAGAGCCGACGCCGAGAGCCTGCGCACCCGCACAATGGCGGTGCTGCGCATCGCCTTTCTGTCTTCGGCCGTGCTCGAGCTCTTCGCCGCGCTCGGCGTCGCCATGGTCGCCGTCTACGTCGGCTTCCATCTTCTCGGCCAGCTTCCCTTCGGCGCATGGGCAGGCAAGCTTTCGCTGAGCGAAGGCCTGTTCATCCTGCTGCTGGCGCCCGCCTTCTTCGAGCCCTTGCGCGACCTCTCCGCCGTCTGGCATGACCGCGCCGCCGGCGAGGCCGCGCTCGAAGCCCTGCAGCGCCTCGCCCAGAAAGGCGAACGGCTCCCCGGTGCCGCTAACGGGGAGCCGGGGGACAAACCATCCTCGCTGGCGCCGCTTTCCGTGCGCGTCGACAACCTCCGTTTCCGTCATGCCGGACAGCGCGCGCCGGTCTTCGATGGTTTTGGGCTCACGGTCGCGGCGGGAGAACATGTCGCACTGCTCGGGCCCAGCGGAACGGGAAAGTCGACACTGCTAGCGCTGCTTGCCGGTCTCTCCCTTCCCGAAAGCGGGCGCATCGCCATCGCTGGAGAGACGTTGTCGGATCGCAATGCCGCACGATTGCGCCGCCGCATTGCCTGGATCGGCCAGACCCCGCATGTCTTCGCCGGCACGCTCGCCGGCAATGTCTCCCTCGGTCGGTCCGACGTCAGCAGAGCAGCCATCCATAGTGCGCTGCAAAGCGTCGGTCTCGGAGAGGTTGCCGCCAGGAGAGGGGCCGTTCCGGTCGGCGAGAACGGGGTCGGGCTTTCGGGCGGCGAGGCTTCCCGCCTGGCGCTCGCGCGCGTGGCCGTGGCCCCGCAGACTGGGCTGATCCTCGTCGACGAGCCCACCGCCCATCTCGACACGAGGACCGCAGCGGCGATCGCCGATGCGTTGATTGCGCTTGCCCGTGACCGCACGCTGATCGTGGCCACCCATGATCCGGTGCTCGCGGCGCGCATGGACCGGATCGTGCGCCTGGCGCCTTCGCCGCTGGAGGACGCCGCATGATCGCTCGTGCACGCCAGTTACTTCCGGTCGCGCGGCTGTTCCTCACCGGCAACCGCCCCATGCTGCTCTCCGGACTGTTGCTTTCGGCGGCGACGGCGCTTTCCGGCGTGGCGCTCCTCGGCCTTTCCGGCTGGTTCATCACCGCGACAGCCATCGCGGGTCTGTCCGTTGCGACCGCGCTCGCCTTCGACGTGTTTGCGCCGTCCGCGGGCATCCGCTTCCTGGCGCTGGCGCGCACGGCCGCCCGCTACGGCGAGCGGTTGACCACGCATGACGCCACGCTCGGCGTTCTCGCCGAACTGCGCGAGCGCCTGTTCCGGGGATGGGCAAGAGCAGGGGTGGCGGGCGAACTCGCCAAGCGTCCCGCCCGTCTTCTCTTCCGCCTCACGCTCGACATCGACGCGCTCGACTCGCTCTATCTGCGGGTCGCCGTCCCGATCGCCGCCGCGCTCGCCGTGGCGCTGACGAGTGGTGTCGCCCTGGCGCTGGTGCATCCCGTGCTCGGCGCGGTGACCGCCATCTTTCTGGTTGTCGTCGGGACGGGCATCCCGATCGCAGCGGCGGTGGCTGCGAGGCGGCCGGCCCGGCGCAGGGCCTATGCCCTGGAGATCCTGCGCTCGCGGGTCATCGACCTCATCGCCGGCCAGACCGAATGGATCATGGCCGGGCAGCTCGCCGATCGCCAAGGCGAGCTCGGCGCCGTAGACCGCTACCTGTCGGACAGTGACGACGCACTGAACCGCATCGAAACGATGACCAGCATCGCCTTCGGCGCCGCCGGCGCGCTTCTCTTGTCGGCCGTCCTCGTGGCCATGGGGCTTCTGGCCGGACAAGGCATGTTCGCCGCGCCGGTCGCCGCCCTCGGCCTCCTCATAGCCCTGGCCGCGCTCGATCCCTTTGCGGCGCTGCGGCGCGGATCCGTCGAACTCGGCCGCACGCTGCTTGCGGTACGGCGGATCGCACCGCGTCTGGAGGCTGCGGCCCCGGCACCCGCCATCGCACCGCCGCCACCAGGTATCGCCACGTGCATTGTCGATGTCACCATCAGGCATTCCGGCGCGAGAGCCCCGATCCTCCATGCGATCTCGCTTTCAATACGGGCTGGCGATCGTGTCGCCGTGATCGGCCCGAGCGGAGCCGGTAAGTCGACGCTGCTTGCCCTCATCGCCGGCGAGATCCGCGCCGAGACGGGGCAGGTCGCATGCAGCTCCGCTACGCTCTTCACCCAGCGGACCGAACTGTTCCAGGATTGCGTACGCGACAATCTTCGCCTTGCCGACCCGCAGGCCGACGACCGCCGTCTTTGGGGGGCGCTGGACGCCGCCGGGCTGCGCCGCGACATCGAAGCCATGTCGCACGGTCTGAACACGCGCCTCGGGGAGGCAGGATACGGCCTTTCCGGAGGACAGGCACGCCGGCTCGCACTCGCCCGTCTTCTCCTTCGTGACACCCCGCTCTGGCTGCTCGACGAGCCGACGGAAGGTCTCGATGGGGCGACGGCGCGTGACGTGCTTGCGCGCATCATGGCGCAGGCCGCAGGCCACACGATCGTCGTGGCGACGCATATCCGGCGCGAGGCCGAAAACGCCGACCGACTGGTCATCCTGAACAAGGGAACCATCACCGCCGTCATCGGGCGTGGCGAGCCCGGCTTCGTGGCCGCACTCGCCGCGCTGCGACCCGACTGACGGCGCTCAACCGCAATCAGGCGCTACCTCTGGCGTGACGCCGTAACGACAAGGAGGCCGGACGAAGCCGGACCAAGTCAATGGAACTCGATATTGTTGATCTTTCGCGGCTGCAATTCGCCATAACCGCGCTCTACCACTTCCTGTTCGTGCCGCTGACGCTCGGCCTCTCCGTGCTGCTGGCCATCATGGAGACGGTCTATGTCATGACCGGCCGGCCGATCTGGCGACAGATGACGAAATTCTGGGGCACGTTGTTCGGCATCAACTTCGTCCTCGGCGTCGCCACCGGCATCGTCATGGAATTCCAGTTCGGCATGAACTGGAGCTACTACAGCCACTATGTCGGGGACATCTTCGGCGCGCCGCTGGCGATCGAGGGTCTGATGGCCTTCTTCCTCGAGGCGACCTTTGTCGGTCTGTTCTTCTTCGGCTGGGACAAGCTCTCCAAGGTCGGTCATCTCGTGGCGACCTGGGCGGTGGCGCTCGGCTCCAACCTTTCGGCGCTGTGGATCCTCGTCGCCAACGGCTGGATGCAGAACCCGGTCGGCTCCGTCTTCAATCCCGAAACAATGCGCATGGAGGTTAGCGACTTCTATGCCGTGCTGCTCAACCCGGTGGCGCAGGCGAAGTTCGTCCATACGGTCTCGGCAGGCTATGTCACCGCCGCGGTGTTCGTGCTCGGCGTTTCGGCTTGGTACGTGCTGAAGGGCCGTCATGCGGAACTCGCGAAACGCTCTATGACGGTTGCCGCCTCCTTCGGCCTTGCGGCTGCCCTGTCCGTCGTCGTGCTCGGTGACGAAAGCGGTTATCTGTCGACCGAGCACCAGAAGATGAAGCTCGCGGCCATCGAGGGCATGTGGGAAACCGAACCGGCGCCCGCCGCCTTCACGCTCCTCGGCTTGCCCGATCAGCAATCCCGCGAGACCCATTACGCGGTCAAGATTCCCTGGGTCATGGGCCTGATCGGCACCCGCTCGCTCACCACCGAAATCCCGGGCATCGACGAGCTCGTGGTCCATGCCGAAAGCCGCATCCGCCGGGGAATCACGGCCTTCGACGCGCTCCAGCAGATTCGCCAAGCCGGTGGCCCGAACGCCGTCGCTGCGGACGTTCGCGCGGCCTTCGAGGACAACGGCCAGCATCTCGGCTACGCCTTGCTGCTCAAGCGCTACGTCGACGATCCGCGCCAGGCGAGCGACGCGCAGATCGCGCAGGCGGCATGGGATACGGTGCCGCACGTGCCGTCCCTGTTCTGGTCGTTCCGCATCATGGTCGGGCTGGGCTTCTTCTTCATCGCCCTGATGGCCCTGTTCTTCTATCTCTCGGCAAGACGCAGGCTCGACCGCTATCCCCTGCTGCTGCGTCTCGCGGTCTTTTCCATCCCGCTGCCGTGGATCGCAGCCGAGCTCGGCTGGGTCGTCGCCGAGTTCGGCCGCCAGCCCTGGATCATCGAAGGGGTGCTTCCCACCGCCGCCGCGGTCTCCAATCTCGGGGCCGCGACACTGCTCGTCACCATCGCCGGCTTCGTGCTGATCTACACGGTCCTGTTCGTCATCGAGATGGCCCTGATGATCCGGGCGATCCGCAAGGGACCCGAGCCCGACGACGAGGCCGAGGCCGAGCTCGTTTCCCCCTCCCTCGTCGCCGCGGAGTGAACCTCATGATCCTGCATCAATTCATCGACTACGAAATGCTCCGCGTCGTCTGGTGGCTGCTGCTCGGCGTGCTCCTGATCGGCTTCGCCGTGATGGACGGCTTCGACCTTGGCACCGCCACGCTGCTGCCCTTCGTCGCCAGGAGCGATGTGGAGCGGCGCGTCGTCATCAACGCGGTCGGGCCGGTCTGGGAAGGCAACCAGGTCTGGCTGATCCTCGGCGGCGGCGCCATCTTCGCCGCCTGGCCGCCGCTCTATGCGGTGTCCTTCTCCGGCTTCTACCTGGCCATGTTCGCCATCCTCTTCGCGCTGATCCTGCGCCCGGTCGGCTTCAAATACCGTTCCAAGCGCGACAGCGCGGCCTGGCGCTCGGCCTGGGACTGGGCCCTCTTCATCGGCGGCTTCGTGCCGGCGCTCGTCATGGGCGTGGCCGTCGGCAATGTGCTGCAGGGCGTGCCGTTCCGTTTCGGCGACGATCTGCGCATCTATTACGAGGGCACGACGCTGTTCGAACTGCTCAATCCGTTCGGATTGCTGGCCGGCCTTGTCTCGGTCGCCATGCTCGTCATGCATGGGGCGGCCTGGCTCATCCTCAAAAGCGAGGGGCCCGTCGCCGAGCGCGCGCGACGCTGGGGGAGCATTGCCGCCACCGTGACGATCGTCCTGTTCGCGCTCGGCGGCCTCTGGCTCTGGCTCGGCATCGACGGCTATCGGATCACCAGCGAGGTCACCACGACCGGTGCGTCCAACCCGCTGCGCAAAACCGTCGAGGAGGCGCCGGGCGTCTGGTTTGAGAACTATGGCGCGCATCCGTGGATGACGATCGCTCCCGCGCTCGGCTTCCTCGGCGCGGCGGGAGGCTACGTGTTCATGCGCGCGCGCCGGGAAATCCCGGCACTGCTCTCCACCTCGGTCTCCATCCTCGGCATCATCTCGACGGTGGGATTGTCGATGTTCCCGTTCATCCTTCCGTCCTCCCTCGACCCCCGGTCGAGCCTGACGGTCTGGGATGCCTCCTCGAGCCATCTCACGCTCTTCATCATGCTGGTCGTGACCGTCGTCTTCGTGCCGATCATCGTCGCCTACACCGCGTGGGTCTATCGCGTCCTGTGGGGCAAGGTCGACGAAAAGAGCATCCGCGAAGGAAACGGTCACGCCTATTGACGGAAAGGATAGTTGCAATGTGGTATTTCGCCTGGCTTCTCGGCCTGCCGCTGGCGGCGGCGTTCGCCGTCCTCAATGCGATGTGGTACGAACTCATGGACGACGCGGCGAAGAAGCCGGCGCAGCCGCTTCACGCGACCGGACATACACACCCCGACCGGTAAGTCCTGGGACGTCACCTTTCGGTGGCGTCTTGGCGTCCTCCAGCGGCGGCGGTCGCTTTGTCATGTCGCAGCGCCGATGGTTCATCGGCGCATGCCAAGGGCGGATGCTGTCGAGGCACCCCATGCCGCGTGGCGGCCTCGCTTCACCCCTGCTGGCCTTTGGCCCAGGTCTGGATGAGCCGTCCCAGGGCACGGAACTCCTCGCCGCGCATCGATTGCCTGCGCCAGCACAGGCCGATCTCCCGGGCATTGGCCTGGTCCGACAGCGGCCGCGTCACCACCGGGCTGCCTTTGAGAATGCCCGCGGACAGCGCGCTTTCGGGAAGCAGGGTCGCTCCCATCCCCTCGGCGACCATGGCGACCAGCGTGTGTAGGCTGGTCGCCGAAAAGGTCGTCTGCATCCGTCGGGGAGCCGCCTCCAGGAACGGCAATGCATGGCTGTGAAGGCACTGATCCTTCTCCAGGAGCAGAAGCGGCTCGCCGTTGAGGTTATCCTCGCTCAAACATTGCGCATCAGCGAGCGGATGCTGAGGGCTGCAGGCGAACCAATAGGGGTCCTTGAACAGGGCCATCGTCTCGAAGCCGCCCACGTCATAGGGAAAGGCCATGAGCAGCAGATCGAGCCGGCCTGTCGCCAGCCGATCGAGCAGAGCCCCCGTCTTGTCCTCCCGCAGCACCAGCCTCAGCTCCGGATATCGCCCGCTGATGTAGGGCAGGAGCCTCGGAAGAAGAAACGGCCCGATCGTCGGGATCACGCCAAGGGCGAGCTGACCGGTCAAAGGCAGGGCTGCCCGCGCGCCCATCTCGATGAGCGCCTCGGCCTCTTGGAGAAGATGGCGGGCCCGCTCGGCGATCTGGAGACCGGCCGGTGTGATGAAGACAGTCCGCTTCGTGCGCTCGGCCAGCGTGACGCCGAGCACGGCTTCGAGTTCCCTGATGCCGACGCTGAGCGTCGACTGGGTCACCCTGCATACATCCGCCGCCCGTCCGAAATGGCTGTGATCCGCCAGGGCGACGAGATAGCGCAGCTGCCTCAGATTCGGGAGCGGCTTCACCGGCAATCGTTTCCTTCGATAACTGAAGCCAGAATAATTCATTTCTACGAACTTACGCAATATCGTATATGAGGCGCAGAGCAATATTCGAAGGAGGATCATCTGATGGGCCCGAAGCCAGCTTCCTATCCAGTCGATCTCTCGGTCAGTCCAGACGTGACGCCGTTTTTCGACGAGGCGACCAACACCATCAGCTACGTCGTCAAGGACCCGACCTCCAAGGCGTGCGCCATTGTCGATTCGGTGATGGACATCGACTACGCCGCCGGCCGGATCGCCTACGAGTCCGCCGATGAGATAATCGACTTCGTCACCAGGAATGGATTGACCGTCGAGTGGCTGATCGAGACGCACGTCCACGCCGACCATCTTTCGGCCGCGCCCTACATCCAGGCGAAGCTCGGCGGCAAGCTGGGCATCGGCGACCGCATCACCATCGTCCAGGACACCTTCGGCAAGATCTTCAACGAAGGCACCGAGTTTCAGCGGGACGGCAGCCAGTTCGACCGGCTGTTCCAGGACGGGGACACCTACACGATCGGGACGATGAATGCGTTCGCCATGCACACGCCCGGCCACACGCCCGCATGCATGACCCATGTCGTCGGCAATGCCGCCTTCGTGGGCGACACCCTGTTCATGCCCGACAGCGGAACGGCTCGCGCCGATTTCCCGGGTGGGGATGCACACGAACTCTATCGCTCCATCAAGAAGGTGCTCGCCCTTCCTCCTGAGATGCGCCTGTTCATGTGCCACGACTATGGTGCCGACGGCCGGCGGGAAATCCGATGGGAAACCACGGTCGGTGAGGAGCGCGCGCACAACAAGCACGCGCGCGACGGCATCAGCGAAGACGAGTTCGTCGCCATGCGGACGGCCCGCGACGCGACCCTCGCCATGCCCAAGCTCATCATTCCGTCGATCCAGGTGAACATGAAGGCCGGCGAACTGCCTGCGCCCGATGCCAGCGGCAAGCGCTTCCTCAAGGTTCCCATCGACGCTCTCTGACTGCCGGATATCCGCAGCAGAATCACCCCGCACCCCGCTCAACCACAACGAAAAGGACAACCCTATGAGCTGCTCCGATACCAGACCCCAGCCGACGCCGACGGCCAGCGAGAGCCCGGCGCCAAGCGTCGCCTCCGCGTCGTACGCACCGACCGAGCCGGCCGGCTCCGCGGCCATGCCCCGCATCAACGAACCGGCGCCGGCCTTCAAGGCCAACACGACCCATGGCGAGCGCTCGCTTGCGGACTACAAAGGGCGCTGGCTCGTGCTGTTCTCCCACCCGGCCGATTTCACGCCTGTGTGCACCACCGAGTTCATCGGCTTCGCCAAGGCTGCCAACGCGTTCAAGGCGCTCGACTGCGAATTGCTCGGTCTCTCCATCGACAGCATCTTCTCGCATCTAGCCTGGGTCAGGAACATCAAGGAGAAGTTCGAGGTCGATATCCCGTTCCCGATCATCGAGGATCTGTCGATGACGGTCGCCAGGGCCTACGGCATGATCCACCCGGGCGCCTCCGACACCTCCGCCGTGCGCGCGACCTTCATCATCGATCCCAATGGCATCCTGAGGGCCATGGTCTACTACCCGATGACCAACGGCCGCAGCGTCGCGGAGATCCTCCGCCTCGTGAAAGCGCTCCGCACCAGCGATGCCCATTCCGTCGCCACCCCGGAGGCCTGGCAGCCCGGCGAGAAGGTTCTGGTCGGTGCACCGAAGACCGTCGAGGCCTGCGAGAGCCGCATGAAGGACGGCCTCGAGACGACAGACTGGTACTTCTCCATGAAGTCCGTCGCCTGACAATCAGCTTCGGGACGTTCCCCAAAGGGACGTCCCGACATTGTTGTCTCCGGCGACAAGGGCGGCCTCGACGGGGCGGAAGCCCGCAAGGACGGATGCGGCCGAAGAAATGGGCCGACGCGCGAGAAGCATCGCGCCGAAGCGAGCATCGGTCTCTCACCGGGCGAGCTCATCACGAAAAGCAACCTCGGAGGCTGAAGCGCTTGCTTGCCCCGTCAATGGCCGAACGGCGCCGATTCAATTGAGATGTTCAACGAGCGAGTGTAGCCGCATATGTCTGTCACAACCGATCGCAATATCGTTCATATAGAGGAGAGTGGTCACGGCCCCTACGGTCAGTTCGTCAGCATCGGTCACCATGTCCTCGGCGCGGACGAGCCGCAGGCGCTTGGTGGCGAGGACACCGGCCCTGATCCCTTCGAGTTCGTCATGGCCGGTCTTGGCGCCTGCACGGCCATGACCATCCGCATGTACGCGAGCAGAAAGAACTGGCCGCTTGAAAACGTCCAGGTATCCGTCCAGCACGTGCGCGCCACGGGCGTCTCTTCAGATACCAGGCCGCACGCCATGGAACGACGCATCGTGCTCGTCGGTCCGCTCACCGACGAGCAGCGCGACGCCCTCATCAAAATAGCGCAAAAGTGCCCGGTCGGTCTCGCCCTCGAGGCCGGGATCGAGGTGCTCACGGTTGAGGCGACCGGAGTGAGTTGAACGGTCTCTACCAAGGCGAATTCAGGGCTCTTCTCGACCGCGCCAACCTACCGCTCCATAGTTGCACGATCGGCGTTCGTGTCGAAGACGCCATGGGGTGGGGCAAGCAGCAGCGACGGCCCATTCAGGTCGAACACCTTCGCCATCCCCGCCGCATCCGTGCTGACCCACTCTCAGGCAATCAAGCGTGGCCATTTTCATCTCGGTTCGGCGATGCTGGCGCAGCATGTAGCCGGAGAACACCCAGCCGCTGACCGCATCGGCACCACGGTAGACGACCGTGTCGACGAAGTTCTTAGTCTTGTATTTGTCGGCTGTCGGCACCGAAATTAAAAGGCATCTCGCGACCGGGGCGCACAAGCGCGTATTCTCCGACGTGCGGATAACCATGCCTATGCCTGCCCCCGATGGTGATAGGTGAGCGCCGAACTCCGCCTACAGTCGCCATCCGCCCCCGGGACCACCATAGGAACCGTTGTAGTAGATCAGATGGCGGATGCTGTCGGGATAGAGCGAGGCATGGTGGTCGAGTCACTGCGACCCCGTCGTCCAGCCACGCCATCATGCGGCCTATCCCCTCGGCATGATTGCGCTGTGTCGACGGTCGCCGGGTTTGGTAGATCTTCTCAGAAGAAGAGCTGTGATTTGGCAATGTCTCGGCAATGCGGCGCGTCATAGAGCCTCGACTACCGGTCTGCGCGGGTTTGCTTGGCCAGTTCGCGTGCAAAGCTGATCAGGCGCTGCAGGCTCGGATTGTCATTTGCAGGAGACCAGACGGCGCTGAAAGGAACAATATCCGCCTCTGCGCTAAGAGGGACCAGGCTGAGGTCACGGATGGTCACCCCCCTCCAAGCCTCGACGACCGGCGTTATTCCTTTGCCCATGGCGACCATATGCATCAAGGTCTCCTGATGCACATCGTGATACTCAACCATCGGATAGGTGCTGTAGTCACAGATTCTCCGCACGATGTAGTCACGGATTTCCGGTCCGGGACCAAAACGGGATACGATGAACACTTCATCGACCAACTGCGACCAATCGAGCTTCTCGAGCCGGGACAATGGATGGGACCGAGGCAGGGCGATATGGACCCGCTCTCGCCAGAGCTCCACCGTATTGCACCCCTTCACCTCGCCGTTGCCCGTAAAAAATCCTACGTCGAGCTGATGGGCGCGAATGGTGCGAATATGGTCCTGACGCCCGCCATCACGAATATCGAGCCGGACTCCAGCGTGCGCAGCCTCGTATCTACATAGGAGCTCCCGCAGAAATCCTCCGGCGAGCGTCGTGATCACCCCGACCCGCAGCCTGCCGGTCTCCACACGCCCCGCAGCTTCCGCGCACTGGATGGCCTGCCAGATCTGTCGAATCGCCGGGACCGCTTGCTCAATGAACTGCCGGCCTGCTTCGGTCAGCCGAGTGCCAAACTGGCCACGCTCGAACAGTCCGACACCTGTTCGATTCTCGAAATCTCGTATAGCTTTGCTGACACTGGACGGTTCCACACCCAGAAGATCCGCCGCGCCCCGAATGCTCGTGCTCTCTGCGGCGGCCAAGACATATCTTATTTGCCTGAAGTCAAAGTCTTTGGCCTTGCCAAAATGATCTGACGACGTCGCTTCTCGCGGATGCTTTCCTTTCGACATTCCGCCCCTTCCGGACATTTCCTACACGCGGGCGAGCTGACCTTTCGTCGTTAGAATCGGCCGCACAAGCAATGCGCCATTTGCCCTTACAGTCCTCTTCTCGGGCTGGGTGCCGCAGGTCCGGGCCGTGGCGTAGGCTGTAGTCAGAAGCTGTACCTTCTACTACGAGCAGGTGATTGCTCTGTTCTCGGCGCGATCGGGATCGGCGCGGGGCGCTCGCGACAGCATGGCTTTGCTGAATTGCAGCTCCGCGCGAAGACCGCCCTCGGAACGGTTCCCGAGACTGACATTCCCGCCGAGGCGCTTTGCCGCCAGCTCGGCAATCGCGAGCCCGAGACCGCTTCCCATCGCTGTCTTGTTGCGGCCGCGGTAGAACCTTTCGCAAACCTTGGGCAACTCGTCTTCGGGGATTCCGGGGCCGTTGTCTTCAATGGTCACCGCGACGGCGTCGCCATCGATCCTCACTCCGCAACGGACGACGCCGTCGTTGCGGGAATGCAGCACGGCATTTTCCATGAGGTTGCGCACCGCCAGCATGAACAGCGACGCGTCGAGCTGAAGATAGATATCGTTCAGCTTGGCGTCGATCTCGATCGGCACCGCGTCCGAGTAGTGTTGGCGGATGTCGTCGACGAGCTGGCCGACCAGCTTGCCCAGGTTGACGCGACGACCGTCGGCATCGGCTTCGCCCCGCTCGGCATTCGTCAGGTCGGTGAGCTGACGCATCAGCCGAGAGGTCCGGTCCACTCCGACCACAATCTGGCGCAGAGCGTTGCGCCGAATGTCGGGATCGTCGCTACCCAGCGCGACCTGCGCCTGGGTTTTGAGTCCCGCAACCGGCGTGCGCAGTTCATGCGCCGCGAAAGCCGTGAAGTCGCGCTCGCGCTCGCGGGCCGCATGGACGCGTCCGAACAGCCCGTTGAGCGAGCGGATGACGGGCTTGATCTCGGAGGGCGTGTCCACGTCCGGCAGCGCGCTCAGATCGGACGCCGGACGTGTCTCCAACGCATGAGCCATCTTGTTGAGAGGCCCGAGGCCTTTCCTGACGCTCAGCCATATCAGCCCGGCCAGGATCGGCAGGATCAGCAGTGCCGGAAGGGCCAGGCCCCGGATGACATCGGCGACCAGCCGGTCGCGAACGCGCATATTGTCCCCGACGAGAACGCGCATGCCCAGATCGGCGTTGACCACGGCATAGACGCGCCAGGTCTCTCCATCGATGAGCGTCTCCGAAAAGCCATCCTTGGCATCGGATAGGGGAGTCGCCGGCGCTGCGTCCGAACGGCCGACCAGGGTCCCGTCCAGCGCCCAGATCTGACACGAAAGCTGGCGATCGTAGGAGGCATGCATGGTTGGCTCGATGGCCGGAATCTGCGCTGCGCGCATCGGATCGATCTCCTGGCTGGTGATCAGCGAGCTCACCATGCGCGCCGCCTCGATCAGCCGGGCGTCGAGAACCCGCTCCACCTCAGCGCGGGTGCTGAGATAGATCCAGGCGATCGCCGACATCCACACCACGCCGGTGGTGATCATCAGGATCAGGAAGAGCCGGCTCCGGATCGACGTCACGCGGTCGCCTCCGCCAGCTTGTAGCCGACGCCGCGCACCGTCTCGATGACGCTCGGGCCGAGCTTCTGCCTCAGATTGTGGATGTGCACTTCGATCGTGTTGCTTTCGATATCCTCTTGCCAGCCATAGAGCCGGTCCTCGAGCTGCGACTTCGACAGGATTTGGCCGGGCCGATCCATCAGCGCATGCAGGATGGAGAACTCGCGGCGCGAAAGACGAATCGCCTCACCGCTCTTTGTGACCGCCATCGTCGCGGGATCGAGGCGCAGATCGCGCCAGATGCGGCAGGCGGACGCGCCGCCGTTGCCGCGTCGCGTCAGCGCCCTCAGCCGGGCGGCTACCTCGTTCAGATCGAAGGGCTTCCCCAGATAGTCGTCCGCGCCGGCGTCGAGGCCGGCGATCCGGTCGGGCACGCTGTCCCGCGCCGTCAGAAGAAGGACCGGCGTTCCAACCTGCCGCCCTCGCAATTCGTCCAGTACGCCGAGCCCCGAGCCGTCAGGGAGCATCAGGTCGAGGACGACCGCGTCAAAGGCCGAGATTCTTAGTGCAGCCGAGGCATCGGCGCAGGTGGAGACTGCGTCAACCGTGAAACCGGCCAGGCCCAGCCCGACCTGCAGGCCGTTCAGCAGCACCGCGTCATCTTCGACGACCAAAACTCTCATGACAACTTTGCTCAGCTTCCGTCAGAACAGTCGCAATCGGGTGCCGACCTTAAGCCAGCCTTAAGGTGGCAGGCGTGGATCCCGGCTCCAGGCGGTATGCCGCCTGTCCCTCTCACGATCGAAAGGAGATTCCGTATGCCAGCTCTCACGCGTCGCGGCGCCATGGTCACCATGGGAGGCGCGGCTCTCGCGGTGCCTCTCATGCAACGCTCCGCCCTCGCGCAACACGCCGACGTTTCGAAGGAAATGATTCTCAATGACCCCTCGGCCCCGGTTTCCGGAGACCCCCGCGGCGACCTGACGATCGTGGCCTTCCTCGACTACAACTGCCCCTACTGCAAGAAGTCCGCGCCCGACCTTGCTCGCGTCGTGAAGGAAGACGGCAAGATCCGCCTCGTCTACAAGGATTGGCCGGTGATCCGGCCGACCTCGATCGATGGTGCCACCATGGCGCTCGCCGCCAAATATCAGGGCAAATACGAGGTTGCGCACCACGCCCTGATGGGCATTCCCGGGGTCGGCGTCCCAAGGGAGAAAATGCGCGAAGGTCTGGAGGCCGCGGGCATCGACATGCGCCGCCTCGACGCTGACATGACAGCCAAGGCAGCTGAAATCGACGCCATCATCAAGCGCAACATGGCGCAGGCCGATGCCATCGGTTTCTCGGGCACGCCAGCCTACCTCATTGGGCCCTTCCAGACTTCGACCCTGGACTATCAAGGCTTCAAACTGGCTGTGGCGGACGCGCGCAAGCGGCAGGCAGAGGGACAGTGAGACGAACACGTGCTCACCACCCCCGCTCGCGATGTTTGCTGTCGATCGTGCTGCCTTTGATCTTGCCGATCGCGACGGTCAGCGGGCACGAGCCATAGCCGTCACAGGCCTTCGGAAACGACTTGCCATCGCAGGCGGACAGGAGGTTGGCCACCACGGAAGACTGAGGCCGCACGGCTGCAGCCGTCTGGGCATTTGCCGTCGAGACCGCATCCCTGCCCGGCTGGTACGAATGCGTCTCCGAGGGCTCCGCGACGGCGATGTCGAGATCACGCCTCGGTCGCTTGAACTCTGCCGCAACGGCTATACCGGCGGCTCCTCCACCGACGATGATGATGTGGTGCTTGAGCTGCAGCGCCTTCGGCTCCTGCGGATGCACGGCAGCTTCCATTGAATTTTCCCATTTTCAGATCGTTACTTCTGATTTTGTGTAATTGTGTAATCCATGTCGACAATAGTCAAGCAGGCATCCCATGGAGCTCATTCCGGTCACAGAGAAGTTTTCCGTCGCGGGGCAACTTCAGCCCGAAGATTTCGCTAAGTTGCGTCGCCTCGGTTTCAGGAGCGTCATCAACAATCGTCCCGACGGCGAGGACCCGTCACAGCCGGGGACCAAGGCGGAAGAAGCGGCGGCCAGGGCGGCCGGTCTCGACTACGTGTTCATCCCCGTCACCAGCACCTCGATGACGGCGGACGATGCTCGCCGTTTCGCCGAAGCCATCGTCGCGTCGGACGGCCCCGTCCTGGCGCATTGCCATTCCGGCGCGCGTTCCTTCTACATGTGGGTGCTGGCCGGCGACGCGGACGTTCCGGGATTAAAGAATGACAAGTTCGTCGCCACGGCGAGCGGGACCGCACCGGACCACGCCCAGTTCCGGATCGCTGTGAGTCGAGGTCCAGCCAAACCAACGATGTAGGGTTTTTTCGATCCTCGCACTTGAGGCCGTCCGGCGCGTCGCCGGCGATCCGGCGATCAAATCATGCGCCATCATCGATCCAGTCCTCGCCTGCGCCGAGAAGCCCGGAGCTGCCAGGACCGAACACGCCGACGGGATCCTCGCCAATTCGTCGAGCAGGTCCTGATGGTCGAATGTATTTTCGACACCCAACCCCGCACGGCGTCCACCTGCGGAGGCCGCCGTCTCTCTTAATGCTGTCTTAAGCTGGCAGGGAGAGGACGCCAATGTTCTGAGTTTTGCACGCGACGGTCTCAATGGGCATGATCGAATTGAAGAAGCTTCTGCTCTCTGCCGCTTTCGCAGCGAGCCTCGCAGGCTGCAATGACGACAGCGGCACGGCCTCGGCAGATGCTGGCCGTGAGGGGGAGGCGGTCTTGCAGGCTCTCGAGGAACGGGGCCTGACCGTCCACGGTCCTCTCGATGTCCCGGGAGGATTGAGCGCATTCGCCGCGAGCTCGGGCACGCAGCCGGTGGCCATCTATGTCATGCCGGATTCCAACTACGCGCTGATCGGAACGCTGATCGATGCGCACGGCAACTCCGTCGCCGACGCCGAGTTAAATCGGGTGGCGAGCGAACCAATCGAGCGCGAAGCCTGGGCAGCGCTCGAGGCCGCGGCCTGGGTTCAGGACGGAAACCCCAATGCGGAGCGCATCGTCTATGTATTCACCGATGCGAACTGCCCGTACTGTAACCAGCTATGGCGCTCGGCGCGTCCATGGGTGGAGGCCGGCAAGATCCAGCTACGTCATATCATGGTCGGCGTGATCCGCGCCGATTCTGCCGGGAAGGCGGCCGCGATTCTGGAAGCATCCGATCAGCAGGCCGCGCTCACTCAGAATGAACTGAACCATGCCAGCGGCGGCATCGCCCCTCTTGCGACCATATCCGCCGACACCAACGCCAAACTCAACAGCAATGTCGAGTTGATGAGGCGGCTGGGCTTCAGCGGCACGCCGGGGCTCGTTTCCAGAGGCAGCGACGGTTCCCTCAACGTGCAGGCCGGCGCCCCCCGGGGAGCCGCCCTCGAGATCGTGTTCGGGCCGCTTTAGGCCGTCTCGGTCGCGGGCGTGCGGCGTCAGCAGAGCCGCGCACCTCTTAAGCCTGCCTTAAGCTGCCGATCAGACCTCTCCCGCCCGTGTCACATGAAGCGGGAGCATGCCGTTGCCTTCGAGAACTATCTCGTCCGTCCTTGTCGCGGTGCTGATGATCGCGATTGCCGCGATATCCACGCCGGCATCTGCGCAGGTGACGTCCACGGGAGGGATGCCGCTCCCCGTCGATCAGGCGTTCCAGCTCTCTGCGACGCGCGAAGGCGACGAGGGCGTCCGGCTGCAATGGACGATCGCGTCAGGCTACTATCTCTATCACGATAAATTCGGCGTCACGCAGGGCGCGTCCGACCTCGCGATGCCCGAACTCCAGGGCAACGGTCAAAGCAAAGACGATCCGACATTCGGCCCATCCACCGTCTTCCTTGACCACGTCGCCGCCGTGGTTCCTCTCGAAGCCTCGGCATCCGGCCCGCTCGAAGTCCACTATCAGGGATGTCAGGACAACGGCATCTGCTACCCGCCGATCATCCGGCATGTCGATGTCACGACACTCGCCGTGACCGATCCGCAGCAACGCGCACCGGCAACGCAGGCTCATGAATGGACAGCTCCCATTTCGGGGGCGCCGGCGCTGGCGAGCGGCGTCACCATCGCGGCGGATAATGGCGGCTTGATCGGCTCGCTGCTCAAAGACGGCGGCGTCGCGATGGTGCTGGCAAGCTTCCTGATGTTCGGCGTGCTGCTCGCCTTCACCCCTTGCGTGTTCCCGATGTACCCGATCCTCGCCGGAGCGATCGCGCGTCAGGGCGAGTCGGTCACAGCGGCCAGGGGTTTCAACCTGTCGCTCGCCTATGTCTTGGCCATGGCGACCGCCTTCGGGCTCCTCGGCGTGGTCGCCGCCTGGTCGGGCCAGAATCTGCAGATGGCGCTTCAGTCTCCGCTCGCCATCGGCGCCGTCTCGATCCTGTTCGTCATCCTCGCCCTGTCCATGTTTGGCCTGTTCGAATTGCAGCTGCCATCGGCCTGGGTGAACGCCATCGGCCGTATCGGCCAGGGTGATCGCGGGTCGCTGGCCTCGGCCGCACTGCTTGGCTTCACCTCCGCGCTGATCGTCGGACCGTGCGTCACCGCACCGCTCGCTGGTGCGCTGATCTATATCGCGCAGACCGGCGACGTGGCGCTTGGCGCCGCATCGCTCTTCGCGCTCGGCCTCGGCAAGGGCATTCCGCTGATTGCCTTCGGCACGCTCGGTCCGAAAGCCTTGCCCAAGGCCGGGGCGTGGATGACCTCGGTGCGCCAGGCGTTCGGCTTCGTGTTCGTGGCCACCGCGATCTGGATGGTCTCGCGCCTCATCCCCGCCGAGGCCGGCCTTGCGCTCTGGGCCCTCTTTGCCATTGGTCTCGCGGTGTGGCTCGGAGCCTTCGATTCGCTCGGGCCCGACGCACCAGGGCGACGCCGGACCGCCAAGGCCGCCGGCATCGCCGCAGCCCTCTACGGCATCGTGCTCGCGGTCGGCGCCGCCAGCGGGGCCAATGACCCTTTCCGTCCCCTGAGCAACCTCGCCGCGTACACGCGGGGCAGCGCCGGTTCTGCGCAAGCGCTGGCTTTCCGAAACGCGGCGACCCCGGCCGAGCTGCGAACCGGGCTTGCCGCAGGCAACGGCAAGCCAAGCCTCCTCTATGTCACGGCCGACTGGTGCATCACCTGCGCGGTCATCGATCGCAGCGTTCTTTCCGACCCCGCCGTCCAGTCCACGCTCGCCCGCTTCAATCTCATCAAGCTCGACGTCAGCGCCAACACGCCCGACCAGAGCCAGATCATGCAGAGCCTTCAGGTCGTCGGCCCACCGACAATGATCTTCGTCGGTCCTGAGGGACAGGAGACGACGGGAACCCGCCTCGTCGGCGACGTGACCAAGGCGACCTTGCGGGCCTCGGTCGAGCGTATGGGCCTGGTCCAATGAACGCCATCAGCATCGGCCCGTTCGTCTTCGCCGCGGCGCAGTTCGCGGCCATTCTCGGCATCTTCGCCTTCACGATCGCAACATCGATCCTGGCACGCCGCTTCGACCCGCTGATCGGTCGCTGGTCGACATGGGCGCTGATCGGCGGCCTGATCGCGGCTCGGCTCGGGCATGTCGGCCTGCATTGGCAAAGCTTCATCGCAGAACCGTGGCGAGTGATCGCATTCTGGCAAGGCGGCTTCGAGCCGATCGCCGGTCTGATCGGCGTCGCCATCATCAGCGCCTTCTTCATTCGTTCCCTCAAGACCGGTGCGGCAGCCGCAGGCGCGCTTGGCCTCAGCCTTGTCGTCTGGATCGGCGTCACGCAGCTCACCCAGGCGACTCTCGGCCAGCCTGCGCCGACCGTCGCCCTGCAACAGATCGACGGCCCGCCGCTTGCCGTTAGCGACGTCGCCGGCAAGCCGGCCGTTATCAATCTCTGGGCGAGCTGGTGCCCGCCCTGCCGCAGGGAAATGCCGTTGCTTGCCGAGATCGCCGCAAGCAGGGACGACGTCGCCTTCCTCTTCGTCAATCAGGGCGAAGGATCGGACACGATCCGCTCCTATCTTGCATCCGCGAATCTCAAGCTCGATCGCGTGCTGCTCGATCAGGCGATGCAGATCCCAAGGCACTACGGGACGATGGGGCTTCCCATCACCCTTTTCCTCAGAGCCGACGGAACCCTCGCGTCCATGCATATGGGCGAAATCTCCCGGGAAGCCCTCAACGCCAATATCGAGAAAATAACGGGTCCGACATGACGCCGGTGGTTCCGATGCAAATCGCGGCCGGCCCGCTGCCCTTCACCCCCAAAGTTGAACCATCCGCCTTCCTCGATTCGGGCGCGGCCAACGATGCGTAACGACCAATGATTTCGTCTAGGAAAAGCGGAGCGTTCTTCACCCTGCTGGTCAGCCTCGTTGTGGCCGGTTGCACCACGACGACAACCACATCTATCACACAGGCGCGCGATCGCTCACAACCCGCCGCTGGGATCGAGGCTTCCAGGGTCGATCCGAAGAACCGGCGACAACAGGTGGACTATCGCACGCCGCATGCCCCGGGAACGATCATCGTCGATACGACAAATCGCTTCATCTATCTGGTGCAGGAAAACGGAAAGGCGATGCGTTACGGGGTCGGCGTCGGTCGCGAAGGGCTCGCGTTCACAGGCACGGCCAATATTGGCCTCAAGCGCGAATGGCCGCGCTGGACGCCGACACCCAACATGATCGCTCGCGAGCCCGAACGATATGCGCGCTGGGCCGCCGGGATGGAGGGCGGACCGAACAATCCTCTCGGCGCGCGGGCGCTCTACCTTTACAAGGACGGTAAGGACACGCTGTTCCGCATCCACGGCACCAATGAACCGCACACCATCGGCCATGCCGTCTCGTCCGGCTGCATCCGCATGTTGAATCAGGACGTCATCGACCTCTATCGTCGCGTCCCGGCAGGATCGAAAGTCGTTGTGCTGTAGCCGCGTTGGCATAGTCAATCATTTGGAACGGACGCCTCCCATTACAACGATCCGGAGGCCTCCAAAGCAATGGGGTTTCGTAACATGGAGATCAATTGGGACAGCAGATTCGAACGTGAGGACTATCTCTTCGGGACCGAGCCAAACGCTTTTCTTGCCTCGCAGGCCTTCCGGCTGCAACCTGGAATGAAGGCGCTTGCGGTCGCCGACGGAGAGGGGCGCAACGGCGTCTGGCTCGCCGAGCGTGGGCTCGACGTCGTTTCGTTCGATGCCTCAACGGTCGCGCTTGCAAAGGCGCGGGACCTCGCCCGCCGACGCGACGTGACCTTGCAGACCGTGCATTCCGATCTTGCCGAGTGGGAGTGGGAACCCGAAACCTACGACGTCGTCGCCGCGATCTTTGTGCAGTTCGCACCGCCCGATTTGCGCAAGACGATGTTCGAAGGCTTCCACACATGCCTGAAGCCTGGCGGAATTCTGATCATGCGGGGATATCGCGTCGAACAGCTTCGCTACGGCACCGGTGGCCCGCCGCACGCCGATCATCTCTACACGAAGGATATGCTGATCCGGTCATTCGGGCATTGGGAAATCCGATACCTTCAGGAGCATGACAGCGTGATCGAGGAAGGAGCCGGGCATTCCGGCATATCGGCCCTGATCGATCTCGTTGCCGAAAAGGCAAGACATGATGTCCTGCCGCTCCCCTCATTGAAGGCCGCGTAGACGGATTGCATAGCGATGTCGTAGCTCGTGACGTCATCGCGCATCGGGCGCCACCTAGCCAACCGCCAGATACGACATCATTGGGTCGGGGATGACGACGATCGGGCTGCCATCGCGAACCTCGTCATGGAGATGGATGACATCCTGATTGAGCAGCCGGATGCAGCCGGACGAGACGGCATGACCGATCGAAAAGGCCTCGGGCGTGCCGTGCAGCCGATAGAGCGTGTCGCGCCCGCCTTCATGAATGTAAAGCGCGCGCGAGCCAAGCGGGTTGTTGAGTCCGGGGTCCATTCCGCCATTTGCGATGCTGTACGGCTCCAGCTCGGGCTGGCGGGCGACCATGCTGTCGGGCGGCGTCCAACGCGGCCATTTGCGCTTGTAGGCGACGATCGCGCGCCCCGACCATGCAAAGCCTTCGCGGCCGACGCCGATGCCATAACGCGTCGCGCGGCCCTCCGGCTTCACATGGTAGAGGTACTTGCCAGGCGTATCGACGATCAGCGTTCCTGGCCGCTCCTCTGTCGGATAGTCGACCTCCGTCCGCCAGAAGCGGCGATCGACCTGGGAGACGTCGACCTCGGGAATGGGGAACGGCTCGTTCGGCATCGCCGTATACATCAGCGGAACCACGGGTTCCGGCTCGACCTTGACAACTGGCGCCATCATCGGGACCGGCTGGCGTGTCGATACGCAGCCCGCCAGTGTAAAGGCGCTGGCGCCGACCAGAAATGCGCGCCGTGCCAGCGGCCTGGAAAGTGTCGTTTTACTCAATTGTCTCTCAGCCTTCCGAATCATTCCGGTTCAGAACGCTCAAACGTCAGGGCCACCTTAAGCCTGCCTTAAGACGGGAACTCACCGTTGCCTCGAACAACGGAGAGCCACAAATGCTGATTTCGACCTGGAAGCTGGCAGACATTCACCGGAACGATCAGGGCGCGGGTGCCTGCGGTCATCGTCCGTCCCGGTCCGCGATCGTCGCAACGCGGCGTCAACTCCTGATCGGAGCTCTCAGCGTCGCGGCCGCTACCAGCCTTGCCGTTCCTGCCGGGGCCGCGGTCCTGACCGTCACCAACCTCGACCAATACCGAGGCGGTCTTGCACGCCTCGCTCCGCGCTACCGGACCGCGCTCGTCGACATTGGCGCGGAATGGTGCGCCTTCTGCAAGACCATTGATCAGAAGATCCTCCCGGACCCCGGCGTCCGGCGAGCCATGGAGCGAATTGCGCTGATCAAGGTCGACGTGACCAGAATGGGCCAGTCCAGCCGCGAGCTCCTTCGATACCTGCGCGCCGACGGGCCCCCAACGCTCTTCGTCGTGCAGACTGCGAGCGGACATGAATTCTCAGGCACGCGATCCGTCGGAGCCTTTCGAGCGAGTGACCTCGTCCGGCGCCTGCGCCCGTTCGCCTGACATCGATACCGGTTTCAAGACATGCGGGAGCTTGATTGAGATCAACGCGTGCGTTGGGCCGCTCATGATACTTACATAATTACTGAAAGTAATGGGGCGGATCGTGAAACTGTTCATCAAGCTAGCGCTATTCGCGATCTGCGGACTTGGAATCTCCTATGCCTTCGCGATTTCCACCCCCTATTGGTTCAAGCCGAAGGCCGAGGCGCATGTCGACGTCACCGATGCCGCCCTGATCCGCCAGGGCGCGTATCTCGCGCGCGCAGGCGACTGCATCGCTTGCCACACCGCCCCTGGCGGCAAACCCTTCGCCGGCGGCCTCGGCATGCAGACGCCGATGGGCACGATCTATTCGACCAACATCACGCCCGATGCTCAAACGGGTATCGGCGGCTACAGCTACGGCGACTTCGAGCGGGCCGTACGAAAAGGCATCCGGCCCGACGGCACGCACCTCTACCCCGCCATGCCCTACGTCTCCTATGCTGTCGTCAAGGACGAGGACATCAAGGCGCTCTACGCCTACTTCATGTCGAGCGTCGAAGGGGTCCGGCAGGACAACCAGCCGACCACCATGCCTTGGCCGCTCAGCATGCGCTGGCCGCTTGCCTGGTGGCAGCTCATGTTCGCCCAGCCCCGCGACTTTGCCGCGACGACCACCGATCCGCAGCTCGTGCGCGGCGCCTATCTTGTCGAGGGCCTCGCCCATTGCGGCGCCTGCCATACGCCACGCGGCATCGCGTTTCAGGAAACGGCCCTCGCCGATGGCCCGAACAGCCGATTTCTGTCGGGCTCCGTCCTGGAGGGCTGGTACGCCAAAAACCTTCGCGATGAAGACACTGGCCTGTCGACCTGGACGGTCGATGAGATCGTCGATTTCCTGAAGACTGGCCGCAATGCCAAGACGGCGGCCTTCGGCTCGATGTCCGATGTCGTTGAGCATTCCACCCAGTATCTTGCGGCCGACGACCTGACGACGATCGCCACCTACCTCAAATCGCTGAACGCCCGCGACGGACGCAGCCCGACATGGCAGCCGAAGGAGGATCTCACCACCGCGGCCCTCAAGGCCGGCGATTTCAGCGCCCCCGGCGCCATGTCCTACGTCGAGCACTGCGCGACCTGCCACCGGATGGACGGCAAGGGCGCGCCGCGCATCTATCCGGCGCTCGCCGGAAACTCGATGGTCTTTGCCGATGATCCAAGCTCCCTCATCCAGGTGACGCTTGCCGGCGGGCGCATGCCCCGCACCCCGCATGACACCATGGCCTTCACCATGCCCGGCTTCGCTCACCTGACGAACCGCGAGGTCGCGGCGATGCTGAACTTCATCCGCAATGGCTGGGGCAATCACGGCAGCGAGATCACCGAGGCCGACATCTCGCGCATGCGTCATGAGATCGCGCGCAAGCCGAAGCACTACGTACCGGGAGAACAAGAATGACCAACCGCTCCCTCATCTTGACCGGGATCGCGATCGTGGCGATCACCGCAGCGGCCGGCATATTTGCGCTAACGCACCAGCGCACGCTGGATGCCCCGGTTAACGACGCAATCGCGATCCTGGACGCTACCGGCGCCCGCATCGGCGACTATCGCATTCCGCCGGACAGTTCGATCGCGCAAGAGCCCAATGCGGTTGCCATCATGCTTGGCAAGCGGCTGCTGAACGAAACCGCGCGCCTGCTTCCCACCAATGTCGGCAACGGGCTCAACTGCAACTCCTGCCACATGGCTCAAGGCAAGCTCTCCGACGCCAACACCTACATCAATACAAGCAATTTCTATCCCGCCGTCATGCCCCGCGCCGGGCGCGTGGTCGATCTCGTCACGCGCATCAACGGCTGCTTCCAGCGATCGATGAACGGCAAGCCTCTCGCAGAGGACAGCTCCGAAATGCAGGCAATGGTCGCCTATATGGACTGGTTGCGGCAGGACGTGGCCAAAGGCGCCAGGGTTGCGGTCCGCAACGCCGGGCCGATCGACGACACTCTGATACCGGATCCCGAGAGAGGCCAGGCGATCTACGCCGCCCAGTGCGCCTCATGCCATGGCGCCAATGGGCAGGGCATGAAAGACCAGTCCGGCGACTATATCTTCCCGCCGCTCTGGGGTGACGAATCGTTCAATATCGGCGCCGGCATGGCGAGAACTTACAAGGCGGCGCAGTTCGTCAAATATGCGATGCCGCCGGCCATGAACCTGATACCTCCGCTCGGAACGGGCGGCGTCCTCTCCGATCAGGATGCCGTCGATGTTTCGGAATACTTCACCCACATGCCCCGTCCCGATTTCGCCGGAAAAGTGCACGACTGGCCCACAGGCAACAAGCCGGAGGACGCGCGTTATTAGAACATGTCTTTTTCAAGGCTGAACCTGGTTTCTTAAGGTTGCCTTAAGCTTGGTTTCCGAGCGCTGACCCCATGCGCCTGCCGCAAGAGCCAGGCCGCAAAGGGGGAGGGGTTAGCGCATGGTGACGATGGGACTGTTGTTGGCGTTGAGCTTCGCCGTGTCGCTGCTCGCGCTCGCGTTCCTGATCTGGGCGATCAGCAACAAGCAGATCAAGCTCGACCAGCAAGACGCCAAGGTGATCTTCGCCGCGGGCGACGAGAACCACCTTGACAGCCCCGACGCCGAGCAATCGCCCGCCAGGCGACATTACTTCGACACCGTCACCACCGGCATCGACCACATATCCATGAGGCCGGCGGCCGTCCTTCTCGTCGCGGCCACCCTATGGCTGCTCGTCGGTTCGGCCTTCGGCCTCATCGCCTCGCTGAAGCTGCATTGGCCGGACTGGCTTTCCGCCTACGCACCGCTCACCTTCGGCCGCGTCCGCACGCTACACCTCAACCTTGTCATCTACGGGTGGCTGTCGCAGGCCGGCATCGCCGCGATGATCTGGGTTTTGCCGCGCATCTTCCACACGCCGCTGCGCGCGCCCCGGATGCCGATCATCGGAGCGGTCCTCTGGAACATCGCCGTGGCGCTGGGAGCCGTCGCGATCGCCAACGGCTGGACGGATGGCGAGGAGTGGCTGGAAATTCCCTGGCAGCTCGACATGCTGTTGGCGCTGGCCGGCGTCTTCTTCGTCATCCCGCTGGTGAAGACGACGCTCGCTCGGGAGGTCCACCACATCTATGTGAGCGGCTGGTACTTCCTCGCGGGAATCCTCTGGTTCCCCTGTCTCTTCGTCATTGCAAATCTGCCCTACATCCATTCGGGCGTCGAAGAGGCCACGGTGAACTGGTGGTTCGCGCACAATGTGCTGGGCCTCTGGCTGACGCCGCTCGGCGTGGGAACGGCCTACTACTTCATTCCGAAAATCATCGGCAAACCGATCTATTCCTATTCCGTCTCACTGCTTGGATTCTGGGGCCTCGCACTCTTCTACAGCCAGGTGGGCATCCATCATCTGATCGGCGGACCGGTGCCGACCTGGGTCGTGACGCTCTCCATCGTTCATTCGGTGATGATGTTCATCCCGGTGATCGCGGTGGCCATCAACCAGCATGTCACGGTCGCCCGCAATCTCTGGGCCCTGAAAGAATCGCTGCCGTTGCGCTTCATATCCTTCGGCGCCGTCATGTATACGCTGGCGTCGTTCCAGGGTTCGATCGAGGCGCTGCGCTCGGTCAACACGGTCACGCATTTCACGCACTACACGGTCGGGCACGCCCATCTCGGCGCCTACGCCTTCGTGACGATCGTCATGTTCGGCGCTGCCTATCACATGCTGCCGCGCATGACCGGCCGGGCCTTCCAGTGGCCGGCTCTGATCAACGCTCACTTCTGGCTGATCGTCGTCGGCTTCGCGATCTACTTTTTCGGGCTTTCGATCGGTGGCGTGCTGCAGGGCCTCGCCATGCTCGATGCGACACGTCCGTTCTCTGACAGCGTCATCCTCACGATCCCTTACCTCGAGGCGCGCAGTCTCGGCGGCAGCCTTATGACGCTTGGCCACATCCTCTTCGCCGTCAATGTCGCCGCCATCCTCATTCCGCGCCGGGCATCGGCGGCCGCACGCGTGGTGCCCGCCGAATGAACCGCTATCTTCCCCTTTCGATCATCGCGCTCGGCATCCTGGCTTTCGCAACCTTGCTGCTTGTCATCGCGCCGGGCATCCAGATCGGCCGTCACGACGCTCCGCCTGGTCTGGAGCCCTATACCGAGCAGCAATTGCGCGGCCGCCAGGTCTACGTGTCGCTCGGCTGCGTCTACTGTCACAGCCAGCAACCGCGATCGCCCGACCAGGCGCCCGACGGCGCACGGGGCTGGGGACGTCCGGCCATTGCCGCGGATTACACCTACGATGCGCCCCATCAGCTTGGGACAATGCGCACCGGACCCGATCTCCTGAACGTCGGCGCAAGACTGCCGTCACGGGACTGGCACCTGGCCCATCTCTATCAGCCGCGCGCCATCTTCGACTGGAGCATCATGCCGGCCTATCCTTTCCTCTTCGAGGTCAAGGGTGCCCCCGGTCCCGGCGACGTTGTCGTCTCCATGCCTTCCGGCTTTGGGCCCGAAGCAGGCGTTATCGTCGCCAAGCAGGACGCGCTTGATCTCACCGCCTATCTGCTGTCCCTCGACCGTACATATCCGGCGCCCGCCGACGCCATTCGCGACGATGGCTACCGCCGTCCGGAGGGCACGCCATGACCGCTGACAAAAAGCAGGAAGCGGAGCGCTCTTCTCGCATCGACGAAACCTTCGAGCCCTACGAACTGCACGGCAAGATGCCATGGCCGCTGATCGCGTTCGCCGTCGGACTCGGTCTCTGGGGCGTTGCCACGCTGTTCGAGACGCGAGAGGACGTTGTTGGCGCTCAGGCGGAGCGCGTCGCTCGAAGCCATACGGAAACCGGCGTGGCGACTGAACCCGGCGCGCCGCTCTTCCTCGCCCGGTGCTCGACATGTCATCAGCCGGACGGCTTGGGCGTGCGCGGCGCCATCCCTCCGCTTGCCGGCTCTGCCTTCGTCGCTCACGGGCCGGAGCTTGTCGCAACGATCCTGCTGCGCGGCATTGATGGACCGATCCGTGTTGGCGACCATGTCTTTAACGGGCACATGCCGAGCTTCTCCAGTGTGCTCACGGATGTCGAAATCGGCGAGCTCGCAACCTATGTCGCACGTCGCTTCGGCACGTCGTCCGACAGCCTTAACGCTCCGGATGTGGCCATGCTGCGCGATCGTGTCGCCGGCAGCGGCAGCTTCAAGGGCGGGGCCGAGATTGCGTCGTCCACCGACCTCGATCTGGGCCATCAGCCGGCCTTCGTCCCTGCGACCGCCATGTCGCTCACCCCGGAAGTGTCCGCGCTGGTCTTCACCGGCCGCGGCGAGCAATGGGCTTGCGCAAGCTGTCACGGCGATCTCGGCCAGGGCAAGGAGAATACCCCGCGCCTCGCCGGCCTTTCCGCCGATTACATCGTCAAGCAGCTCGGCGACTTCGCGGCGGGCCGTCGCCTCAACGAATCCATGCGGTTGATCGTGGCCTCGCTGTCCGATGAGGAAAAGCGCCAGCTCGGCGACTATTACGCCGCGCTACGCGTGCCATCGAACGCCCGGCCCGATCTCGGCGGGAGCCTCGCGCGCGGCGAGGCTCTCGCGCTTCATGGCGACTGGAGCCGCAACGTCCCGGCCTGCTTCTCCTGTCATGGGCCCTCCGGCTTCGGCGTCGCACCCGAATTCCCGCCGATCGCCGCCCAGCATGCCGCCTACACCGCGAGCCAGCTTGCGGCATGGGCCGGGGGCCATCGCAACAATTCTCCGCTCGATCTGATGGGGCGGATCTCACGCGAACTCAGCGACGCCGATCGAAGGGCCGTGGCCGACTACCTCGCCTCCCTCCCTCCAGTGCCAGCAGGAGACGACACCCAGATCGCGGAAATCGGAGAACATCCATGACAGAGCCTGCGGAGAGCCTTGCCGCCAAACCAGCCGATCCTCAGAGAGGGCGGATTGCACGATGGTGGATCCACGCAGCCGGCGCTGGCATCATCGCCGCCGCCCTGGGAGCGCTCGCCTACGAAAGCGGCATCATCCCAGGACGACAAACGTCGCAGCAAGTCGCCGGGCCTGCCACGGCTGGCTTCTTCCAGCCTCCGGCCGACGACCAGATTCCCGACGACGAGTTCGGCGCCGCCATCCGTCGGGGGCAGGCGATCTTCATGAACACCTCGACCAATGCATCCCAATATGTGGGCAACGGCCTGTCCTGTTCGAACTGCCATCTCGGCGCCGGCCGCCAGCCATTCTCCGCCCCGATGTGGGCTGCCTGGGGCCAGTATCCCCGCTACCGGTCGAAGAACAACCAGATCAACACGATGGAAGATCGCGTGCAAGGGTGCTTCACCTTCTCCATGAACGCCCAACACTCGGTTGCCGGTGGGCCTCCGCCGCATGGCGATGACATCTATCGCGATCTTCAAAGCTACTTCTACTGGCTTGCTAGCGGCGCCCCCAACAACGAGCTGATGAGCGGCGCCGGATTTGGCAGAGTGGCCAGGACCGAGCTCGGCTACTCTCCCGAGCGCGGCGCCCAAGTGTTCGCGGCCAACTGCGCCGTCTGCCACGGTGCCGAGGGTCAGGGCCAGATGGACATCAACGATCGCTATGTCTTTCCGCCGCTCTGGGGTCCGAATTCCTACAATTGGGGTGCCGGCATGGCCCGCATCGACACGGCTGCGGCCTTCATCAAGCACAACATGCCATTGTCCCAGCCCGGCCGGCTGACCGATCAGGAGGCGTGGGACGTCGCCGCCTATATCAACAGCTTCGAGCGTCCGAAGGATGCGAGACAGCAGGGGCGCACGATCGAGGAAACGCGCCGACTCTACCACGATGGCGATGAGATCTATTACGGACAGGTCGTCAACGGCGTGCTTCTGGGCGTCGGCACCCCCGATCCGGTGCGGCCGGTCGGCGCCGTGGACTGACCGCCATGCGCCGGCTCGTCGCGGTCGAGGGCATGGCATGCGGCGGCTGCGCGCGCGGGCTGGAAAAGCGTCTCAGCCAACTCGAAGGCGTCAACAGCGTCGGCGTCCACCATCTGACCGCATCCATGCTGGTCGATTGGGACGAGGCGAGGACATCGATCGCCAAGATCGCGTCCGTCGTCTCGAGCGCCGGGTATGCCCTGGTCGACCGGCATCAGCCCGACGAACTATCGGCAATGCTTTCTGGAGATATTCGCCGGCTGAGCCTTCGCCTTGCCGTCGCCGTGATGGCAGGGATGTGGTCGATGGCGCTCGCCGTCGTACTCTACGTCTCCGACATCGATGCGACAGTCGCCTGGTGGATCGCGCTCGCCTCCGGCGTCCTGGCGCTGCCGGTCCTGCTCTGGGCGGGAGCTGGCATCTTCTGGATGGCCTTCCGATCAGTCCGACTGCGTACGCCCACCATGGATCTACTGATCGCCTTGGGCGCCGGCGGCGCATTTGCTCTCTCTTTGGTGTCACTCGCGTCCGGATCATCGCATGTCTATTTCGACACCGCGACAATGCTGATCACGCTTCTCCTTCTCGGGCGTCTCGTCGATCTGATCACCAGGCGCAGCGCAATCGATGCGTTGAAGGCTCTCGAAGAGGCTTCCGTGGAGACGGCCGTAAGACGCACCGCTTCGGGGAACAAAGTTGTCCCATGCAGTGAGGTCGAGATCGGCGATCGGGTCGTCATCGACGCCGGCGCGGCGATCAGTGTCGACGGGATCATCCAGGAGGGCCGGAGCCTCATCAACCGCGCGGTCCTGACAGGTGAAAGCCATCCGCTTCCGGTCGGCGCCGGGCAACGCGTCGAGGCGGGCGCGATCAATCTCGAAAGGCGCCTCATCGTTTCGGTCGACCGTGCCCATGGAGATCGCGACCTTGATCGTATGGGCGGCGCGATCATGCTGGAGCTTGCCCGGCGCGGCACGCTCGCCTCACGCGCCGACCGTCTCGCCGGCGTGCTGAGCTGGGGAATCCCGGGATTGGCGCTGCTCACTGCGGTCACGCTGCCGCTCGCAGGGGTCGCGGGAGCAGACGCCATTCTGAGGGGGCTGACGGTGCTTGCCGCAGCCTGCCCGTGCGCTTTGTCGATCGCCGCGCCGCTTGCACAGGCGCGCGCGGCCGGCATCGCGGCGAGACTCGGCCTGCGGCTCCGGGATCCTGTCGCTTTTGAATCGCTCGCCCAGCCGGCAACAGCCATCTTCGACAAGACGGGTACTCTGACCACAGGCCTCCCCTCAGTGGTTGAGGTCGCTGCTGCCAAGGGCTGGAGCAAAGACGATGTGCTGCGGCTTGCTGCAATTGCCGAAACCGGGATCGATCATCCTCTGGCGCGGGCGATCGTCGCACGACACGGCCGTGAAGAAGGCGCGGGCGGGACGCGGCGGGAACGCAGCGCCGAGGCAAGGGATCGCGACGGTCGTTGCATCAGCGTCTATGGAATCGATCGCGACGACGGCATGACCTCGCTTGCCGTGAGCCTCGACGATGTCGTCATCGGCTCCCTCGGCCTCGCCGATGCTCCCACCGGCCAAGCGCGCGGGACCGTCGACCGGTTCCGGGAGATGGGTATCGACATGTGGATTGCGTCCGGAGACGGCGGCGGTCCGACGTTGCGGGTCGCGAAGCCTCTCGGTATTCCCGCGCCCCGCGTCCGTTACGGCTGCACGCCGGCAGACAAGGTTGAGCTCGTGAAAGCCGCAACCGCTCCTGTTCTCTTCGTCGGGGATGGCGTTAACGACGCTCCGGCGCTCGCCGCCGCCGATTGCGGCATTTCCGTTGCCGGTGCCCATAGCGCCGCTGCGCGAACCGCGGACGTGGTCATCGTCAATGGCGGGATCGATCAGCTCGTGTCTGCGATCGCGCTTGCCCGTCGCACGGTCGCAATCACCCGACAGAACGTGGGCCTCGCCATGATCTACAACCTGTTGGCCGTCCCGTTGGCAATTGCGGGCACGCTGTCGCCGTCCCTAGCGGCCCTCGCCATGCTCGCGAGTTCGTCGTCGGTCGCGTTCAACAGCTTGCGTTTAGAACCATCAGGGACGTCCGCCCCGCCGGCAAAAGCGGCGCCCCAGTCCGCAGAACTCTGCGACGAGCCTGTTGGTTAGGCGCGGTTAGAGTGCCGCTTCGTGGGCGGCTTGCGAATGGAGCTTCGTCGCCGACAAGATGCGAGATACTCGGTTCCAATCTTCGCGAAGATCGCCAGCCGGCGTACCCAGGACGAGCAGCTGAGCCCGCAAGCTTAAGAGCCGGTCAAGGATCGATGATCCGTCAACGCAGTCGTGCGAAGTTGGCGGCGCCCTCGATCACGTGCTCTCGTTTCTGACTCGCTTCCGGCCGCGTCATCTTGAGAAGCATTTGTTCAGGATTGCCGGCGCCGAATACCGCCTCGATGCTGCGCACGCACAAAACAACGGGTTCGCCGGCAAGGCTGTAATAGACCTGCTTGGCCTGACGACGCGTCGTGACCAGCTCAGCCTTGCGGAGCTCGGCGAGCTGCTGGCTGAGCGCTGGCTGCCCGATGCCGGTTGCCACGTCCATTTCCGTCACCGACTTTTCCCCTTCGAGGAGAAGGGAAAGGATCATCAACCGTTGCGATTGCGCGAACTTGCGCAGCTTGTCGGCCGCGGCCTCGGCTTGCGCCCGGGACTGCCATAGCGCCTTCATCCATCTCTCCGGCAGAACCAGTCGGACTCGTGCTGCGCCTTTTCTTCGGCCGGCAGGAGAAGCGGCTGCCCCGGCTGCCAATCAGCCGGAGCAAGCTTCTCGCCGGAATGGGTGGCCTGCAGCGCCGCCACCATCCGCAGCATTTCGTCGACCGAACGTCCGATGGTCAGCGGATAGTGCGTGATCGCCCGGATGACGCCCTCCGGGTCGATGAAGTAACTCGCCCGAACTCCCGCGCTGTTCTCCGCCGTCTCGTCGATCATACCGTAGGTGCGACCGACGAGCATGGACGGGTCCTCGATCACCGGAAACGGGATTTCCACCGAAAAGAGCTCACGAATGGAGCGGGCCCAGGCGACATGCGCATAGAGGCTGTCGACCGACAGACCGAGAAGTGCGCAATCGAGCGCAGCGAAACGATCGTGCGCTTTGGCGAGCGCCACGAACTCTGTGGTGCAGACCGGCGTGAAGTCCGCCGGGTGCGCAAAGAACAGCAGCCACCGGCCCTTGTAGTCGGAAAGCCGGATCGGACCTTGGGTGGAACGGGCCTCGAAATCAGGAGCGGCGTCGCCCATACGCAGGGTCCGGGGAGGTATGCGGATCGATACGTCGTTCATCGAAGCTGTGGTCTCGAAAGCGTCACTTACGTGTTTGTCGTATGGCGCGCCGCCTGACGCAATACGATTACACAGTTACACGGTTCGTTGAATAGATAAATGAAGAGGCGACGCGGCCGGCTTCGAATCCCGAGGAAGACGGCCGGTTCCAACCCACGGCCCGTCCACGCGGTCATCGCTGCTTCACTGCCCGACCTGGGAGAATTCCGTGATCAAGCGTACTTCGGTGTTGACCAGGTGTTGACCAGCTTCAAAAAAGGGGGAAGCCGCCCTTGGGCGGCTTCCCTTAAACCTCTGAGTTTCAAAGAGAAACTGGAGCGGGCGAAGGGATTCGAACCCTCGACCCCAACCTTGGCAAGGTTGTGCTCTACCCCTGAGCTACACCCGCACCGCTCCTCGGCGTGGCGACCTGTTTGGCCGCCCCCGAACGCGGCGTTCTATGCCCCATGCCGCAGACGATTGCAACGGGGTGGTGACGTTTCTTTCCACAGGGCTGTGGACATCGGCATGCCGGAAGATTCCCGCGCGGTCGCCAGCGGCGTCTTGTGCCAGACACCAGAATATGGGAGGCCGGATCGCGGATCGTGCGCAGCGTCCGCCTCGTGGAGGATCATCCCATGCGCCACCTCACCGTCGCCGCGACCCAGATGGCCTGCTCCTGGGACATTCCCGGCAACATCGCGCGGGCCGAAGCGCTGGTGCGCGCGGCGGCCGCCCGCGGCGCCCGGCTGATCCTGATCCAGGAGCTGTTCGAGACACCCTATTTCTGCCAGGACCAGCTCTACGAATACCTCGCCCTTGCCAAGCCGCTGGAGGGCAACCCGCTGATCCAGCATTTCGTGGCGCTGGCGCGCGAGCTCGGCGTGGTGCTGCCGCTCAGCTTCTTCGAGCGGGCGGGACAGGCCGCCTTCAACAGCCTCGCCGTCATTGACGCCGACGGCCGCATCGCCGGGGTCTACCGCAAGAGCCATATCCCCGACGGGCCCGGCTACACCGAGAAGTTCTATTTTTCGCCGGGTGACACCGGCTTCCGGGTGTGGGACACGCAGGTCGGGCGGATCGGGGTCGGCATCTGCTGGGACCAGTGGTTCCCGGAATGCGCCCGGGCCATGGCGCTGATGGGGGCGGAGGTGCTGCTCTATCCCACCGCCATCGGGTCCGAACCGCACGATCCCGCGCTCGATTCGGCTGGCCACTGGCAGCGGGTGATGCAGGGCCATGCCGGCGCCAATCTGATGCCCCTCGTCGCGTCGAACCGGATCGGCACGGAGGCCGGGCGCAACGGCACCTCCCTCACCTTCTATGGTTCCTCCTTCATCGCCGATCCCACCGGCGCCAAGGTCGCCGAGGCGGGGCGGGACGAGGAAGCGGTGCTCACCGCCACCTTCGATCTCGACGCCATCGCGCAGCAGCGCCATTCCTGGGGTGTGTTCCGCGACCGCCGGCCGGAACTCTATGGCGCGCTGCTGAGCCTCGACGGCCGCCAACCCCACGCCGCCACGCGCTGAAGGAGCCCGCCATGACCGCCGACGCCCCCGCGACGCTGCCCGGCCGCCCCGCCGCCGACGGCTTCCGCATGCCGGCGGAATGGGAGCCGCACGCTGGCACCCTGATGATCTGGCCGGTGCGGGCCGACAACTGGCGCGCCGGGGCGCGCCCGGCGCAGGCGGCGTTCGCCGCGGTGGCGGGGGCGATTGCCCGGTTCGAGCCCGTCACCATGCTGGTGCCGCCGGAGGCGCTCGCCTCGGCCCGCGAGACCCTGCCGCCAAGCGTGCAAATCCTTGAAATCCCGAGCAATGATTCCTGGTGCCGCGACAGCGGCCCGACCTTCGTGACCGATGCCGGCGGGCGCCTGCGCGGCGTACACTGGGACTTCAACGCCTGGGGCGGGCTCTACACCGATTTCGAGCAGGACCGCGCCCTCGCCGCCGCCGTTCTGGGGCAGGCCGGCGTTCCGCGCTACCGCGCGCCCTTCGTGCTGGAGGGTGGCTCGATCCATGTCGACGGCGAGGGCACGCTGCTCACCACCGAGGAGTGCCTGCTCAACCCGAACCGCAACCCGCAGCTCTCCCGCGAGGCGATCGAGCGCAACATGCGCGACTATCTCGGGGTCGAGTCGATCATCTGGCTGGAGTATGGTCTGGTGGATGATGAGACCGATGGACACATCGACAACATCGCCTGCTTCGTCCGCCCGGGGGTGGTGGCGCTGACCTGGTGCGACGACCCCGCCGACCCCCAGCACGCCCTCTCGCAGGCGGCGCTCGACCGCCTGTCCCGGGCGCGCGACGCCCGCGGCCGGCCGATCGAAGTAGTGAAGCTGCCGCTGCCGGGTCCGCTGTTCCGCACCGCCGCCGAAGCGGTGGAGGAGCCCCTCGCCGGGGGCGGCACCATGAGCCGCGGCGTCGGCGAGCGGCTCGGCGGGTCCTATGTGAACTTCTATGTCGGCAACGGCTTCGTGCTGATGCCCCTGCTGGACCCGCGCCACGACGAGGAGGCCCGCGCCATCCTCGCCGGCCTGTTCCCCGACCGCGAGGTGATCGGGCTGCCGACGCGGGAAATCCTGCTCGGCGGCGGCAACATCCACTGCATCACCCAGCAGATTCCGGTCGGCACGCCGGGCTGAGGCTGCCCGGCTGAGGCTGCCGGCCGAAAGCCGCCGGACCGAGGCTGCCGGACTGGGCCCCGCCGGGCGCCGCTGCTGCGCGGTGTCAGGCGTCGGCGAGCCGGCGGATCAGCGCCTCCACGGCCATGGCATAGCCCGCCGGGCCGAGCCCGATGATGCAGCCCGTCGCCACCGCCGAGATCGGCGAGTGGTGGCGGAAGGCCTCGCGCTGGAACACGTTGCTGACATGGACCTGCAGCACCGGCCCGCCAAAGGCCGCCAGCGCGTCGGGAATGGCGATCGAGCCATAGGAGAGGCTGCCGGCATTGATGACGATGCCGTCGGCGGTGCCGCGCGCCTGCTGGATCCAGTCCACCAGCTCGCCCTCGTGGTTGGACTGGCGGAAGCCGAGCTCGGCGCCCATCGCGGCGGCGCGGGCACGGCAGGCCGCCTCGATGTCGGCCAGGGTCAGCCGGCCATAGGGACCGGAGGGGTCGAGGCCGTAGAGATTGGTGTTGGGGCCGCTGACGACCTCGATCCGCACGGTGTGCCTCCCCTTCACGGCATCTGGTCGTCGGCGCCGATGGCGGCCAGCCCGGCGCGGGCCACCGCGACGTCCTGCTCCCCGGTGCCCGAGCCGACGCCGATGCCGCCGAGGCAGACGCCATCGACGATGATGGGCAGGCCGCCCTCCAGATTGGTGAGGCGCTGGCCGCCGGCGAGCGACAGCTTGATCTCGTCGGCGGGCTTCAGCCGCGAGGTCGGCTGGCGGTGCGAGGCGGCGGTGACCGCCTTCGACAGCGAGGTCTCGCGCGACAGCAGCTTGGCGCCGTCCATCCGCACGAAGGCCAGCAGATTGCCGCCCTCGTCGACGATGTTGATGTTCTGCGGCACCCCCATTTCCGTCGCCTTGGCGACGGCGGCGGCGAGCATCTTCAGCGCGCCGGAATGGGTGAGCTTCAGGGTGGGGCGGAAGATCGACATAAGGGCCTCGCGGCTCGGGGCTGGCTACTGGTCGCCGGGGACACCGTAGGACGGCGCGGTCGAAGGGTCGAGCGCACGGGTGACGTAAGCATCCATCTGCGGCTGCCACAGCGCCCAGAGCGCCGCCAGCTCCGCGATCGGGTCGGCCTCGGTCCAGTCGACCCTCAGGTCCGCCACCGGCCAGCCCACCTTGTCCACCAGCAGCATGCCGGCGGAATGCACCGGCCCCTCCTCGCCGCCGGCCGCCACCGCGGCCTGCATCGCGGCGAGGATGCGATCGCCGAGATGAGCCTGCGGCTGCGCCTCGAACGCCGCCACCATCGCGGCGGGCACCTCGAGCGAGGCCAGCAGGTTGCCCGCCGCCGCCACATCGGTGCCGGTGGCGATGGCGTGGGTGCCGAGCGTGCGGGTGCCGGAATGGCCGGCGACCCGCCCCTCCCGGTCCAGCAGCACCACCTGGCGGAACGCGAAATGCGGCGCCTCGGCCTGGAACCGGGCCAGCGCCTCGTGCGCGGAAAGGCCCTGCGCCATGAGGTCCAGCCCCTTCGGCCCGAGGGTGGGATCGGTGATGTTCTGCGTCGCCACCACCCCCACCCCGGCCCGGGCGTGGGCGCAGCGCGCCGCGACGCAGGGGCTGGAGGAGGAGACGGCGATGCCGAACATGCCGGTGCGCGCGCAGCGCGCGGAGACGGAGAAGGTCACGCCGTCCTCCCGCTCAGGCCGCGTCGGGGATGACGGCCGTCACCTCGATCTCGACCAGCCATTCCGGCCGGGCGAGCGCGGGCACCACCAGGCCGGTGGAGCAGGGGAACACGCCCTTCAGCCACTTGCCCATCTCCTGATAGACCGCCTCGCGGTAGCGGATGTCGGTGAGATAGACCACCACCCGGCAGATGTGGCTGAGGTCGCTGCCGGCTTCCTCCAGCAGCATCTTGATGTTGGCCATGGCCTTCTCGGCCTGCTTGCCGGCATCGCCGACATGGACGCTCTCGCGGGTGTCGAGGTCCTGGGCAACCTGCCCGCGCAGGAACACCATGGTGCCGCGCGCCACGACGCCCTGGGAGAGATCGTTGTCGAGCTTCTGCTCGGGGTAGGTCTGCTTGGTGTTGAAGGGGCGCAGGCGGGTGTGGACGACCATGGACGGCGTTCTCTCGGTTCGGGATCAGGAGGTCGGCAGGGAGGCGGGCGCCCGCAGCGGCCAGGAGTCGACGGGGGCGTGCAGCAGGCTGGCGAGGCGGGACATCATGGCACCGGCCGCCGCCAGTTCGTCCAGCCCGATCCATTCGTCCGCCTTGTGGGCGCGAGCGATGTCGCCGGGACCGCAGACAATGGTGGGGATGCCGGCGCGGGCATAAAGCCCGGCCTCGGTCCCGAAGGCGAGGGTTATCGGCTCGCCCGCGCCCGACGCCGCCGCGCCGGACAGCGCGGCGCCGAGCGCAACGGGCCAGCTCTGCGCGGGCGTGTCGAGCCCGGGATAGGCGCTGATCGGCTCCATGGCGAGCCCAGCCTCGGGCGCCTGCGCCGCCAGCGCGGCATGGGCCTCGCGCTGCAGCGCGTCGAGCCGGGAGACCAGCGCCGCCTCGTCCTCGCCGGGCAGGGTGCGCACCTCGAATTCCAGCACGGCGCGGTCCGGCACCAGGTTCAGCGCGCCGCCGCCATGCAGCGAGCCGACATGGACGCTGGACCAGGGCGGATCGAACGCCGGGTCGTGACGCACGCGCAGCTCGGCGCCGAGGGCGGACAGCGCCACCGCCATCCGCGCCGCCGCCTCCACCGCGTTCGCCGCCCGGTGCGGCAGGGCGGAATGCCCGCCCCGCCCGGTGAAGACCAGCCGGCGGGCCAGCTTGCCCTTGTGGGCGCGCGCTACCCTGAGGCCGGTGGGCTCGCCGACGATGCACAGCGCGGGCGGCGCGGGCAGCCCCGCCACGGCCGCCACCAGATCGTCCGCCCCGGCGCAGCCGACCTCCTCGTCATAGGACAGCGCGATATGCACCGGGGTCTGGCTGGCCGTGCCGAGGAACTGGGGCACCGCCGCCAGCGCGGTGGCGATGAAGCCCTTCATGTCGGTGCTGCCGCGGCCATAGACCCGGCCGTCCCGCAGCGCCGCCGCGAAGGGCGGGCTGGACCAGTTCTGCCCCTCGACCGGCACCACGTCGGTGTGGGCGGAGAGCACCACGCCCGGCCGGTCCGCCGGGCCGAGGGTGGCGAGCAGGGCGACCTTGTCGCCCGCGGCATTGGGCAACCGCCGCGCCTCGACACCGAAGCGGGAGAGATAATCGGCGATGTAGCCGGCAATGTCGCGGTTGGAGCGGTGGCTCACGCTCTCGAAGCCGATGAGGTCGCGCAGCAGCGCGACGGCGGCGGGGGTCGCCCGCCCCGCCGCCGCGCTTTCAGCCGAACCGCCTGACGAACCCATGGCGCCGCTAGGCCGAGGCCAGCCGGCGATAGCCCCGGCGGGTATAGACCAGCGGCTCCTCGGCATGGGTCTCCAGCGCCACCACCTCGCCGGCGACGATGTGATGGGTGCCGAACTGGAACACCCCCGCCACCCGGCAGTCGAAGCGGCACAGCGCGCCGTGCAGCAGCGGCGCCCCGGTGACGCGGGTGTCCCACGTGCCGGCGGCAAAGCGGTCCTCCCGCCATTCAGGGATGAGGCCGGCGAAGCTGTCGGCCACGCGGTGCTGGTCATGGCCGAGGATGTTGGCCGCGAACACGCCATTGGCGAGGATCGCCGGCAGCGAACGGCTGTCGCGGTGGACGCAGAACAGCACCGAGGGCGGTTCCATCGACAGCGAGCACAGCGAGGACACGGTGAGCCCGGCACGCCCGGCCTCGCCCGCCGTCGTCACCACCGTAACGCCAGAGGCGGTGCGGCCCATGGCCTCCCGGAACAGGGCGGGATCGACGCTCATGACGCCAGCCCCGGACGGGCCCCCCACACCGCGTCGGACAGGCCGGCGGCCTTGCGGACGAACTCCAGCGGGCCCTCGAAGTCGAACGAATTGTACACCGCTGCGAGGTGGTTGAAGTGCGGCGCCTGGGCGAACTGGACGAAGGTGAGCCGGTGGCCGGCATAGTCGGAGTTCAGCAGGTCGCGGGCGAAGGCGAGCAGCTTGCGGCGGTCGTCCGCCCCCCACTCCTCGTTCAGGGTGTAGAACTTCTTCAGCCACTCGCTCGAGCCGGGCGCGGCGAAGGCGGCGGCGTTCGGCGTGACGCAGATCTGGCCGCCGCACAGCTCGCGGGCGATGTGCATCATCGCGGGAAGCTGCGAGCAGGCATGGACCCGGCCGGCATAGAGCAGCGACTGGTTCGGCATCAGCAGCCCGCCGGGGCTCTTCTCCGCCAGGGTGATCGAGGCGGTGAGGTGGGCATTGATGCCCTCGCGGTAGCAGACGAGGTCGGCGAGCTTCTCGCGGACCGACTGCAGCTTGTCGAGGCCGGTCTGCTTGGCGTTCCACATCGCCGCGCCGATCATCATGTCGGCGACGTAGAGCAGGCGCTGCACATAGGGGAAGGCGGAGTAGCGGTGCAGGGTGGAGCGGATGAACTGCGCCGCCTTGGTGTGGCGGTAGAAGAACACGTCCTCCCACGGGATCAGCACGTTGTCGAAGATGACCAGCGCCTCGACCTCGTCGAACCGGTTGGCGAGGGGATAGTCGGCCGGGTCGGAACGGCCGGCGAAGCCGGAGCGGCAGATGTGCTTCACGCCCGGCGCGCCCATCTTCACCACGCAGCCCACGGCGTAGTCCGAGAGCTTCTCGTTGCTCCAGGCGCCGACGGTCGGCTTCAGGAAGGCCTGGTCGGCATAGGCGGCGGCGGTCTCGTATTTGGCGCCGCGGATGATGATGCCGGCATCGGTCTCCTTCACGACATGCACCATCATGTCGGGGTCCTGGTCCTGCGGCGCGCGGGAGCGGTCGCCCTTGGGATCGGTGTTGGCCGAGACGTGGAAGATGTCGTTGTCGAAGATGGTCTGGACGTGGCGGTCGACATTGTCGGCGAAGCGCGGGTCGAACTCGGCGAGCACGTCGCGCCCGTCGATCAGCGACCACACCTCGCCGATGGTCTCGTCGCCCACCCGGGTGACGACGCCGCCGATGTCCTTCATCACCGCGTCGACCGCGCCGATCTTGTCGGACCAGTCCTTGGTCTCGCGCGGGGGCTTGTAGAAGATGGTGTTGCGCTTGTTGTCCTCGACATAGGTCAGGCGGTCCTGATAGGCCGCCTCATGCGCCATGTCGTACATGCGCGCCTTGACGTCGACGATGGGCTTGAACGCGGCGTGGGCGGTGATGTCCGCCACGCGCTCGCCATCGATCCAGACCTCGCGGCCGTCGCGCAGCCCGTTGCGGTACTCGTCACCTGTGCGGATCATCTGCCCATCCTTTTCTCGTGACGCAATCTTGTGCTGCGTGAGTGGATCGGTAAAATATTTTCTATCGTTCCTTGAGATAGAAATTCCCGATGAACATCTCGCTGCGCGCCCTGCGCTACATCGTGGCCACGGCCGAGTGCGGCAATCTCACCGAGGCGGCACGGCAGCTCAACGTCTCGCAGCCTTCCATCTCCGCGGCCATCGCCCAGTTCGAGGCGGAATGCGGCGCGCAGATCTTCGTGCGCCACCACGCCAAGGGCGTGACGCCCACCATCGCCGGCACCCGCATCATCAACGAGGCGCGGCTGCTGCTGAACCATGCCCGCGACTTCGGCCAGAACGCCCGCGCCATGGCCGACGAGGTGCGCGGCGAGATTTCGGTCGGCTGCTTCTGGACCATCGCCACCCATTTCATGCCGGGCCTGCTCTCCTCCTTCGCCGAGAGCCATCCCGGCATCACGGTGAGCCTCGACGAGGGCGACCAGCCGCTCATCCTCGACGCGCTGGTGGCCGGCCGCACCGAGATCGCGCTGTCCTACGACTTCGCCCGGCCGGAGGAGATCGCGGCCGAGCTGCTGGCCGAGCTGCCGCCCTATGCGGTGCTGCCCGCCGACCATGCTTTGGCCGAGCGCGACGGGGTGAGCCTCGCCGAACTCGCGCGCGAGCCCTTCATCCTGCTCGACCTGCCGCATTCGCGGGATTACTTCCTCAGCCTGTTCCGCGCGGTCGGGGTCGAGCCGCAGATCGCCTTCCGCTCCCGCGCCTATGACCTGACCCGCGGCCTCGTCGGCCATGGCCGCGGCTATTCCATCCAGAACGTGCTGCCGCGCACCCAGATCACCCATGACGGGCGCCGCGTCGCCTCGGTGCCGATCACCGACCGTCTGGAACCGGTGCGGCTCGTCAGCCTCCGGCTGAAGCGGCAGACGCCCCGGCCGGCGGTCGAGGTGTTCGCCCGCCATCTCACCGCCAGCTTCTCCCCCGGCGGCGCCTTCGCGCCCGGCACGCTGTCGCCGAGCCGAACCCTGCGCTGAGCCGAACCCCGCGCCGGGCGGGTCGGGACCCGCATTGCCGGCCGCGCGTAGCGTGCTCGAGAATTTTGATCTACGCAATTTCCGCGACGCACGAACCCGGCGGGAGACGAAGAGATGACGGCGGCATCCAGTGAAACCCGGTGGCATCACCTCCGCCCGGCCGACCACAGCGTCATCCCGTGGAAGAACGGCGGCGGCATCACCCGGGACATCGTGCTGCTGCCGGCCGGCAGCGGCCATGACGATTTCGACATACGGGTGAGCCTGGCGCCGATCGTGACCGACGGGCCGTTCTCCTCCTTCCCCGGCATCGACCGCCAGATCACCCTGCTGCAGGGCGCCGGGCTGGAGCTCGTCTTCGACGACCATGTCACGGCGCTGGAGCGGCTGCGGCCACTGTATTTCGACAGCGTCCTCGCGCCGTCCTCGCGGCTGGCGGCCGGGCCGGTGGAGGTGCTGAACGTCATGACCCGGCGCGGGCGCTGGCGGGCGCAGGTGCTGGCCCTCGCCGGCGGCAGCGCACCGCCGCTCGTCGCCCCGCCCGGCGGCCACATCGTGCTGTACGCGGTGCGGGGGGTCTGGCGGTTCGCCGAGTCCGGCGCGCTGGAACCGGGCGAGACGCTGATGACCGAGGGCGCGACCACGCTGAACCTCGCCGCCGCGCCGGAGGCGGAAGCCCTCGTCGCGCTGCTCGCCCCGGTCGGCGACGCCGACACGGGCGACTGACACGCCGGACCGAGCCGCTGCCCAGCAGATGGGCAGGACACACTCCTGGGCAGAGGCTAGAAACGGAGCGAGCGATTCGGCGCGCTCGCGCGGGGCAGGCCCGGCGGGGGCGTCGGCGACATCCCCCACACGGAGTGCCCCCGGTGAGCCGCGAAGCCCTGGTTTTCTACAGCGCCGTCGACGATCCCTCCGCCTGGCGCGAGGCGCTGGCGGCCGAACTGCCGGAGCTGGATTTCCGCGTCGCGCCCGATGTCGGCGACCCCGCCGAGGTCGGCTACGCGCTGGTGTGGAGCCCGCCGGCCGGCTTCTTCTCCAGCTTCCCGAACCTGCGGCTCGTCACCAATCTCGGCGCCGGCGTCGACGCGCTGGTGCGCCGCGACGACCTGGTGCCGGTGCCGATCTCCCGCCTCAACGACCCCGGCATGGTGCAGATGATGGCAAGCTACATCCTCTTCGCCGTCACCCGCTATGCCCGCGACATCGACGTGTTCGAGGCGGCGCAGCGCCGGGGCGCGTGGACCTATGTGCATCCCCGCGCGCTGTCCGAGGTCAAGGTCGGGCTGCTGGGGCTGGGCGAGCTCGGCACGCCGGCCGCCCTCGCCCTCGCCGGCATGGGCTACAGCGTGACCGGCTGGTCGCGCAGCGCCAAGACCCTGCCCGGCGTGACCTGCCTCACCGGCCGCGAGGGGCTGGAGACCATCCTCACCGGCTCCGACATCGTGGTGGTGCTGGTGCCGCTCACCCGCGAATCCGAGGGGCTGATTGGCGCCGCCGAACTCGCGCTGATGCGCAAGGGCGCCAAGCTGGTGAACGCCTCCCGCGGCAGGCTGGTCGACGAGGCGGCGCTGATCGCAGCGCTGGAGAGCGGCCATCTCGGCGGCGCCACGCTCGACGTCTTCGTGGCCGAGCCGCTGCCGGAGGGGCACCCGCTCTGGACCACGCCCAACGTGCTGATCACGCCGCACATCGCCAGCATCACCGTGCCCGCGCTCGCGGCGCGGGATGTGGCGGAGAGCATCCGCCGGGTCCGCCGCGGCGAGCCGCCGCTGCACGAGGTGCACGCCGCGCGCGGCTATTGAGACGCGCAAGCCCGCCGGGACGCGCACATCCATCGAGACACGCGAGGCTGCGCCAGCGCCGCGCCGGCCCCGCCCGGGCTTCCCCAGTGGCAGCCCGAGCGGAACCCGCCACGGCCGGGCGGCGACGGCAGGTCATTCGGTGTGCTGCATGACCATCTCACCTGGCGCTCGCCGGTATCGCGGCAGTGGAGGGTAGGACGGAGCGCGGCGGCCGACAGGCTCCGCGGCGCCGGCCGCCGCACCGTCGAGGACGCGGTGGGCTGCCGACGGTATTTATGCTGCCGGCCGCGCACCCATCGGCAGCTTATACGACCGTTCAGCCACGAAAGCGCGAAAGGCGGGCAGACGAATACGTTGGCTGCCCAGCGAAGTGGCCAGTTCTTCGTCAATGTATCAGACCTGCCTCTCAGGTCTCGCTTCGCGTTTCCTCCAATTGCGGCAGGCCCGGCCAAGAAAAACCCACCTCTCCGGCAAGGCTGCCGGCGCCGGGGGGCGCCGGCGATTGGCATAGCAATTGCCTTTTATGTCGCCGGACGGGATGCACCGGCGGCGCTCCCGGCCGGATGCTTTCGCCGACATCCGCGCCGCGACATGGCGGCGCTGTCCGCGACGGGCATGGGACGCTTCGCTGCACGACGGGAACGACCTGAGGATTAGGACCAATGCTGAACAAGTTTTTCCGCCGGCAGATCGCCGGCGTGCTCTGCGGGACGGTGCTGGCGGCGGTCGCCTCGCAGGCCGCCTTCGCCGGCAAGCTCTCCCTCGGCCACACCATCTGGGTCGGCTACGGGCCGCTCTACCTCGCCAAGGAGCTCGGCTACTTCAAGGAGAACGGCGTCGACGTCGATTTCCAGGTGGTTGACGATTCCGCGCTGGCCATGGCGGCGCAGGCCGCCGGCAAGCTCTCCGGCACCGCGACCACGCTGGACGAGATCCTGAAGTACCGCTCCGACTCCTTCTGCTTCAGGGCGGTGGCGCTGTTCGACGAGAGCCATGGCGGCGACGGCATGGTCTCGGTGAAGGAGATCAACAGCCTTGAGGACCTCAAGGGCAAGACCGTCGCCATGAACGAGGGCTCGACCTCCCAGTTCTGGTTCTCCTACCTGCTGAAGAAGAAGGGCATCCCGCTGAAGGAGGTCGAGGTGCTGAACATGAGCGCCGACGCCGCCGCCGCCGCCTTCATCGCCGGCCAGGTGCCCGCCGCGGTGACGTGGGAGCCGAACCTCACCCTCGTGAAGACCAAGAACGTCGGCAAGGTGCTGACCAGCAGCGCCGACACCCCCGGCGTCATCGTCGACGTGCTCGAATTCTCCTGCAGCGTCCTCGAGAAGCAGCCCAAGGACGTGAAGGGCTTCGTCGCCGCGCTGCAGAAGGCGGTCGACTACACCAAGGCCAACCCGGACAAGGCCTACGCCATCATGGCGAAGGGCGTCGGCGGCTATCTCAAGGAGCCGAAGGACTTCGCCGACGCCGCCTCGGGCGTGAAGTTCTACGACAAGGCGATGACCATCGAGTATCTCGGCACCCCGGACAAGCCCGGCAAGGTCACCGAGGTGCTTGAGCTCGGCAACGAGATCTGGGCCGACCTCGGCAAGGTGAAGAAGCCGATCACCTATAAGGAAGTCATCGACCCCAGCTTCACCCAGTGAGCTGACGGGCGGGGCGCGCCCCGCCGCCTTCCACGCTCCCGGCGCGCCCCGCGCGCGCCGGGGGCTCCCCGGCATGACACACGAAGCCGGGGCCTTTCCCGGCATCACACACGAAGACGTTCAATGGCGCGCAAACAATCCCTGGTCGACCAGTGCCTGACGCCGAAGTCCGACATCCCCGGACCGCTCAAATTCGCCATCTCCGCCCTCACCTGGGTGGTCGTGATCGGTGTCTGGTCGATCCTCACCTATGGCGGCTTCATGCAGGACATCTTCCTGCCGTCGCCGAGCGCGGTGACCGGGGCGTTCTTCCGCCTGCTGGAAGACGGCACCCTGGCCCAGCATGTCTGGGCCAGCTTTCAGGTGGTCGTCACCGGCTTCATCATCTCCTCCATCATCGCGGTTCCGCTCGGGCTGCTGATGGGCACGTTCCGGGTGGTCGAGGCCGGCCTCGAACCGCTGGTGAACTTCATCCGCTATCTCCCGGTCACCTCCTTCGTGCCGCTGTTCATCCTGTGGATCGGCATCGGCATCGAGCAGCGGATCATGGTCATCATCTTCGGCACCTTCTTCCAGCAGCTGGTGATGATCGCCGACGTCTCGCGCGGCGTGCCGAAGGACCTGCTGAACGCCTCCTACACGCTTGGCGCCTCGCGCCGCGACGCGCTGCTCCACGTGCTGACGCCGGCGGCGCTGCCGGGCATCATCGACACGCTGCGCATCACCATGGGCTGGGCCTGGACCTATCTGGTCGTCGCCGAGCTGGTCGCCGCCTCCTCGGGCCTCGGCTACATCAGCATGAAGGCGATGCGTGGCTTCCAGGTGGACGTGATCTTCCTCGCCATCGCCGTCATCGGCCTGCTCGGCCTCTTCACCGACCTCATCTTCCGCGTGATCCGGCTCCGCCTGGTCGCCTGGGCGAACTGATCCACCGAACGACGAAGGCAACCCGATGAGCGTTGTGACCGCCACCGCCCCCGACGCCGGCACCCGCTCCCGCCTGCGCATCAAGGATGTGCGGCTGGAGTACCAGACCCGCGCCGGCAAGAGCGTCGTGGCCATCGACCGCATCTCGATCGACGTGCCGGACAACGAGTTCGCCGTCATCGTCGGCCCGTCCGGCTGCGGCAAGTCGAGCCTGCTCTATCTCGTCGCCGGCCTCGCCGACCCGACCGAGGGCGACATCCTGCTCGGCAACAGCGTGGTGCAGGGCCCCGGCGCCGACCGCGGCATGGTGTTCCAGTCCTACACCCTGTTCCCCTGGCTGACGGTGCGGGAAAATGTCGAGTTCGGCCTCAAGCGGCGCAACGTGCCGGCGCAGGAGCGCGAGGACATCGTCAACCGCTACCTCAACGAAACCGGCCTCGCCGCCTTCCACGACGCCTACCCCAAGCAGCTCTCCGGCGGCATGATGCAGCGCGTGGCCATCGCCCGGGCGCTCGCCAACGATCCCAAGATCCTGCTGATGGACGAGCCCTTCGGGGCGCTGGACAGCCAGACCCGCAACACCATGCAGAAGCTGCTGCTGCGGGTGTGGGAGCAGCACCAGAAGACCGTGCTCTTCGTCACCCACGACATTGACGAAGCCATCCTGCTGGGCGACCGCATCTATGTCATGACCGCGCGCCCCGGCCGGCTGAAGGAGGAGATCGTGGTCCCGATCCCGCGGCCGCGCTCGCTCGACATGGTGATGGACCCGGAATTCATCGCGGTGAAGCGCCGCATCCTCGAGCTGCTCAAGAACGAGATCAAGGACGACGAGCACTGAGGCCCGCCGCAGCCCGCCGCCATCGGCCGGCTCTGACGGCCGAACCCTTATCGGAGGGGGTCTCCCGACCCCGCAACTGCCCGCCGCGCGACCGCGCGGCGGGTTTTTCTTTGTGCCGGGGCCGGCAAGGCCGCCCCGGCCGCGCGTCCGCGCGACCGCGCGGCGGGCTTTTCTTTGCACCGGGCCCGGCCGCGCAGGAAACGCGGCGCAGAGGCTGTCGCCGCGCCCTCAGCCGGCGAGCCGGGCCACGGCGCGGCGCGCCATGACCGCGGCGAGATGGGCGCGGTAGGCGCCGCTGCCGTGGATGTCGGCGATCATGTCCTCGGCCGGCAGGGCGAGGCCGGCGAGCGCTTCCGGCGCGAAGGAAGCCTCCAGCGCCGCCTCGGCCTCGGCCCAGCGGAACACGCCGGCCTGGCTCGCCCCGGTCACTGCGACCCGCACGCCCGCCGGCGTCACCGCCACCAGCACCCCGGCCATGGCGTAGCGCGAGGCGGGATTGGCGAACTTCTCATAGGCCGCGCGCAGCGGAACGGGGAAGGACACCGCGGTGATCAGCTCCGCCGGCGCCAGCGCGGTCTCGAACAGGCCCTGGAAGAAGGCATCGGCCGGTATCTCCCGCACGGTGGTGACGATGGTGGCGTCGAGACCGAGGCAGGCGGCGGGATAGTCCGCCGAAGGGTCGTTATTGGCGATGGAGCCGCCGAGGGTGCCGCGGTTGCGCACGGCGGGATCGCCGATCCGCCCGGCGAGATCGGCCAGCGCCGGAATCGCGGCGCGGACCGCGGCCGAGGCCGCGACATCGGCATGGGGCGTCATGGCGCCGATCACGACGCGATTTTCCTCGACCCGGATGCCGGAGAGGCCGGCGATGTCGCCGAGGTCGATGAGGTCCGAGGGCGAGGCCAGACGCTGCTTCAGCGTCGGCAGCAGGGTCTGGCCGCCGGCGAGATATTTCGCCTCGTCCTCGGCGGCGACAAGGGCGAGCGCGTCGTCGACGCTGGCGGGGCGGTGGTAGCGGAACGTGAACATGGCGCTTTCCTCAGCCGATGGCGGCGGGAGCGGCCGGCGCCAGCGCCGCGGACCCCATGGCCGCGGCGCCGCCGATCACCGCCTCGACGATGTTGTGATAGCCGGTGCAGCGGCAGAGATTGCCTTCCAGCTCGGCCCGCACCGTCTCGGCCGAGAGCGCGGCGCCGTGGCGGCGCACCATGTCGAGCCCCGCCATGATCATGCCCGGCGTGCAGAAGCCGCATTGCAGTCCGTGATGCTCGCGAAAGGCGGCCTGCATCGGGTGCAGAGCCTCGGCGCTGCCGACGCCCTCGATGGTGAGCACCTCCCGCCCCGCCGCCTGCACCGCCAGCACCGCGCAGGCCTTCACCGCCCGGCCGTCGAGATGCACTGTGCAGGCCCCGCACTGGCTGGTGTCGCAGCCGACATGGGTGCCGGTGAGGCCGAGCCGCTCGCGCAGGAAATCGACCAGCAGCAGGCGCGGATCGACTTCCGCCGTGACGGCGGTTCCGTTGACGGTCGTGGCGAAGGTCGGCATCGGCCGTGGCTCCTCTGGCTGGACGTCCCGGCGCGGGGCTCGCAACCCCCGTGCCACCCCGCAGGCGGCCCGCGCGCAGGCAAGGCCCGCGCGCGGCGGCCGGCGGCCCAGGCGGCTGCCGCTTTCGGCGCCGCCGCGTGCCTAAGGATTGAACATTCTAAGCTGCTAACGCTCAAGCGATTTCCGGGGCTTTGTTCCTGTCACCTAGCACACCGCACGACGTGGTGCGGCGGCGGAGGCGGCCGCCGCTCTCTTCCGCCGCCGCGGCACACGTTCCGGCGGCGCGGCCTGTTTCCTGCACGTGTCTCGACGCCGCCGGACCG
>CAZIXP010000002.1:0-107054 GCA_964543245.1 uncultured Starkeya sp.
CCGGCCGAACCGCGATCTCGAGGCTTTCCACCCCGCACAGGCCGCAGCCCGTCGGACCGGCCAGGCGCCGACGACGATCCGCCGCCGCGGCGGCGCGCGTCCCGTCGAGCCAGAGCCGCACCTCGATGCCATCATCGAATTCGAGGGTTTCAAGACCCTCGATCTCCGAGGGGTCGGCGATGACCCCCTCGGTGAGGCTGAAGCCGACCCCGAAATCCTCGAGGTCCGCCGGCGTCGCCATCATCACGGCATAGGTCGAGCCGTTATGGACGATGGCGACCGGCGTCTCCTCCGGGATCGCCCGTTCGCCCGCCTGCACCGCATCGGCGGTGCAGACGATACGCGGAACGCGGCGGGCAGCCGGGATCATCGCGGTCCCCGCTCACTCCGCCGCGGTCTGGATGCGGCGGCTCTCGCGGCTGAAGGCGTCGTATTCTTCCTGCCACTCCGACGGCCCGTTGGAACGGGCGATCTGCACCGCGGTGACCTTGAACTCGGGGCAGTTGGTCGCCCAGTCGGAGAAGTCGGTGGTGACGACGTTCGCCTGGGTGTCGGGGTGGTGGAAGGTCGTGTAGACCACGCCCGGCGCCACGCGGTCGGTGATCAGCGCGCGCAGCGTTGTGGCGCCGGCGCGGCTGTCGATCCGCACCCAGTCGCCGTCCCGCACGCCGCGCTGTTCGGCATCGTGCGGGTGGATTTCGAGGCGGTCTTCCGGGTGCCACGCGACATTGGCGGTGCGGCGGGTCTGCGCGCCGACATTGTAGTGGCTGAGGATGCGGCCGGTGGTGAGCAGCAGCGGGAAGCGCGAGCCGGTCCGCTCGTCGGTCGGGATGTACTCCGTGACGACGAACTTGCCCTTGCCGCGCGCGAAGCCGTTGATGTGCATGATCGGCACACCTTCCGGATTGGCATCGTTGCACGGCCACTGCACCGAGCCCAGTTCGTCCAGCCGCTTGAAGGACACGCCGGCGAAGGTCGGCGTCAGCGCCGCGATCTCGTCCATGATCTGCGAGGGGTGGGTGTAGCTCCACTCCATGCCCATCGCATTGGCGAGAAGCTGGGTCACCTCCCAGTCGCCATAGACGTTCTTGGGCGCCATCACCTTGCGCACGAGCTGGATGCGGCGCTCGGCGTTGGTGAAGGTGCCGTCCTTCTCGAGGAAGGTGCAGCCCGGCAGGAAGACATGGGCGAAACGCGCCGTCTCGTTCAGGAACAGGTCCTGCACGATGACGAGGTCCATCGCGGCGAGGCCGGCGGAGACATGCTTGGTGTCGGGGTCGGACTGGAGGATGTCCTCGCCCTGGATGTAGATGGCCTTGAAGGTGCCGTCGACGGCGGCGTCCAGCATGTTGGGAATGCGCAGGCCCGGCTCCGGATCGAGCGGACGGCCCCACATCGCCTCGAAGGTGGCGCGGGTCGCGTCGTCGGAGATGTGGCGGTAGCCGGGCAGCTCATGGGGGAAGGAGCCCATGTCGCAGGAGCCCTGCACGTTGTTCTGGCCGCGCAGCGGGTTCACGCCGACGCCGCGGCGGCCGATATTGCCGGTCGCCATGGCGAGATTGGCGATCGCCATCACCGTGGTCGAGCCCTGCGAGTGCTCGGTGACGCCAAGGCCGTAATAGATCGCGGCGTTGCCGCCGGTCGCATAGAGCCGCGCCGCGCCGCGGATGAGATGCGCGGGCACGCCCGACAGCTTCTCGACCTCTTCCGGCGAATTGCGGGCATCGGCGACGAACTCGGCCCAATCCTGGAATTCCTCCCAGTCGCAGAACTGGCGGACATATTCCTCGTTCACCAGACCCTCGGTGACGACGACATGCGCCAGTGCGGTGACGATGGCGACGTTGGTGCCGGGCTGCAGCGGCAGGTGGAAATCGGCCTTGATGTGGGGCGAGCGGACGAGATCGATCCGGCGGGGATCGACCACGATCAGCTTGGCGCCCTCGCGCAGGCGCTTCTTCATGCGCGAGCCGAACACCGGGTGGCCATCGGTCGGGTTGGCGCCGATCACCAGGATGACGTCGGAATCCTCGACCGAGTCGAAGTCCTGCGTGCCGGCCGAGGTGCCGAACGCCTGATTGAGGCCATAGCCAGTCGGCGAGTGGCACACCCGGGCGCAGGTGTCGACATTGTTGGTGCCGAAGCCGGCGCGGATAAGCTTCTGGACGAGATAGGCCTCCTCATTGGTGCAGCGCGAGGAGGTGATGCCGCCAATGGCGCGGCGGCCATAGGTGTCGCGGATATGGATCAGCTTCTGCGCGGTGTAGCTGATGGCCTCGTCCCAGGAGACTTCGCGCCACGGATCCGAGACCTTCTCGCGGATCATCGGCTTCAGGATGCGGTCCTGGTGCATGGCATAGCCCCAGGCGAAGCGGCCCTTCACGCAGGAATGGCCGCGATTGGCCTTGCCGTCCTTCCACGGCACCATGCGCACCACTTCCTGGCCGCGCATTTCCGCCTTGAACGAGCAGCCGACACCGCAATAGGCGCAGGTGGTGACCACCGAATGCTCGGGCTGGCCAATCTGGATGAGCGCCTTCTCGGCCAGGGTCGCGGTCGGGCAGGCCTGCACGCAGGCGCCGCAGGAGACGCATTCGGAGGTGAGGAAGGCCTCGGACTGGCCCGGCGACACCCGGCTGGAGAAACCGCGGCCGGCGATCGTCAGCGCAAAAGTGCCCTGCACCTCTTCGCAGGCGCGGACGCAGCGGTTGCAGACGATGCACTTGGCCGGATCATAGGTGAAATAGGGGTTCGACTCGTCCTTCGGCATGACGAGCTCGGAGGTGGGGGCGAAGTGATTCGCGCCCTCCATGCCGTAGCGCACCTCGCGCAGGCCGACCGCGCCGGCCATGTCCTGCAGCTCGCAGTCGCCATTGGCGGCGCAGGTCAGGCAGTCCAGCGGGTGATCGGAGATGTAGAGCTCCATCACGCCCTTGCGCAGCTGCTTCAGCCGCTCGGTCTGGGTATGCACCTTCATGCCGGGGCCGACCGGCGTGGTGCAGGAAGCCGGGGTGCCGGCACGCCCTTCGATCTCCACCAGGCAGAGCCGGCAGGAACCGAAGGCGTCGAGCATGTCGGTGGCGCAGAGCTTGGGGATCTGCGTCCCCATCTCCATCGCCGCGCGCATGATGGAGGTACCCTCCGCGACGGTGAGCTCCACACCGTCGATGGTGAGGGTCACCATCTTGTCGGTCTTGGGGGCGGGCGTACCGTAATCGATCTCATGAACGAGAGACATGATGCGTCCTCCTCACTCGGCAGCTTCGAGCTTGCGCGGCGTCACGCCGAAATCCTCGGGGAAATGGGTCAGCGCGCTCATCACCGGGTAGGGGGTAAACCCGCCGAGGGCGCAAAGAGATCCAAGCTTCATGGTGTGGCAGAGATCGGTCAGCACCGCGATATTGGCGTCGAGCCGCTCGCGCCGCATGATGCGATCCATCAGCTCCATGCCGCGGGTCGAGCCGATGCGGCAGGGGGTGCACTTTCCGCAGCTTTCCGCCGCGCAGAATTCCATCGCGAACCGAGCCATCTTGGCCATGTCCGCGGTCTCGTCGAACACGACGATGCCGCCATGGCCGATCAGCGCGTCCTTGGCCGCGAAGGCTTCGTAGTCGAACGGCAGGTCGAACTGCCACGGCGGGACATAGGCGCCCAGCGGGCCGCCCACCTGCGCCGCCTTGACCGGGCGGCCGGACGCGGTGCCACCGCCGATGTCGTTGATCAGCTCGCCGAGCGGAATGCCGAACGCGGTCTCGAACAGGCCGCCATGCTTCACATTGCCGGCGATCTGGATCGGCATGGTTCCGCGCGAGCGGCCCATGCCGAAATCGGCGTATTTCTGCGCGCCATCGGCCAGGATGTGGGGCACCGCGACGAGCGAGAGCACGTTGTTGATGACGGTCGGCTTCTGGAACAGGCCCTTGTGGGCCGGCAGCGGCGGCTTGGCGCGCACCGTGCCGCGGCCGCCTTCCAGGCTGTCCAGCAGTGCGGTCTCCTCGCCGCAGACATAGGCGCCGGCGCCCATGCGCACTTCCATGTCGAAGCTGTGCTGCGAGCCGGCGATGTTCACGCCCAGCATGCCGTGGGCGCGGGCCGCCTCGATCGCCTTCTGCATCGCCCAGATGGCGTGCGGGTATTCCGAGCGGGTGTAGACGAAGCCCTTGGTGGCACCAACCGCGATGCCGGCGATGGTCATGCCCTCGATCAGCTGGAAGGGATCGCCTTCCATGATCATGCGGTCGGCGAAGGTGCCGCTGTCGCCCTCATCCGCATTGCAGACGATGTACTTCCGGTCGGCCTTGGCGTCCGCCACGGTCTTCCACTTGATGGCGGTGGGGAAGCCGGCGCCGCCGCGACCGCGCAGGCCCGACTTCCGCACTTCCTCGATGATCTCGACCGGGCCGAGCGCCAGCGCGCGCTCGAGGCCCTTATAGCCGCCCATCGCGCAGTAATCGGAATAGGACGCGGGGTCGATGATGCCGCAGCGCGCGAAGGTGAGGCGCGTCTGCTTCGCCATGAAGGGATGGTCCTCCGGGCGGCCGATGCGCAGCGCGTGGGCGCCGCCCTCGAACAGGCCGGCCTCGACCAGAGCCTCGACGTCATCCGCCGAAACTGGGCCATAGCCGATGCGACCTTCCGGCGTCGCGACCTCGACCAGCGGCTCCAGCCACAGCATGCCGCGCGAACCCGTGCGGATGATCTCGACCGGGACGCGCCGCTTCAGCGCCGCGGCCTCGATCGCCGCGACCACCTCGTCGGCGCCGCAGGCGATGGCGCAGGCATCCTTGGGAATGTACAGGCGAATGGTCACGACTGCGCCTCCGCGATCAGGTTATCGAGCCGGCGCTCGGTGAGGCGAGCCACGATGCGCCCGTCCAGCATGGCGGACGGCGCAGTGGCGCAGAGGCCGAGGCAATAGATCGGCTCGACCGTGACGCGGCCGTCCGACGTGGTCTCGCCCAGCTTGCAGCCCAGCCGCTGCTCGGCATGCTCGGCCAGCGCATCGCCGCCGGCGGCCTGGCAGGCCTCGGCCCGACACAGCTTCAGCACGTGGCGGCCGGCCGGCTCATGGCGGAAATCATGGTAGAAGGTGACGACCCCGTGGATCTCGGCGCGCGACTGGTTCAGCGTCTCGGCGAGCATGGGAACCACCGGCTCGGGAACGTAGCCGAAGGTTTCCTGGATCGCATGCAGCATCGGCATGAGCGGGCCTTCGAGGTGCACGAACTCGTTGATCACCTCGCGGGCGCGCGCTTCGCTCCAGGGTTCGTAATGGGGCATCGTCTCCCGGCCTTCTTTTAAAGTTTTCCAACCGGAAGATGGACGGCCTGTGACATGAAATCAATTCGAGTGTTCCGTTCATCGATAGAACGCTTCTATCAAGAACGCATCGCTCGACGCCGTGGCCCAGCCCGCCGGCTGCCGTTGGGGTTGTAGCGGTTACTGCTACCCTGTTCCGCAAATGTTCTTGACGAAAACCACGCGGTCCCTGATCTTCGGTAGCGGGCGGGGGGAAGCCGGTGATGGTCCAGCGTGTCGCGACGGTCGCGTTCGAGGGCGTGGACGCACGCCCAGTGGATGTGCAGGTCCAGGTTGCGCCGGGTTTGCCGGCGTTCAATCTCGTGGGGCTGGCTGACAAGGCCGTGAACGAGGCGAAGGAGCGGGTGCGCGCCGCGCTCACCGCCTCCGGGCTGGCGCTGCCGGCCAAGCGCATCACCGTCAATCTCGCCCCCGCGGACCTGCCCAAGGAAGGCAGCCATTACGACCTGCCGATCGCGCTGGGGCTGATGGCCGCCATCGGCGCGCTGCCCTCGGACGCGCTGGACGGGTTCACCGTGGTCGGCGAGCTGGCGCTGGACGGAAGGCTGGCGCCGGTCGCCGGCGTGCTGCCGGCGGCGATCGGCGCGGATGCGCGCGGCCATGGCCTCATCTGTCCCGCCGCCTGCGGCCCGGAAGCGGCCTGGGCCAGCCCGGAAATGCCGGTGCTGGCGCCGGCTACGCTGATCCAGCTGGTGAACCATTTCTCCGGCCGGCAGGTGCTGTCGCGACCGGAGCCCGGGCTCGAGCCGGAAGGCGCGCCGCTGCCCGACCTCGCCGATGTGAAGGGCCAGGAAAGCGCGAAGCGGGCGCTGGAGATCGCCGCCGCCGGCCGGCACAACCTGCTCTTCATCGGCCCGCCCGGCGCCGGAAAGTCCATGCTTGCGCAGCGACTGCCCTCGATCCTGCCACCTTTGGCACCCGCGGAGCTGCTGGAGGTCTCGATGATCGCCTCCGTCGCCGGGGCGCTGCAGGGCGGCGCGCTGACCAGCCGCCGCCCGTTCCGCGCGCCGCATCATTCCGCCAGCATGGCGGCGATGGTCGGCGGCGGCATGCGGGCACGTCCCGGCGAGGTGTCGCTCGCCCATAATGGCGTGCTGTTCCTGGATGAGCTGCCGGAATTCCAGCCCGCCGTGCTGGATTCCCTGCGCCAGCCTCTGGAGACGGGGGAGGCCGTGATCGCGCGGGCCAACCACCGCATCACCTATCCCGCCCGGTTCCAGCTGGTGGCGGCGATGAATCCGTGCCGCTGCGGCCATGCCGGCCAGCCCGGCCATAGCTGCCGCCGCGGGCCCCGTTGCGCCGCGGACTATCAGGCCCGGCTGTCCGGCCCGCTGCTCGACCGCATCGATCTCCACCTCGAGGTGCCGGCGGTGTCGGCGGTGGACCTGGTGCGCCCGGCCCCGGCGGAGCCGAGTGCGGCGGTCGCGGCCCGGGTCGCCGCCGCTCGTGCCCTCCAGCGCGAGCGGTTCGTCCGCCTCGGCCGGCCGGACCTGTCGAGCAACGCGCAGGCCGCCGGTCCGCTGCTGGAGGCCATCGCCGCACCGGACGCGGCCGGCACCGCGTTGCTGAGCGACGCGGCGCGGATCATGCGGCTTTCGGCGCGGGGCTATCACCGCGTGCTGCGGGTCGCCCGCACCCTTGCCGATCTGGCCGGGGCCGAATCCATCGGCCGGAGCCATCTCGCCGAAGCGCTGGCCTATCGCGCCAGCGCCGACCGCGCCGCAGCAGCGGCGTGAGGCGTGAGGCGTGTCTTCGCATTCCGCGCCGCCCGGGCAATGGGAGGGACGACCGGGACAACATTTTGCCGGCAATCTGCTGCCATGGCGCGCCGCGATGAAGCAGATCTGTCACATCGTCGTCCAAGAACTATGATTCTGTCATCGTCCAGTCGGGAGCTACACTCCCGGCATGGCCCAGCCGGGCGGTGAAAGACTGGGGATTCGGACGGATGACGCATTTGGATGCCGGCAAAGCGATCGACACCGAGCGCCGTGGCGCGCCGGTACCGTTCCGGCAGATGTTCCGCCCCGCGCATCTGAAGCCGCTGCTGACGCAGGCGCTGTCCCCGCAGGCTCTGGCGACACGGTTCCAGCCGGCCCGGCTCGCCCCGGCGCTGCGTTCCTATTCCGGCCTGCGCTACCGCGAGAGCCGCGAGGCGGCCGGGCCGGTGACACTCGGCCGCATCGGCGCGCTCGAAGTGCGGCTCGCCCGCTCCGCCGCGGATGTCCGCCGGGCCCAGCGGCTGCGCTACGAGGTGTTCTACGAGGAAATGTCGGCCACTCCGGCCGCCGCCGCCCGGCTCGCCCGGCGCGACTTCGACAGCTTCGACGCGGTGTGCGACCATCTGCTGGTGCTCGACCATGATGCGGGCCGCATCGTGCTCGGCCGCCGCGAGCCGAAGGTCGTCGGTACGTACCGGCTGCTCCGCCAGGACATCGCCGCCCGCCATGCCGGCTTCTACACCGCCGGCGAATTCGCCGTCGAGGGCTTGCTTGCCCGGCATCCCGGCCGCCGCTTCCTGGAACTCGGCCGCTCCTGCGTGCTCCGCCCCTACCGCACCAAGCGGACGGTCGAGCTGCTGTGGCACGGCATCTGGGCCTATGTGCTGCGCCACGGCATCGACGTGCTGTTCGGCTGCGCCAGCCTGGAGGGAACCGACCCCCGCGCGCTCGCCCAGCCGCTTTCCTTCCTGCACCACTTCGCGCGGGGCGATGAGGACTGGACGGTGCCGGCGCTCGGCCACCGCGCGACCGCCATGAACCTGCTGCCGCGCGAGAGTGTGCAGGAGAGGGTCGCGCTCAACGCGCTGCCGCCCCTCATCAAGGGCTATCTCCGCCTCGGGGCGCAGATCGGGGAGCACGCGGTGATCGACCACCAGTTCGGCACCATCGACGTGTTCATCGCCCTGCCGATCGAACGCATCAATCCGCGCTATCTCGGCCATTTCGGCCCCAATGCCGAGCGCCACGCCGCCTGAGGCAGGCTCTCCCCCCCGGCCGGCGCGGGGCGCTGTGCCGGAGACGTGACCGGCCGACGCTCGTAACGTCTTGCGTCGCCCTGCCCCTTTTCCCATATGTCGTTCAGCCGGTTCGCCTTCGGGGAGCCGGCACAGGCAAAGTCGCTTGAACGAGGGCTTTGGGGCACATGTCGCGTATCCCGTCTCTGTCGAGTCCGTTTCTTCTTGGTTTCGACGAGGTCGAGCGTGCGCTCGATCGCGTGGTGAAGGGATCGGACGGCTATCCCCCCTATAATGTCGAGCGCATAGCAGCGCCCAACGCGCCGGAGCGCCTGCGCATCACGCTGGCCGTCGCCGGCTTCACCCGCGACCAGCTCGACGTCACGCTCCAGGAAAAGGAGCTCGTGATCCGCGGCCGCCAGATCGACGAGCCGGGTCGCAGCTTCCTGCACCGCGGCATCGCCGCACGGCAGTTCCAGCGCACCTTTGTCCTGGCCGATGGCATGCAGGTCCTCGGCGCCGAGCTGCGCAACGGCCTGCTGTCCGTCGATCTCGCCCGGCCGGAACCGGAGCGGGTCGTCAAACGTATCGACATAGCCACCGACGAGTAGGGACACTCGAGCCGGTCCCGGCGACGAGACAAGGAGTCGGATAATGACCAACGCATTCGCATCAAACGGCACGCCGACCTCCGGTCAGATGCCGGAATCGCTCTCGGCCGAGGCTTTCGCCAATCTGGGCGGTGGCAAGGTCGCCTATGTCCGCTCGATCCGCTCGGAGGATGTGGCGGAGCTTTTCCCGCAGGCTCCGCAGATCGCGCCGGGGCTGGAGCTGTTCACGCTGCACGCAGCGGATGGCACGCCCATCGTGCTGACCGACAGCCGCGAGGCGGCGATCGCCAGCGCCCTGCAGAACGAGCTGGAGACGGTCAGCCTGCACTGACCGTTCGACGGCCGGTCGCCACCAACACGAAGGGCACCACCGCAGCGCGGGGGTGCCCTTTTTTCATCGCGGAGGCCTACCGCCGGTTCCGCCGCCTTCAGCCCCGCGCCGCCGCGCGCTTTTGCTCGATGGCGTCCCAGATCAGCGCCGCGATATCCGGCCCGCCGAGCCGGCGCACCGCCCGGATGCCGGTCGGCGAGGTCACGTTGATCTCGGTGAGGTTGCCGCCGATCACGTCGATGCCGGTGAAGAGCAGGCCCCGCGCCCGCAACGCCGGGCCGAGCCGCTCGCAGATCTCGCGTTCCCGCGGGCTGAGATCGGTTTCACGTGCAACACCCCCCCGCACCATGTTGGAGCGCAGGTCACCGGCACTCGGCACCCGGTTCACGGCGCCGGCGAACACGCCATCCACCAGGATGATGCGCTTGTCGCCCTCGCTCACCTCGGGAAGGAAGCGCTGCACCACCCAGGCCTCACGGAAGGTGTCGGCGAACAGGTCGTAGAGCGAGCCGAAATTGAGATCGTCGCGGGTCAGGCGGAACACCGCGGCGCCACCATTGCCGTAGAGCGGCTTCACCACGATGTCGCCCTGCTCGTCCCGGAACGCCTTGATCTCATCGAGATCGCGGGTGATCAGCGTCGGCGGCATCAGGTCGGGGAATTCGGTGACGAAGATCTTCTCCGGCGCATTGCGGACATGGCCGGGGTCGTTCACCACCAGCGTGCGCGGGTGGATGCGCTCCAGCAGGTGGGTCGCCGTGACATAGTTCATGTCGAAGGGCGGATCCTGGCGCATCAGCACCACGTCGAACCCGTCGAGCCGGACCCGCTCGCGGGCGCCGAGACTGAAATGATCGCCCGGCACGTCGCGCACCGTGACCGGCTGGACGGTGGCGTAGAGCTCGCCGTCGCGCAGCGCGAGCCGGTCGGTGGTGTAGACGGCGAGGCTGTGGCCGCGGGCCTGCGCCTCCAGCATCAGCGCGAAGGTGGAATCGCCGGCAATGTTGATCCGGTCGATCGGGTCCATCTGGACGGCGACGGTGAGGGTCATGGAACGAGCCTGGAACGGGCGCCGGACGGCGCGGATGAGAGGTGTCGCCTACCTGTTTAATCGCTCGCGATGGATTTCGCCATGCGGCACGCCAAGGCGGCGGGACATGGGGACCGCCTGCTCCGCCCCGCTACTCCGCCTCGAAGGCGCCGGCCAGATGCACCGGCGCCCGCCCCGGGGCGATGAGAATGACGTCGAGCCGCATGTCGAGACCGGCAAGCTCGGGATGTCCGGCGAGATAAGCCTCCGCCGCGGCGGCGATCCGGCGGCGCTGGCGCGGGAGAATCGCATGGGCGGCGCCGGTGAGACTGGAGCGCGCCTTCACCTCGACGAAGAGCAGCAGCGTCGCCGTCCGGGCGATGAGGTCGATCTCGCCCAGCGGCGTGCGCACCCGTCGGCCGATGATGGTGAAGCCGAGACCCTGCAGCACGGCGCAGGCCCTCTCCTCCGCCGCGAGGCCGCGCGAGAAGGCGGCGCGGCGCCTCTCAGTCGTCACCCGGCCGCTCCAGCCCGAGCGCACGGGCATAGACGTCGCGGCGCGGCCGGCCGGTCGCGGCGGCCACCGCCGCGGCGGCGTCCTTCACCGACAGCGAGCGCAGCGCCTGCCGGAGCGCGGCGTCGATGTCGGCGTCGCTCGCCGCCTCTTCCTCCGGCGGGCCGATGACCAGCACGATCTCGCCTTTCGGCGCGCCGGCCTCCGCGTAATGCGCGGCGAGCGTGGCGAGGCTGGCGCGACGCACCTCCTCGAAGGTCTTGGTGAGCTCCCGGCACATTGCGGCCGGCCTCGGGCCAAGGCCTTCGGCGAGATCGGCGAGGCTGTCAGCGAGGCGGGGGCCGCTTTCATACACCACCAGCGTCGCCGGCAGGGCGCGCAGCTCCGCGATACGGCTGCGGCGGGCGCCGGATTTCGGCGGCAGGAAGCCCTCGAAGAAGAAGCGGTCGGTCGGCAGTCCCGCCGCGACCAGCGCGGCAAGGCTCGCCGAGGCACCCGGCAGCGGCACCACCGGCTGGCCGGCGGCGATGGCGCCCGCGACCAGCTTGTAGCCGGGGTCGGAAACCAGCGGGGTTCCCGCATCCGACACCAGCGCGACCGCCGCGCCCTCGGCGATGCGGGCCAGCAGGCGCGGGCGCACCGCCTCGGCATTGTGCTCGTGATAGGCCGTCAGCGGCGTGCCGATGCCATAGCGCTCCAGCAGCCGTCGGCTGATGCGGGTGTCCTCGCAGGCGATGACATCGGCGCCGGCCAGCGTCTCCAGCGCGCGCAGGGTGATGTCGCCGAGATTGCCGATGGGTGTCGCCACCACATACAGCCCGGCGGCAAGCCGGCCGGCCGACAGGCTTTGCCCGGCGATCTGGAAGGTCTTGGCGCGCGGCGCCGGCTCTAGCGTGTCCATCGCCCTGTTCTAGCCGCCCGCACGGTCCGCGTCATGTCGCGGAACGGGCCGGGGCGCCGCAAAGCGGCGCATTTCGTCGCCAGAGACCGCGCGGGACTGGCCTGCGGCCCGCGAGGGGCCTAAAAAAGATATCTCTCCGTCGGACATGCGCGAGGCCATGACAGCATCCTCCGTCCTGCCGACCGGCCTCGGGCCGGCACTCCGCTCGCTGGCGACGCTCGCGCTCTGCTCGCTGATGGCGGCCTGCGGGTCGACCACGGAAACCGCGCCGCCACCCGTCGCCGCCATGCCGGCACAGCCGCAGGCCGCACCTCCCCAGCCGGAGAACGTGATCGGCACCGGCAGCGTGCGGATCGCGCTCATCCTGCCGCTCGGCGCCAGCGGCAACGCCGCCACCGCCGCACGCTCGCTGCGGAACGCCGCCGAGCTGGCGCTCGGCGAAGCCGGCGGCGCCGACATCCAGATTCTGGTCAAGGACGATGGCGGCACCTCGCAGGGCGCGCAGGCCGCGGCGCAGCAGGCCTTGGACGAAGGCGCCCGGGCCATCGTCGGGCCGCTCTTCGCCCACACCGTCGCCGCCGCCGGCGGGGTCGCGCGCCAGCGCAACGTGCCGCTGGTCGGCTTCTCGACCGACACCAATGTCGCGACCCGCGGGGTCTATCTCCTCAGCTTCCTGCCGGAAACCGACGTCGAGCGCGTGGTGCGCTACGCTGCGGCGCAGGGCCGGCGCTCCTTCGCCGCCCTGGTGCCGGACAATGCGTATGGCAAGGTCGTGGAGGCAGCGTTCCGCGAAACGGTGCCGGCCACCGGCGGCCGCATCGTCGGGCTGGAGCGCTATGCCACCGGCTCGGCCGCCGGCTATGCCGAGGCGGCCAAGCGGATCGCGTCGGGCGTGCAGCAGGCCGATGCGCTGTTCATCCCGGATGCCGGCGATGCCGTGCCGCAGATTCTCGCCGCGCTCCAGGCGGCGGGCGTCAATCCCGCTGGCAAGCAGCTCATGGGCACCGGCCTGTGGGACAATCCCCGGCTCGCCGCCAATCCTGCCCTCGCGGGCGGCATCTACGCCGCTCCGGACCCGGCGGGCTACCGTGCCTTCGCCGACCGCTACGCTGCGCGCTTCGGCAGCCCGCCGGTGCGCACCGCCTCCCTCGCCCATGACGCCGTCTCGCTCATGGCGGTGATCGTCCGCACCCAGGGGCCGATGGGCATCAGCGACACCGCCATTCAGAATCCCTCGGGCTTCAGCGGGGTCGACGGCGTGTTCCGCTTCCTCGCCGACGGCACCAACCAGCGCGGTCTCGCGGTGATGCGGATCGAGAATGGCGGGGCTCGGGTGGTGGAGCCGGCGCCGCGCAGCTTCACCGGCGCCGCGCTCTGAGGCGCTACGCCGCGAGATCGGCGACGATGGCGTCGAGCACCGGGAAGCCGGCCGGGGTGACGCGCAGGCGGTCGCCGGCGAGGTCTTCCAGCAGGCCCTGCGCCACCAGCGCGCCGATCCGGGCGGGATCGACATCGCGCCCGGCGAGCGCGGCGTAACGGTCCCGGGCGATGCCCTCACCGAGCCGCAGCCCCATCAGCAGAAATTCGTCGGCCTGCTCGCTCCGGCTCAGCGCCTCGTCTGTCACGATGCCGTGGCCGGCGGCCTCGACCCGGGCGAGCCACCCCTCCGGCGCGCGCTCCACCATGGTGGCACGGCGGCCTTCCGGCGTGTCGAGCCGGCCATGCGCGCCCGGCCCGACGCCGGCATATTCGCCATAGCGCCAGTACAGCAGGTTGTGGCGGCTTTCCGCGCCGGGGCGGGCGTGGTTGGAAATCTCGTAGGCGGGCAGCCCCACCTCGGCGGTGGTGGCCTGGGTGACGTCCCACAGCGCGCGGGCGACCTCCTCGTCCGGCACGGCGAGCTTGCCCGCGCGGTGCAGGGCGGCGAAGGGCGTGCCCTCCTCGATGGTGAGCTGGTAGAGCGAGAGATGCTCGCACCCCTCGTCGACCGCCCGCAGCAGCTCCGCCCGCCACGCCTCGGGCGTCTGCGCCGGCCGGGCATAGATGAGGTCGAACGACACCCGCTCGAACGCCGCGCGGGCCACCGCCACTGCGGCCAGCGCCTCCGCGGCGCTGTGCATCCGCCCCAGCGCCTTCAGCGCGGCATCGTCGAGCGCCTGGACGCCGAGCGACACCCGGTTGACCCCGGCGGCGCGGTAGCCGCGGAAACGCCCGGCCTCGACGCTGGTGGGGTTGGCCTCCAGCGTGATCTCGGCGCGCGGATCGAGCGGCCAGGCGGCGTCGATCGCGTCAAGGATGGCGCCGACCGTCGCCGGCTCCATCAGCGAGGGCGTTCCGCCGCCGAAGAACACGCTGGCGGTGCGGCGCTGGCCGATCAGCCCGCGCATATGGGCGATCTCGGCGCGGAAGGCGGCAACGAACCGCGCCTGGTCGGGCGGCGCGTGGCGGACGTGGGAATTGAAGTCGCAATAGGGGCATTTGGCCAGGCAGAAGGGCCAATGCACATAGACGCCGAAGCCGGGATCGTGCGGGGCAGGCACGGCGCGCCGCTGCGTCGCCTCAGCCAAAGCTGGCCCCGAGGCAGGCTTCGGCGAGCGCCATGAAGGCGCGGGCGCGATGCGACAGGCCGCGGCCGAGCGGAGGCAGGCCATGCTTTTCCGCGCCGCTCATCTCGCCGAAGGTGCGCTCATGGCCATCGGGCAGGAACATCGGGTCATAGCCGAAGCCGGCGGGCCCGCGCGGCGGCCAGACGAGGGTGCCCTCGACCACCCCCTCGAAATCCTCGAGATGGCCATCCGGCCAGGCGAGGCAGAGGGCGGAGACGAAATAGGCCCGGCGCTGCGCCGAATCGACCGCCTGCGCCTCGCGCAGCCCTTCCTCCACCCGCGCCATCGCGGCGGCGAAATCCTTCTCCGGCCCGGCCCAACGCGCGGTGAAAAGGCCCGGCGCCCCGCCGAGCGCTTCCACGCACAGCCCGGAATCGTCGGCGAAGGCGGGCAGGCCCGAGGCCGTGGCGGCGGCAATCGCCTTGATCCGGGCGTTCTCGGCGAAGGTAAGGCCGGTCTCCTCCGGCTCCGGCAGGTCGAGCTCGCCGGCCGAGACCGTCGCGACGCCATAGGGAGCCAGCAGCCCGCGCATCTCCTCGAGCTTGCCGGGATTGTGGGTGGCGATGACCACCTTGCCGGTGAGGCGGCGGGGCTCGCTCATCACGCCACCGCCAGCTTCTGCAGGTCGACCAGCTTGGCGATGCCCTTGCGGGCGAGGCCGAGCATGGCGTTGAACTCGTCTTCGGAGAACGGCGTCTTCTCGGCCGTGCCCTGAATCTCGACGAAGCCGCCGGAGCCGGTCATGACGAAGTTGACGTCGGTGTGGGCGTCGGAATCCTCGGCATAATCGAGGTCGAGCCGGGGCTCGCCGGCGATGATGCCGCAGGACACCGCCGCCACCTGGTCCCGCAGCGGGATGGTGGCAAGCATGCCGCGGCTTTTCATCCAGCTCAGGCAATCGTGAAGGGCGACCCAGGCGCCGGTCACCGAGGCGGTGCGGGTACCGCCATCGGCCTGGATGACGTCGCAGTCCACCGTGATCTGCCGCTCGCCGAGCTTCTCGAGGTCGACGATGGCGCGCAGCGAACGGCCGATCAGGCGCTGGATTTCCTGGGTGCGGCCGGAAGGCTTGCCGGCGGTGGCCTCGCGGCGGGTGCGCTCATGGGTGGCGCGCGGCAGCATGCCGTATTCCGCGGTGACCCAGCCGCGGCCCTGCCCCTTCAGCCAGGGCGGAAGCCGCTCCTCGAGGGTGGCGGCGACCAGCACATGGGTCTCGCCGAACTTGACGAGGCACGAGCCCTCGGCATGGCGCAGCACGCCGCGCTCGAAGCTGACGGCGCGCATCTCGTCGGCGGCGCGGCGGGACGGACGCATGGGGAGTTCTCCTGTTGTTCGGCGCCCTTGTACGAGCCTGCCGACACTTGCTCAAGGCGCTGAGTCTTGAACCGGCGGAGATAAGGTCGAATATTGGAGGCAACAGGAGTTTCAGGCGCATCATGGCCCTCGACCCCCTCATCGCATCCCGGGCTCCCGAGCTGGCCCGTCTGGACGAACGTTCCCGCGAGATCTTCCGGCAGATCGTCGAGACCTATCTCGCCACCGGCGAACCCGCAGGCTCGCGCAACATTTCGCGGCTCATCCCCATGACGCTGTCGCCCGCCTCGGTGCGCAACGTCATGGCCGATCTCGAAGCCGCCGGCCTCATCTTCGCCCCGCACACCAGCGCCGGCCGGCTGCCGACCGAGCGCGGGCTGCGCTTCTTCGTCGACGCGCTGCTTGAGATCGGCGACGTTTCCGAGGACGAGCGCAACAACATCGAAACGCAGGTCCGCGCCGCCGCCCGCGGCAAGACGGTGGAAGGCGTGCTGGCGGAAGCCTCGACCCTGCTCTCCGGGCTGTCCCGCGGCGCCGGGGTGGTGACCGCGACCAAGAGCGACGCCCGGCTCAAGCACATCGAATTCGTCGCGCTCGACCCCAGCCGCGCCCTGCTCATCCTGGTAGCGGACGATGGCGAGGTCGAGAACCGGCTGGTGCCGCTGCCGCCCGGCCTGCCGGCCTCGGCTCTGGTGGAGGCGACCAATTTTCTCAACGCCCGCACCCGCGGCCGCACCCTCGCCGAGCTGCGCACGGAGGTGGAGCGCACGCTCGCCGCCCGCCGCGCGGAACTGGACGAGATCACCGCCCGCGTGGTCGAAACCGGGCTGGCGAGCTGGTCGGGCGGCGACAAGATGGAACGGCGGCTGATCGTGCGCGGGCAGGCCAAGCTGCTGCACGACCTGCGCGCGATCGAGGATCTCGAGCGCATCCGCCTGCTGTTCGACGACCTCGAGACCAAGCAGGAGGTGGTCGATCTGCTCGGCCGCGCCGAGGAGGCGCAGGCGCTGCGCATCTTCATCGGCTCGGAGAACAATCTGTTCTCGATGTCCGGCTCCTCGACCATCGTCGCCCCTTATCGTGACGGGCACGGCCGGGTGGTGGGCGTGCTCGGCGTGATCGGCCCCACCCGGCTGAACTACGCCCGGATCGTGCCGATGGTGGACTTCACGGCCCGGGTGGTCAGCCGGGTGCTGGGCGGCCCCGGCGCCGACGCCGCTTGATTTTTCCGCTTCGTCACCCGATATGGCGGTCGTTCGCACGGCTTCGTGAAGCCCTGCCCGAATCCGATTTCCCGAGAGGTTTTCATGAGCGAAGACACCCGCAACCCGGCGGAAGAGCCCGACGTCACGGCGACGCCGGAAGACACCGCGGCGGCGGCCGATCCGGCTGTGGAATTCGCCGCCGAGAAGGAGCGCCTCGAGGCCGAGATCGCCACGCTGAAGGACAAGTTCCTGCGCGCCTTCGCGGAGGCGGATAATGTGCGCCGCCGCGCCGAGCGCGAGGTGGCCGATGCCAAGATCTACGGCATCTCCAGCTTCGCGCGCGACGTGCTGACCCTGTCGGACGACTTCGAGCGCGCGCTCAGCGCCATCGACGCCGAGGCGCGGGCCAATGCCGACGGCACGCTGAAGACGCTGCTCGACGGCATCGACCTCACCTCGCGCTCGCTGTCGCAGACCCTCGCCAAGCACGGCGTGACGCGGATCGAGGCGGAAGGCACCCGCTTCGACCCCAATCTGCACCAGGCGATGTTCGAAGTGCCGAACCCCAACGTGCCGTCGGGCACCGTCGTCCAGGTCATCCAGCCCGGCTACACGATCGGCGGCCGGATGCTGCGCCCTGCCATGGTGGGCGTCGCCCGCGGCGGCCCGAAGGCCGCCCAGACCGAGGAAGCGGCCGACCGGCCGAACTGAACGCCGCCGGATTGGACCTTCCGGCGGGGAACGGGCAGCTGCGCCTCAGCGCAGCTGCACCCCGTCGCGCAGCGCCCGCATCTCGTCGAACGTCGTGTCGAAGCCCTCGGCCGGCGCGACGCCGACCATGCGGATGAAGCCGGTGCGCCCGAAGCTGATCCACTGCGCGACCTTCATCTCCTTGTCGCTGTGGATGTCGAGAGCGGTCGCGACGATCTCGCTGCCGGGCATGCCGCCGATGCGCAGGGGGCCGCCCCGATCGACCCGCAGTTCCTTCACCCCAGGCACGTTGGAGATCGCCCGCTTTGCGAAACTCTCGCGCTGGTCCTCGCGCACGTCGCCCTGGCCCACGGAGACGATGAAATAGGGCTGCCCGCTGCCGGCCATCTCGTTGCTCTCGCCCTTGGTCAGCAGCACCGTGCCGGGCCCGAACACCTTCACGATCCGGTAACCCTCCGGCAAGGCGAGGGTGAAGGGCAGCGCCGCCATCTGCTCTTCCTGGGTCAGCGGCCGGCGGAAGACGATGCTGCGCAGCGCGGCCTCCACCGCCGCGTCGGGATAGAGATCGCTGGCAAGATCGGGATATTGCACGGTCGCGAGCGCGGCGGCCTTGTCGGTGCGGACCAGCGCGATCCATTTGCGCAGCGTGACGGGGCCGACGGTCTGGGTGCCGGTGAGCAGGGTGCCGCTGCCGCCGCCGGCATCGAGCTTCAGGTCGCGGCGGGCCGTGACGGTGATGCCCTGGGTCGCCAGCGCCTCGTCGGTGAAATCCTTCGCCACCGTGTCGAAGGCATCGAGCGGGACATCCAGCAGCAGGATGGTGGCCTTCGCGTTCCGGTCCTCGAAGCCCGCCACGCCATTGGCCTCCACCATGCGGCCGGGCGGCTGCATGCCGACCAGCCCGCCGCCGGGGAACACGGGCGGCTGGTCCGCGGCGCGCGGGCTGCCCGGCAGGGCGAGGGCGAGAAGGACGAGAAGGCCGGTCCAGAACTGACGCATGCAGGCTCCAACGATCGACCGGCGCGACGGGCTGCGGCCGGTCCGGGATTTACGCCGGGTTGACGCGGCGGAGGGTCAAATTGATCCGCCCGCCCTGTTTGAGCAAGGTCGAGGTGCCCGACAACACGCGATCGATACCATGAAAGGCGAGGCGGCTCGCCCCCGCCAGCAGCAGCGCGTCGCCGGACCCGAGCCGCACCGACCGGGTCGCATCGCCCCGATCCGGCCCGCCGATGCGGAACACCGCGGTGTCGCCGAGCGAGAGCGAAAGCACCGGCGCGCCGAACTCCCGCTCGTCGCGATCCTGATGCAGCCCCATGCGGGCGCCCTCGCCATACCAGTTGATGAGACAGGCCTCGGGCGGCGGTGCCGCCGGCGCGAGGCGCCGCCAGCTCTCCAGCAGCACCGCGGGCATCGGCGGCCAGGGCCGCCCGGTGTCGGGATGATGCGGCTGGTAGCGATAACCGGCAGGGTCCGACACCCAGCCGAGCGGTCCGCAATTCGACATCCGCACGGAGAACGGCTTGCCGGTCCGCGGCATGCGGGGGGTGAAGAGCGGCGCTTCGGCCAGCACGCCGCGCAGCTCGTCGACGAGCGCCTGCTGGGCGTCGCGGTCCAGCCAGCCCGGCCACCACAGGCAGCCCGGCGCGATCTCGACCGGCACGGCGGCCGCGCCGTTGCTCACAGCTTGCGCAGCGCGACCGCCTCGACCTGGTGGTCGCCGCCCTTGCGCAGGATGAGGTCGGCCCGCTGCCGGGTCGGCAGGATGTTCTCGCGCAGGTTCACCAGATTGATCGTGCGCCAGATGCCGCGGGCGATGCTGTCGGCCTCCTCTGCGGAAATGCCGGCATAGCGGTGGAAATAGGCCGCGGGGTCGCGGAAGGCGGTCTCCCGCAGCCGCATGAAACGCTCGACATACCAGCGCTCGAGGATGCTTTCGTCGGCGTCGATATAGACCTTGAAGTCGAAGAAGTCGGACACGAAGGGAATGCCCTTGCCGTCCTTCGGGGGACGGCTGGTCTGCAGCACGTTCAGCCCCTCGACGATCAGTATGTCCGGCTGGTCGACCTCCACGGTCTCGTTCGGCATCACGTCATAATCGAAATGCGAATAGACCGGGGCCCGCGCCGGGCGCTTGCCGGCCTTCACGTCGGTGAGGAAATGCAGCAGCGCCGGCAGGTCATAGCTTTCGGGAAAGCCCTTGCGCTGCATCAGCTCCTCGCGCTGGAGCACGGCGTTGGGCAGCAGGAAGCCGTCGGTGGTCACCAGCGCCACTTTCGGGGTGTTGGCCCAGCGCGCCAGCAATGCCTGCAGCACGCGGGCGGTGGTGGACTTGCCGACCGCCACCGACCCGGCCACGCCGATGATGTAGGGCTTCTTGCCGCCCTCCTCCGGGCCGAGGAACTTCTGCATGGACCGGAACAGCTTCTGCGTCGCCCCGACATACATGGAGAGCAGGCGCGACAGCGGCAGGTAGATCTGCTCGATCTCCGCCGGCGAGAGCCGATCATTGAGGCCTTGCAGCCGTGCGATCTCCTCCGGCTTCAGGGGCTGGGGGGTGTCGGCGCGCAGCGCCGCCCATTCCGCGCGGGTGAAATGGCGAAAAGGCGAGAGCGCCCCATTGTCGACCCGTGCTTCCATCGGCGTGTTCCTCGACCCCGTCTCGCCCGGGCATTTCTCGCCAAGCGTTGGTCGACCGTATACCACGATGGCACCGTCCGAATCACGCCGAAAAGTCGGCTACGCACTTCCGCGTCCGGCCTTCTCTTCGAGACCGGACTGGGCGGTACGCCGCCCGAGCTCGGCATACACCGCGTCGAGCGGGATCTCGCGGACGTGGAGCAGCACGGCGAGATGGTAGAGGAGATCAGCGGCCTCGGAAACCACGGCTTTGGAATCACCGGCCACCGCCGCCAGCGCGGTTTCGATCGCCTCCTCGCCGAGCTTCTGGGCGCATTTAGCGACCCCCTTGCCGAGCAGGGTGCGGGTGTAGGACGGCTTGTCGCCGGCCGCCCCTCCCCGCGCCCGCTCGTCGACCAGCGCGACGAGCTGTTCGAGGTTGAGCCGCGCCGTGGCGGGATCAGGGCTCATGGCTGGGCTCCGGGTGTCGCGCGCACCGGCAGGCCGGCGGCAGCGAGGCGCTGCTTGGCCGCGCCGATGGTGAAGGTTCCGAAATGGAAGATCGAGGCCGCCAGCACGGCGGAGGCGCCGCCCTCGCGGATACCCTCCACCAGATGGTCCAGCGTGCCAACCCCGCCCGAGGCGATGACCGGAACCGGAACCGCGTCGGAGATCGCCCGCGTCAGCGCAAGGTCGAAGCCGCGGCCGGTGCCGTCGCGGTCCATCGAGGTCAGCAGCAGCTCGCCGGCCCCCAGCGCCACCACCTCTCGGGCGTATGCCACCGCGTCGATGCCGGTGCGGTTGCGCCCGCCATGGGTGAAGATCTCCCAGCGCGGCGGCTCGCCGACGGCCGAGACCTGCTTGGCGTCGATGGCGACGACGATGCACTGCTCGCCGAACTTCTCCGCCGCCTCGCGCACGAACGCCCGCCGCGCCACCGCGGCGGTGTTGATCGACACCTTGTCGGCGCCGGCATTGAGCAGCGCGCGGATATCCTCGACCTTGCGCACGCCGCCGCCGACGGTGAGCGGCATGAAGCACTGCTCGGCGGTCCGGCTCACGACGTCGATCAGCGTGCCGCGCGCTTCGTGGCTGGCGGTGATGTCGAGGAAGCACAATTCGTCGGCGCCCGCCGCGTCATACGCCCGGGCGGCCTCCACCGGGTCGCCGGCGTCGCGCAGATCGACGAACTGGACGCCCTTGACGACGCGGCCGTCCTTGACGTCGAGGCAGGGAATGACGCGCACCTTCAGCATCGACGCCTCGCTCACAGCGGCAGCCCCGCCAGCACCGACAATGCCGCGCGCGGGTCGATGCGCCCGTCATAGAGCGCGCGCCCGGTGATCGCGCCCTCCAGCCGCAGCGCCCGGGGCTGGGTCAGCGCCCGCACGTCGTCGAGCGAGGCCAGGCCGCCGGAGGCGATGACGGGTATCGAGACCGCCTCCGCCAGCGCGATGGTGGCGTCGAGGTTCAGGCCCTTCAGCAGCCCGTCGCGGGCGATGTCGGTGTAGATGATCGCGGCGACACCGGCATCCTCGAAACGCCGGGCGAGATCCAGCGCCGAAAGCTCGGAAGTCTCCGCCCAGCCCTCGACCGCGACCGAACCGTCCTTGGCATCAAGGCCGACCGCGACCCGGCCGGGATAGCGCCGGGCGGCCTCCCGCACGAAATCGGGGTCGCGCACCGCGGCGGTGCCGAGGATCACCCGGGTGACGCCCTTGGCCAGCCAGCCTTCCACCGTTGCCATGTCGCGGATGCCGCCGCCGAGCTGCACGGGCATCGCCACCGATTCCAGGATGCGGTCCACCGCGAAGGCGTTGACCGGCTTGCCGGCGAAGGCGCCGTCGAGATCGACGATGTGCAGGTAGCGGAAGCCCTGCGCTTCGAACATCGCGGCCTGCTGCGCGGGGTCGTGGTTGAACACGGTCGCGCGGTTCATGTCGCCCTGCTGCAGGCGCACGCACAGGCCGTCCTTGAGGTCGATGGCGGGAAAGAGGATCACGGCGTCCACGCGAGGAAGTTGGCGAGAAGGGCAAGACCGAGGCGCTGGCTCTTCTCCGGATGGAACTGGGTGCCCGCGACATTGCCGCGGGCCACGACGGCGGTCACCGGCTGGCCATAGTCGCTGACAGCGACCACATCCTCCTCGTTCCGCGCCGACAGGTGATAGGAATGCACGAAATAGGCGTCGAGCCCTGCCGGTCCGGTGGGAATGCCGGCGAGAAGCGGGTGCTCCCGGCGCAGCGCCAGCGAATTCCAGCCCATATGGGGAATCTTCAGCGCGGGATCGGCGGGCGCCAGCTTCACCACATCGCCGGCGATCCAGCCGAGGCCCTGGGTGACGCCATGTTCCAGCCCGCGCTCGGCCATGAGCTGGAGACCGACGCAGATGCCGAGGAACGGCCGCTGCTTCTCGCGCACCACCTCGGTCAGCGCCTCCACCATGCCGGGCACGGCGTCGAGCCCGCGGCGGCAATCGGCATAGGCGCCGACCCCGGGCAGCACCACCCGGTCGGCCTGCCGCACCAGGGCGGGATCGTCGGTCACCACCACGCTGGCGCCGCTGCCGCCTTCGCGGGCGGCCCGCTCCAGCGCCTTGCCGGCGGAGTGCAGATTGCCCGAGCCATAATCGATCAGAACGACGTTCATCGCCGGTCAGCCTCCGGAAACAGCCCGAGCACGGGCGCGAGAGCCGCCCGGCCATGGACCGGCGCGACGAAAGGCGCCGGCGGCCGTGGAGCCGCCGTCGGCACAGGGACGCCGCCGGTCAGCGCCCCTTCGAAGAAGCGCCGCTCGGCGGCCGCGAGCGTCGGCGCGACGACCGCCCCGACCTCCTCATGGCCGCGCCGCTCCAGCTTCAGCCGGCGCAGATCCGGCAGAAGGAACGCCACCAGCAGATTGGGGATGAGGTGGACCAGGGCCGCCGCCGTCCCCGCGAGGAACATCGGCACCGCGACCGCCAGCGCGGCTTCGGCCGCGGCATAGCCGAGCAGGCCGAGCCAGAGCCGATGCCACAGCAGCACGAACGGCGAGAAGAACAGCGCACTCCAGGCGAAGCCGTCGCGCACGAAGACCACGCGGTCCGACCAGCCGGCCAGAGCCCGCGCCGGCTCGCCATCCTCGGGCTGGAAGACCGTCCAGACCGCCATCCGAATTCCTTTCCGTCCTGAGCCCGGCGGCTCAGGCGCCGAGACTACCCTTCGTCGAGGGAATCTCGCCCGCCGCCGCCGGGTCCACCGCCACCGCCGCGCGCAGCGCCCGCGCCAGACCCTTGAAGCAGCTTTCCGCAATATGGTGGGCGTTGAGCCCGTACAGCGTTTCCACGTGAAGGGTCACGCCGGCATTGATGGCGAAGGCCTGGAAGAATTCCCGCACCAGCTCGGTGTCGAACTCGCCGATCTTGGGGGCCGGGAACTCCACCTTGAAGACGAGGAAGGGGCGGCCGGAAATGTCCAGCGCCACCCGGGTCAGGGTCTCGTCCATCGGCAGGTGCAGGCTGGCATAGCGGGTGATGCCGCGCATGTCGCCCAGCGCCGTCTTCACCGCCTGGCCGAGCACGATGCCGACATCCTCCACCGTGTGGTGGAAGTCGATGTGCAGGTCGCCCTTCGCCTCGACCGCGAGGTCGATCCGGGCGTGGCGCGCCAGCAGGTCGAGCATATGGTCGAAGAAGCCGACGCCCGTCGCGATCGTCCCCTTGCCGGTCCCGTCGAGGTCGAGGGACAGGCTGATCTGGGTTTCCCTGGTGGCGCGGGTAAGGCTGGCCTTGCGCATGCTGAAGCTCCGGAAGTGGCGGCGTCTTAGCAGCTAAGACGTAGCGGCGCCATATCCGCGCTGAAGGGCTTCCGATGGGCTGCCCATGCGGCACTGCGGAATCGAATCCACTCGCCAGCGCGGCCAAAACTTCGTTTAAGTCTCATTCCAAGAAACTAATCCGCTTTCGGCAAGGGTGTAGCGATGGAGTCCCCGCGGCGGCAGGCGCAGATGCACACCGAGCCGGCGGCCGATCCGCGCGGCCCGGTGTTTGTGCATTCGAGCTTCCGCACCGCGAGCACCTGGGTCTGGAGCAAGTTCCGCAGCGATCCCCGCTGCCTCGCCTATTGCGAAATCTTCCACGAACAGCTCGCGAGCTGCACCGGCTCGGAGATCGCGGCGCTCCACGATGGCGGCTGGAATTCGCATCATCCCTCGGCGGCGCCCTATTTCCTGGAGTTCCTGCCGCTGATCGAGCCCGAAGGCGGGGTGAAGCTCTATGGCGCCGAGATGGCGTTCGAGCGGTTCCTGCCCGCGGGCGGCACGTCCGGCACGCTGAGCAACGCCGAAGTCGCCTATGTGCGCGCGCTGATCGATCACGCCGAAGGCTGCGGCCGCCTTCCGGTCCTCACCGACACCCGGACGCTGGGCCGGCTGGGCGCGCTGAAGCGCACGTTTGGCGGCACCAGCATCCTGCTCTACCGCAACATCTTCCACCAATGGGGCTCCTATTCCGCGCAGGCCGCCAGGGGGAACGGCTATTTCCTCGAAACCGTGAACGCCACGCTGCGGGCCTGCCGCCACGATCCCTTCCTCCGCCAGCTCGACGACTTCTTCCACGACCGCAGCTCGAGCGAGGAGGATGAACGCTCCTTCCTCACCTTCGCGGCGCTGCACCTCTATCTCTACGCCCTCGCCCTCCCCTCCGCGGACCTGGTGCTGGACGTGAACCGCCTCGCCCGTGACCCCAACGCGGCCGACGCCGCCCGTCAGCGGCTGAAGGCGCTGACCGGCCTCGCCCTCGATTTCTCCGACTGCCGCCTCGCCTTCGAAGGCTCGCTGTTCGTCACCCGCTCCCCCGCGGCGTTCCGCGACACCGTGCAGCAACTCGTCAAGCTCATCGCCGCCCATGTCGCCGACCCCGAGGTGATGGCGCAGGTGGAACAGATGCGCGACGAGATGCTGGAGGAGTGGGAGCGCTGCGAGTTCTACGCCGGCCGCACCCGTGGGCTGCTGACCGAGCGGATGGGCCGGCTGGCCGGCGAGCGCGACCGGGCACAGGGCGAGGCCGACACCCTGCGCGCCGAACGGCAGGCTGCCCGGGACAGCCACGCCACCCTCGAAGCCGAGAAGAATGCCCTTGGGGCCGAGCACGCCGCCCTCGAGGCCGAGAGAAACGCCCTCGAGACGGAACGCGCCGCCGTCCGGCAGGAAAGCGAGGCGCTGCGCGACGCCCTGCGCGAAAAGCAGCACGAGCTCGGCGCGGTCCACCACGCCCTGGAAGAGGAGCGTGGCCACCGCGCCGGGCTGGAGGCGGAGGCGGCGCGGTTGCGCGACCGGGCCGAGGCCCTCGGCCGCCGCAACGCCAAGCTCGAGCGTCGCGGCCTCACCGGGCTGAAGCGGCTCTGGCGGCACTGAGCCGGGTCGGCCGGCAGCATGTCGGGTATGGCGGCTGCCGTCCTGCCGCGCGCGCGGCCGCGCATTCCGGCCGGCGGCTTGCGATCGGCGCGTTCGGGTTTAAGTAAGCTCCGCCCGACGGAGCCTTTCATGAAGCACGCCCCCGAAACCATTTACGGCACCACCATCGTCTCCGTCCGCGCCGGCGGCACGGTCGCCATAGGCGGCGACGGCCAGGTAACGCTCGGCAACACGGTGATGAAGGCCAATGCCCGCAAGGTGCGCCGGCTCGGCCGCGGCGACGTGATCGGCGGCTTCGCCGGCGCCACCGCCGACGCCTTCACCCTGTTCGAGCGGCTCGAAGCCAAGCTGGAGCAGTATCCCGGCCAGCTCCAGCGCGCAGCGGTCGAGCTGGCCAAGGACTGGCGCACCGACCGCTATCTGCGCCGGCTGGAGGCGATGATGATCGTCGCCGATGCCCGCATCACCCTGGTCCTCACCGGCACCGGCGACGTGCTGGAGCCCGAGGGCGGCATCGCGGCGATCGGCTCGGGCGGCGGTTTCGCGCTCGCGGCGGCCCGGGCGCTGGCCGACAGCGGGCAGGCGCCGGAGGCCATCGTCCGCAAGAGCCTTGGCATCGCTGCGGATATCTGCATCTACACCAACGCCAACATCGTGGTGGAGACGATCGAGGGATGATCGGCGCGCGCACCGTTTCCGTGGCGGTCGAACGCGGGATCATCACCGCCGCGCAGCTCGACCAGCTCCGGGCGCTGGAGGCCGAGCTCGGGGCGGCGGCGGCGGACACCGGCACGGCGGTGTCGCATGAGGACGAGCGGCTGCGTTTCGTCAGCGGCTTCGGCGACATCTTCGTCACCATCGGCCTCGCCCTGTTCCTGACCGCGGTGGCCTATTTCGCCGAGGACCGCTTCGGCGGCGCCGGGCGCTGGGCGGCCCTTGCCGCAACCAGCTGGCTGCTGGCGGAATATTTCACCCGCCGGCGCCGCATGGCGCTGCCGAGCCTGGTGCTGCTCGTCGTCTTCGCCGGCTCGGTGATGGCGGCGGCGACGCTGGTGTTCGGCGGACGGGTGTTCGGCTTCGGCGCGTGGGTGCCGGATCTGGCGGACGGCTCGGCTTCGCTGCCGCTGTTCGGTGCCGGCCTGGTGACGGTCGCCGCCGCCTTCCTGCATTATCTGCGCTTCCGCCTTCCGATCACCGTGGCGGCAGGCGCGGCGGCGCTGGTGGCGAGCGTGCTGGGCCTTGCCGCGGCGCTGGTGCCGGGCCTGTTCGCAGCCGCGCTGCAGCCGCTTCTCGTCGCCTGCGGCCTCGGCGTCTTCGCGCTCGCCATGTGGTTCGACATGAGCGACCCGCAGCGCCGCACCCGGCGGGCCGACATCGCCTTCTGGCTGCACCTTCTCGCGGCGCCGCTCATCGTCCATCCCCTGTTCGAGGGGCTCGCGGGCGGCGGCGGCGGCGCCATTGCCGCCCTGCCGGTGCTGCTCACCTTCGTCGCGCTGGGCGCGGTGGCGGTGCTGATCGACCGCCGGGCGCTGCTGGTGTCGGGCCTCGCCTATGCCGGCTACGCCTTCGCCGCCCTGGTGCAGGGCAGCGGGCTCTACGGCCTCGAGACGCCGCTGACGCTGCTCGTGCTCGGCGCCTTCGTCCTGCTGCTCAGCGCAGCCTGGCACCCGCTGCGCCGCCTCATTCTTTCCCTTCTGCCGGCCGATCTCGCGCGCCGGCTGCCCCAGCCCTGAGTCGCCGACGTCATGACCAACTTCTCCCCCCGCGAAATCGTTTCGGAACTCGACCGCTACATCGTCGGCCAGAACAAGGCCAAGCGGGCGGTGGCCATCGCGCTGCGCAACCGCTGGCGCCGCCAGCAGCTCGAGGGCCATCTGCGCGAGGAGGTTCTGCCGAAGAACATCCTGATGATCGGCCCCACCGGCGTCGGCAAGACCGAGATTTCCCGCCGCCTCGCCAAGCTGGCGGGCGCGCCCTTCCTGAAGGTCGAGGCCACCAAGGTCACCGAGGTCGGCTATGTCGGCCGCGATGTCGAGCAGATCGTGCGGGACCTGGTCGAGATCGGCATCGGGCTGGTGCGCGACGCCCGGCGCAAGGATGTCGAGGCCAAGGCCCATCTGGCCGCCGAGGAGCGGGTGCTGACGGCACTGGTCGGCGCCACCGCCTCGCCCGGCACCCGCGAGGCGTTCCGCCGCAAGCTGCGCGACGGGCTGCTCGACGACAAGGAGGTGGAGATCGAGGTCACCTCCCCGGCACAGGGCATGCCGATGTTCGAGATTCCCGGCATGCCGGGGGCGCAGATGGGCGCCATCTCGCTCGGCGACATGCTCGGCAAGGCGCTGGGCGGGCGCACCAAGACGCGCCGGGTCAGCGTCAAGGAAGCCCACCCGCTGCTGCTCTCCGAGGAAGCCGACAAGCTGATCGACCAGGACGCCATCGTGCAGGAAGCCATTCGCGCCGTTGAGGACAACGGCATCGTCTTCCTCGACGAGATCGACAAGATCGCGGGGCGGGAGGGCCGTTCCGGCGCCGACGTCTCGCGCGAAGGCGTGCAGCGCGACCTGCTGCCACTGATCGAGGGCACCACGGTCTCGACCAAGCACGGGCCGGTGAAGACCGACCACATCCTCTTCATCGCCTCTGGCGCCTTCCACGTCTCCAAGCCCTCGGACCTGCTGCCGGAACTGCAGGGCCGGCTGCCGATCCGGGTCGAGCTGGAGGCGCTGAGCCGGGAGGACTTCAAGCGCATCCTGACCGAGACCGAGGCCAGCCTCGTCAAGCAGTCCGTCGCCCTCATGGGAACGGAAGGCGTGACTCTCACCATCACCGACGACGCGGTGGAGGCCATCGCCGATGTCGCGGTGGAGGTGAATTCCACCGTCGAGAACATCGGCGCCCGCCGGCTGCAGACCGTGATCGAGCGGGTGCTCGACGACCTGTCCTTCAGCGCGCCCGACCGGGCCGGCGAGGGCGTGACGGTGGACGGCGCCTATGTGCGCGAACGCGTCGCCGACCTCGCCCGCAACGCCGATCTCAGCCGCTATATCCTGTAGCGTCGGCGGACGCGGGGAAAGCCCGCTTCAGTGCCCGCCCGGCCGGCTGAGGATCTTCAGCCGGCCGAGCAGTTCCGCCACCGCCTCGGGCGGGAGGGTGGCGATCTCCCGGGCGAGCAGATTGGCGAGTTCCGTCGCCTCCGGCGCGAGCCCGGCGGTGTCGACGACCACACGCGGGTCAGACAGTTCCGCCAGCGCGCGCAGCGATTCCGCCTCGTCCCAGATCACGTTGAAATAGGCCATGATGCGCTGGAGCATCAGCCAGGTCGGCTGGCCGCGCTTGCCGTGCTCGAGCGCGGAAAGATAGGCCGCCGAAACGCCGAGCTCCTCCGCCATCTGCTTGAGGGTGACGCCGCGCTCCGCCCTCAGCTCCCGCATGCGGCGGCCGAATGGCGTCATACCGGCCCCCCGCGAAGCCGGCGGATGCGGACATAGAGCGCGCCTTCCCCGCCATGGCCGCGCGCCGCGGTCTCGAAGCCGACCACCACCGGGCGCATGGCCGGCTCGGCGAGCCACTGCGGCACCACGCGGCGCAGCACCCCGCGACCCTCGGTCACGAAGCCCGGCTCGGGCGAACCCTTGCCGGTGATCACCAGCACCACGGAGTGCCCGGCGCCCTGCGCCGCGATGAGAAAGGCATGCAGACGGTGATGCGCCGCCGCCTGGGTCATGCCGTGCAGGTCGATGCGGGCCTCGACCTCATGCACCCCGCGGGAGAGCCGGCGGCGCAGCTTCGGCTCCAGCGGGGCCAGCGGCGGCGGCGCGGGCCGCGCCGGGCTGACGCGGGCGGGCGGCGCTTCCGGAGGAGGTGGCGGCGCGGCCGTGGCGGGTGGCTCCTCGCGCGCCGGTTCGGGCGCGGGCGGCTCCACCGGCACGACCGGCTTCAGCCGCGCGATATCCCGGGTGACATAGCTCCAGAGGGCCCGCTCCTCCGGGTCCAGCGTACGCCGGCCACGCCGTCCCCCGCCCGATCTCGTGCCCGATCTCGTGCTCATGGCGCCACGACCGTCATGGCGCCGTGCCTGCGCCGGACAGCGCCTCGGCGGGTATGTGCGGAGGGCGACGGGGCGGCAGGGGCGGCGACGGCGCCCGGGCGGGATCGAGCCGGCGCGGCAGCAGCATGACGAAGCGGCCGCGGTTCTGGATGCGGCCCGCCGCCGAGCCCGCTTCCGCCCCCGCGCCGAGGAAGAGATCGGCCCGCGCCGGGCCGACGATGGCCGATCCGGTATCCTGCGCGATCATCAGCCGCTGGAAGGGATTCGAGGCGTCCGGCCCATCGAGCGGCAGCCGGGCATCGATGAAGAAGGGCGTGCCATAGACGTGAAGCCGCCGGTCCACCGCGATGGAGCGCCCCGCCGTCAGCGGCAGGCCCTGCGCGCCCACCGCCCCGTCGGTCGCCGAAAGCTCGGTGGCGAGGCGGAAGAAGACATAGGACTTGTTCTGCCGCATCAGCTCGCGCCCTTCCGCCGGATGGTCGGCTATGTAGGCGCGGATCGCGTCCATGGAAATCTTCTCGCGCGGAACGATGCCCCGTTCCACGAGAATCCGGCCCACCGGGGTGTAGGTCTGGCCGTTATGGCCGTCATAATTGAGCCGGAGGACGGCGCCGTCGGGCAGCCGAACCCGGGCCGAACCCTGGATCTGGGCGAAGAACACCTCGGCGGCATTCCGCACCCAGACGATCTCCAGCCCGCGATCCTTCAGCGCGCCGTCCTCGATGGCGGCGCGGTCATAATAGGGCAGCAGCTGGTCGCCCTCGCGGCGGAACGCCTGGCCGCGGTTGGCGGGGACGCCCGGCGTCGGCGCTTCGAGAATGAGGTCGGCCGGCCGGCGGTAGAGCGGGATCGAGAACTCCGCGGTCGGCGTCAGCGAGCCTTCGATCTCCGGTTCGTAATAGCCGGTGAGGAAGCCGGTCTGGGAATCGACCGGCGAGATCAGCACCGGCCGGAAGGCCCGCTCGAAGAAGCGGCGGGCGCGGGCCTCGCCGGGATGGCGGGGCAGACGCACCGCCTGCCGGCAGATGGGGCGCAGCGCCAGAAAGACCGGGCGGGGCGGCGTCACCTCGTCGGTGCCGCGCAGGATGGGGCCGCAGCTCGCTCGGAAGGTCGCCAGCGCCGCCTGATGGTCGTCCTGCGCCCAGCCCTCAAGGGCGGCGAAATCGGTCGGTTCGAGGGCCGCCTCCGGCATGAGGAAGGCCGGGGCCGGGCGCGGCTTTTCCCGTGCGAGGGCCGGTCCGCCGGCCGGCACAAGGGCGAGGACCAGCGCAAGGGCGCCGCCGAAGGCGGCGGCACGGCGGGGCCGGGCTTGAAAGAAGGTCGGGGTGCGCACCCCGCTACTCTGTCACGAAGCCGCTTCGGTCGCCACGAGCTTCCAGTTGGGGTCGCGGGCGCCGAGGTCGCGCGAGAAGGTCCAGACGTCGGTCACGTCGGCCACCGCCTCGGCATCGCCATCCACCACCTCGCCGGCGGCATTGCGGGTGACGGAGATGAGCTGCGACACGAAGCGGACGGTTATCTGCGCGGTCTTGCCCTTCACCTGCGCATCCACGATGTCGGACTTGGAGATCGCGACGAAACGGGTCTCCATCGTCTCGCCGCGGGCCTCGCGCTCGGCGATCGCGGCCGAAAAGCCGTCGAACACGTCGCGTGCCAGCAGGTCCTTCAGCGCCCGGCGGTCGCCATGGGCGAAGGCGACAACGATCATCTCATAGGCCGAGCGGGCGCCTTCGAGGAAATGCTTCACGTCGAAGCCGCGCTCCTGCGCGGCGATGGCATCGAGGCCATTGGCCACCGCCGAGCCGATCTCGGCGACCCCGGTCCAGCGCGGCTGCGCGGGCGCATCCGGCTCCACCGGTTCGGGAACGTGGCCGGGCTCGGTCCCGGGGAAGTTCACCACCTTGTCGGTGGCGCGCACGTCGCTCGCCGCCGGCGCCTTGGCGGCGTCACGACGGGAATACGGATCATAAGGCGGCCGCTCCCGCCCGGTGCGCTGGCCCAGCACGCTGCGCAGCCGGATGAAGATGAACACGGCCAGGGCCAGGAAAATGATCGTATAAATATCGAACACGTCGCTCTTGCCGCGTTTTGCCAGGACGGCGGACCATCCCCCGTCCATGGACCGATTTAAAGACGCCCGCAGGCTGGTGCCAGAGGCGCCGCCCGCCGGTGTTCATGGCCTATTTACGCGCTCCGGTGGATTTCGCCACCCTCTTTGCTGCCGCAACGTCAGTCACAACCGGGGCATCAGGCGCCGCCAATGTGCCCTTTGTGCGGGGAGACTAGATCAAGTGGCGCCGCCGCGCCATGAGGCGCATCGCCGGCGCGGGCAGCCGGAGGAGCCATGCCGGCCGCGCCTTGCCGCGCCTTGTTCGCCACGGCGAGGCATGTTAGCGACACGCCCGTCCCGGGCCAGACGCGCCGGGCCAATACCCCTGCGCCCACACCCGGCGGGCCGACCACGGAGACTTCCCGATGACCGATGACGCCAACGCCGTGACCATGCCGACCCTGCATGTGGTCGCGCAGTACACCAAGGATCTCTCCTTCGAGAATCCGGGCGCGCCGGCCACCCTCTCGCCCTCGGGCCAGCCGCAGATCGGCATCCAGATCAACGTCAATGCCCGCCCGGCGCGTGACGGCGAGTTCGAGGTCGAGCTCAAGATCGAGGCGAAGGCCGAGGCGAACAAGAAGCTGCTCTTCGCGGTCGAGCTGGTCTATGGTGGCCTGTTCCGGGTCCAGAACGTCGCCGAGGAGACGCTGCACCCCTTCGTCATGATCGAGTGCCCGCGCATGCTGTTCCCGTTCGCGCGCCAGATCGTCGCCGACACCGTCCGCAATGGCGGTTTCCCGCCCCTGATGATCGACCCGGTCGATTTCGTCACGCTCTATCGCCAGCGCATGGCGCAGAACCCGCCGTCCTCGATCCTGGCGTCCTGATCCCGGCGTCCTGATCCCACGACGGGCGGTACCCCGCCCGTCGATCACCTCCTGCTCAGGCCTGCGCCTCCGGCGCGGGCGGCATGTAGTCCTTCCAGATCGCCGCATCGCCGAGGGTCTTCACGAAGGCCTCATGCGCGGCGATCTCCGCTGCCGACAGCCGGGGCGGCAGCGGCGCCGGCCGCGCCAGCGGGACGAGCGCGGTGCGTTCCTCGCGGCGGGCCACGGTTTCCGTGCTCATCAGCACCAGCGCCGCCTGCCGCCCGCCCGCCAGCTCGGCATAAACATCCGCCAGCAGTTCCGAATCGAGCAGCGCGCCGTGCTTGGTCCGGCGCGAACCGTCGATGCCGTAGCGCGCCATGAGATCGTCGAGCCGGTTCGACGAGCCGGGATGGCGCCGCCGTGCCAGAGCAAGGGTGTCGATCACCCGGTCGAAGGTGAGAGGCGGGCGTCCCAGCCGCGCCAGCTCGGCATTGAGAAAGCCGACGTCGAAGGCGGCATTGTGGATCACCAGCGGGTCCTGGCCGATGAAGGCGAGGAATTCGTCCACCACCTTCGCGAAGACCGGCTTGTCCGACAGGAACTGGGCGGAAAGCCCGTGCACGTTGAACGCCTCGATCGGCATGTCGCGCTCGGGGTTGATGTAGACGTGGAAGGTGCTGCCGGTGGGAATGCGGTTCAGCAGCTCCACGCAGCCGATCTCGACCAGCCGGTCGCCCCGTAGCGGGTCGAGGCCAGTGGTTTCGGTGTCGAGCACGATCTCGCGCATCAGCTTCCTCCCGCTCCGGCCCGGCGCGCCGCCAGGGTTTCCAGAAGTTCCGCCACCTGCGCCCGGGCGATGGCGAGTCCCCGGCCGGTGTCGATGATGAAATCGGCCCGGCGGCGCTTTTCGGCGTCCGGCATCTGCTTCGCCAGGATGGCGGCAAGCGTCTCCGCCGTCATCCCCGGGCGGGCGAGGACCCGCTCGCGCTGCACGGCTTCCGGGGCGGATACCACGGCGACGGCGTCGACGCGACCCTGCGCGCCGGTTTCAAACAGCAAGGGGATGTCGAGCACAGCCACGGCCGCACCCTGCCGAGCGGCGTCCTCAAGAAAGCGCGCCTCCCGCGCCCGCACCAGCGGGTGGACGATGGCCTCCAGCCGTGCCATGGCGGCTGCGTCGCCCAGCACCCGCGGCCTGAGCCGGGCGCGGTCGATCACGCCTTCCACCGCAACACCGGGAAAGGCGGCTTCCACCGCGGCAACCCCTTCGTGTCGGTAGATCTCATGAACCGCGGCATCGGCGTCGTGGACCGGCACCCCCCGCTCGCGGAAAAGCGCGGCGGTCGTGGACTTGCCCATGCCGATCGAACCGGTCAGCCCCAGCCGGAACGGGGCCGGCCCCTTCACGTCAGCTGGCCCTTGGCGGCGAGATCGGCGATCACGAGGGCGCGCAACCCCGCCGTGACCTGTGGGCGCACCCCGAACCAGCGCTCGAAGCCGGGCACGGCCTGGTGCAGCAGCATGCCGAGCCCGTCCACCGTGGCGAGCCCCCGCGCCTTCGCCGCCCGCAGCAGCGGCGTCTCCAGCGGCACATACACCGCGTCGGTCACCACCGCGTCCGGCGACAGGGCGGAAAGGTCGAGGTCGAGCGGCGGCTGCCCCTTCATGCCGAGCGAGGTGGTGTTCACCAGCAGCCGGCAACCTTCCAGCCGGCCGGCGAGGTCACGCCACGCCACCGGCACCACCCGCGGGCCGAACTGGTCGCGCAGCATCTCGGCACGAGAGAGCGTACGGTTGGCGACGGCGATGCGGTCGATGCCCCGGGAGAGCAGCCCGTGGACAATGGCGCGCGCGGCGCCGCCGGCACCGAGCACGACCGCATCGCCCAGCGCGGCGGCCCAGTCCGGCGCGCCAGCGTCGAGATTGGCGAGAAAGCCATGCACGTCGGTATTGGCCCCGTGCAGCCGGCCGCCTTCCAGCCAGAGCGTGTTCACCGCGCCCAGCGCCGCGGCAACCGGATCGAGCTCGGCGCAGGCCCGATGCGCCGCCTCCTTGTGCGGCACGGTGACATTGCCGCCGACATAGCCGGAGGCGGCAAAGCCGGCGAGAAAGCCGTCTATGGCCTCAGGCGCCACGTCTTCCCGGCCGTAATCGCCGTCGATGCCGTGCTGCTTCAGCCAGAAGCCATGAACCAGCGGCGAACGGGAATGAGCGACGGGGTGGCCGATGATGCAGGCGCGGCGGGTCACGTCAGGCTTCCTTCCTGCCGCAGGAAGGCCAGCAGCGGCAGCAGCGGCATGCCCAGAATGGTGGAATGCGCGCCCTCTACCGTCTCGAACAGGTGGATGCCCAGTCCCTCGAGCTGGTAGCCGCCGACGCTGGCGAGCACGGCGTCCCCGGCCGCGTCGAGATAGGCGTCGAGCGTCGCCTCGTCGAGCGGGCGCATGGTGAGATGGGCGCTGTCGACGGTGGAAAACAGCGTCTCGCCGTCGCGCGAGATCGCGATCGCGGCGTGAAGATCATGGGTATGCCCTGCCAGCCGGGCGAGCTGTTCGCGGGCCGCCGCCCGGTCGGGCGGCTTGTGGAACGCCTCATTGCCGAGCGCGAGGGTCTGGTCCGCCCCGATCACCAGCCGGCCGGGCGCCCGCGCGGCGCCGGCAAGGCTCTTTTCCCGGGCCAGCATCAGCGCGACCTGCTTCGGGCCAAGGCCATTCTCATGGGCGCGGGCCTCGATGTCCCGCTCGTCGATGTCCGCCGCCACCACCTCGAAAGGCAGGCGGGCGCTGGCGAGCATCTCCCGGCGGGCAGCGCTCCGCGAGGCCAGCACCAGCGGCGCGCCGCCATGCCAGAGGCCGAAGGACGAATCGGTCATCAGCGGGGTTCCTTCAGCGGGGTTCCTGCAGCTTGCGGCGATGCTCCTTGAGCAGGCCGATGATCGCCGCCGCCGTCTCCTCGATGGAGCGGCGGGTGACGTCGATGATCGGCCAACCCGCGCGGGCACAGAGCTGGCGCGAATAGGCGATCTCCTCGGCCACCGCCTCGCGGTCGACATAGGAATCGTTGGGCTGGAGGGCATTGAGCCCCAGCAGCCGGTTGCGCCGTATCTCCACCACCCGCTCCGGGCTGGCCACCAGCCCGACCACGAGCGGGTGCTTCAGCTCCTGCAACCCCGGCGGGACCGGCACATTGGGAACCAGCGGGATGTTGGCGGTCTTTATCCCGCGATTGGCGAGATAGATGCTGGTGGGGGTCTTGGAGGAGCGGGAAATGCCGAGCAGCACGACGTCAGCCCCCTCCAGCCGGTCGGTGTGCTGGCCGTCATCGTGCATGACGGTGAAGTTCATCGCGTCGATACGGCGGAAATATTCATGGTCGAGCTGATGCTGCCCGCCCACCCGCGGGGTCGGCTCGCCCCCGAGATAGGCCTGGAACAGCCGCACCACCGGCGCGAGGACCGAGAGCACCGGCAGGCTGTTCTCGGCGCAGAAGGCCTTGAGCCGGCTGCGCAGCTCCAGTTCCGTCAGGGTGTAGAGCACGATGCCGGGATGCGCCTCGATCTCGGTCAGCACACGGTCGAGCTGCTTCTGGTTCCGCACCAGCGGGTAGATGTGCTCGATCGGCTTGGCGTGGCTGTACTGCGCCGCCGCGGCCCGGCCGACGCTGATCAGCGTCTCGCCCGTGGAGTCGGACACGAGATGGAGATGGAAATAGCTCTCGGACGGCGGGGCGGCGTCGCTCACGTTTATCCCCAGCCCTGTGGACGGACGGTCGAAAAAGCCATGTCCTGCGGGGTCTGGCAAGGGTGGCCTGGGGATGGCCGCGGATTCCGTCCACAGGGGTGGCCGCTGTGGACGACGGAACAGGGGCGGCTCTGGGAATCGAGGATAACTCGTCGCACCCTTGCCAAGGGTCCGGCCACACTCGTTAATTCTTCGTTAACGCGCCCGGCCGGAGTCGGGGCGGCGTGGGGATTGGTTGTCGGATCGCCGGAACCCGGCTAATCCGCACCCACAGACTCTACAGACTCAATAGAAAAGAGATTTAGAAAGTATGAATGGGGCAGTGGAAGATCGTTCGGGGACGAGCACGCTGCTCCAGGCGCTCAACGGCCGGGTGCCGGCCCGGGTTCCGGTCTGGATGATGCGGCAGGCCGGCCGCTATCTCCCGGAATATCGGGCTTTGCGGGAGAAGGCGGGCGACTTCCTCACCCTGTGCTACACCCCGGAATTCGCCACCGAGGTGACGCTCCAGCCGATCCGCCGCTTCGGCTTCGATGCGGCGATCCTGTTTTCCGACATCCTGGTGGTGCCGCACGCGCTGGGCTGCGATCTCCGCTTCGAACAGGGCGAAGGCCCGCGCCTCTCCACCGTGACGTCGGCCGAAGAGCTTGCCGGTCTTCGCGAAACCCTCGACCCCGCAAGGATCGGCAAGGTCTGCGAGGCGGTTTCGGCCATCCGCGCCCGGCTTCCCCAGGACGTCGCCCTGCTCGGCTTCTGCGGCGCGCCCTGGACGGTGGCGACCTATATGGTGGCCGGCCGCGGCACCGACGACCAGATGCCGGCGCGGCTCGCCGCCTTCCGCGATCCCGCCTTCTTCGAGGCGCTGATCGACCGGCTGGTGGACACCTCCAGCGCCTATCTCATCGCCCAGCTCCGGGCCGGGGCGGACGCGGTGCAGATCTTCGACAGCTGGTCCGGCGTGCTCGACCCCGAGCAGTTCCGGCGGTGGACGATCAGGCCGATCGGGAGGATGGTGCGTGCGGTGCGTGCGGCCATTCCGGGCGCGAAGATCATCGCCTTTCCGAAGGGGGCCAGCCTCGCCGGCCTCACCGAGCTGGCGCTCGCCACCGGGGTCGACGCGGTCGGGCTGGACTGGACCGCCGACCGCCGCGGGGTGCGTGCCGCCCTCGGCGGGCGTTGCGCCCTGCAGGGCAATCTCGACCCGCTGCGGCTCATCGCCGGCGGCCGGGCGCTCGATGAGGGCATCGACGCGCTGATGGCGGATTTCCGCGGCGCCGCGCACATCTTCAATCTCGGCCACGGCATCCGCCCGGAAACCCCGATCGCCCATGTCGAACACATGCTGAAGCGGCTGCGCGGCTGAGGTGCCGGTGGCGGCGGCGTTCGTGCAGGCTTAACGGGAGAGGCCGCGATGGGCTACGAGTGGATCAAGGCGCTGCATGTGATCGCCATCATCTCCTGGATGGCGGCGATGCTCTATCTGCCCCGGCTGATGGTCTATCACTGCGCGGCGCCGGCGGGATCGGTGCAATCGGAGACCTTCAAGGTCATGGAGCGGCGCCTGCTGCGCGCCATCGCCACGCCGGCCATGGTGGTGAGCTGGGTGGCGGGCATCGTGCTGGCCTGGCAGGGCGGCTGGTTCGCCAGCGGCTGGCTTCACGTGAAACTCGTCCTCGTGGTGGCGATGAGCGCGATGCACGGCCAGCTCGCCATGTGGGTCCGCGATTTCGCCCGGGACGCCAACACCCGAAGCGCCCGCTTCTACCGCATCGCCAATGAGGTGCCGACCCTGCTGATGATCGGCATCGTGATCCTGGTCATCGTCAAGCCGTTCTGAAAAGGCGAAAGCGGGCTTGCGGGGAATCACCGGCTTGCCTATGGTGACCGTGCTTTCCACAAAGCTGGCTGACGCACGCGTCTCATCCGCCCTCCTTCCCTGAGGACGGCAATGCGTCGGATCCGGAACCGGCCTTCCCCGTTTCGTTCCACAGACCAGCGCCTCCCTGCCCTTCAGCCCGGACCGTCATCTGCTCCGGGCCTGTCCAACTTCCGAGGCCTTTTCCCATGGGGGAAATGAAGCTCCAGGACCTCAAGTCCAAGAATCCGGCCGAACTTCTCGTGTTCGCCGAAGAGCTCGAAGTCGAGAACGCCAGCACGCTGCGCAAGCAGGAGCTGATGTTCGCCATCCTGAAACAGCTCGCCGCCCGCGACACCGACATCATCGGTGAAGGCGTGGTCGAGATCCTGTCGGACGGTTTCGGCTTCCTGCGCTCGCCGGACGCCAATTATCTGCCGGGCCCGGACGACATCTATGTCTCGCCCTCGCAGATCCGCCGTTTCGGCCTGCGCACCGGCGATACGGTGGAGGGCCAGATACGCTCGCCCAAGGATGGCGAGCGCTATTTTGCCCTGCTCAAGGTCAACACCATCAATTTCGAAGACCCGGACAAGATCCGGCACAAGATCAACTTCGACAATCTCACGCCGCTCTACCCCGACGAACGCTTCAAGCTCGAGATCGAAGACCCCACGCGGAAGGACTTCTCCGCCCGGGTGATCGATGTGGTCTCGCCGATCGGCAAGGGCCAGCGCGCGCTCATCGTCGCCCCGCCGCGCACCGGCAAGACCGTGCTGCTGCAGAACATCGCGCAGTCCATCACCACCAATCACCCCGAGTGCTACCTCATCGTGCTGCTGATCGACGAGCGGCCCGAGGAAGTCACCGACATGCAGCGCTCGGTGAAGGGTGAGGTCATCTCCTCCACCTTCGACGAGCCGGCCGCCCGCCACGTCCAGGTGGCGGAAATGGTGATCGAGAAGGCCAAGCGGCTGGTCGAGCACAAGCGCGACGTCGTCATCCTGCTGGATTCGATCACCCGCCTCGGCCGCGCCTACAACACCGTGGTGCCGTCCTCCGGCAAGGTGCTGACCGGCGGCGTCGACGCCAACGCCCTGCAGCGCCCCAAGCGCTTCTTCGGCGCTGCCCGCAACATCGAGGAAGGCGGTTCGCTCACCATCATCGCCACCGCGCTGATCGAAACCGGTTCGCGCATGGATGAGGTGATCTTCGAGGAGTTCAAGGGCACCGGCAACTCCGAGGTCATCCTCGACCGCAAGGTGTCGGACAAGCGCGTCTTCCCGGCGATCGACATCACCCGCTCGGGCACCCGCAAGGAAGAGCTGCTGGTCCCGGCCGACGTCCTCAAGAAGATGTACGTGCTGCGGCGCATCCTCAACCCGATGGGCACGGTCGACGCCATCGAGTTCCTGATGGACAAGCTGCGCCAGACCAAGACAAACTCCGACTTCTTCGACTCCATGAACACCTGACGGGGGCAGGGCATGCGCGCGCGACGGTTCGTTCCGATCCTCGTCGCGTGGCTCGCGCCCGCCTTTCCCGCCTGGGCCGGCGTGGCCGAGCGGGAGCCGCCCTCCAGCGTGCTCTGGCTCGGCCTTCTGCTCGTCATCGCCTGGAGCTGGGTGATGGCCTATCGGCGCTGGTGGCTGCCCCTGGCGCTGTGGCTGCCGGTCGCGCTGCTGGTGGCCGGGCTCATCGCTCCTCTCGCCGACCCGGCCGTGGCATTGGCGGTCCGGGCCGAACGCGGCGCCGGCTATATCTTCCAGCTCGATCTGTGCTGCGCGGTGGCCGTGGTGGTGCCGCTGATGTTCGCGGATCTGCGCTACCGCGGCTGGTCCTGATCGCCCGTCCCTCCCGGCAGCGTTCGGTGGGCAGAACCGGACCCGTCGCGCGCGGCGGTGATTCGGGCGCGTGCCGGGGCTGCAGCGTTTTTCAACCACTGCGGGTAAACCGGAACGTTTCACCTCCGAAATGGCGGGCCGCAGAAATGACTCGTGGCGGGCGATCGCCGCTCGGTCCGAAGCTCGGATCGTAGAAGGGCACTTCGCCGCCAGCGGGCATTTCTGGCCATTTTCAGCGCCATGGCGCCTTTCGCCCGCCGCTTGTCCACAGGCCTGTCCACAGCCTGATCTGATGGCCGCCCGCCAGCCCGGTTTCCGGTCATGCCGAAGAAAACGCGGCCCGTGCGCCGGCGTGTGCCCGATGGCGCGGCGCCGTCGCCGTCCGGGTGAAGCCGCACCGCGCGCCGTCCCCACCCGGTGACCCACCCCACCCTGTGACCACCCGCCGCGCGATAAGCCCACGGCGGGGCTGTCGCCAGGGACCCGCGGAAGGGTCGGCCTTCTCTGTGCGGCTCTCTCCGAACCGCTCCCTCCATTGACGGCGGTTGCCGCGGCAGGGTCAACCCACCGCGCCGCGGCGCGGAACCGCCTCGGCCAACCGATTCGGCTCCGTGACGGGCAGCGAACACAGCTGGCCGCCGCAGACGAACGCCGCCGCGCCCTGGCTCGCCCGTGCCTTCTCCCGCGCGGGGTGATCCTCCGCCAGCTCCTCGGCCGCGCTCACCCGGGTGAGCGCGATGTCGAGGCGGGGCAGCCGGGCCGCCGCCTGCCACAGCGCGTCGGCGGCCTCGCCCGGCGGCCCGACGACGACGATCTCCGGCGCCCGCAGCCGTGTGTCCAGCGCGTTGAGCAGGCCGGCATGGCTGTAGAGCTGGGGCGCCGCCCGCGGCAGCAGGCCCGCCATCAGCCGATCCAGCCGCTCCTGCCAGCGGGCCTCGCCGGTGACGGCGTGGAGCCGGGCGAGGTTGCGCGCCGCCAGCGCGTTGGGGTTGGTGACGGCGTCGTCCACCGTCGCGTCCGGCCGCAGGATCAGCCCTTCGGCGTCGTCGGCCGTCATGTAGTAGCCGCCATCCTCATGGCGGTGATGGGCGTCGAGCGCCTCCATCCACGCCATGGCGCGCTGGAGATAGAGGTGTTCGCCCGTCGCCTTGTGCAGCGCCAGCGCGGCGCGGGACATCGCGGCATAGTCCGACGACAGCCCCGGCAGAACCAACCGGCCGGCGCGGTAGCTGTGGCCGAGCCGGTCGCCGCGCGTCATCGATTCGGCGATGAAATGAAAGGCGCGCGCCGCCGGCTCCAGCCATTCCGGTCGGTCAAGCCGCAGCGCCGCCTCGGCCAGCGCCGCGATCATCAGCCCGTTCCAGTCCGCCAGCACCTTGTCGTCGCGGCCCGGGCGCACCCGCGTCTCCCGCACCGCCAGCAGCCGGTCGCGCAGCACGGCGAGCCGCACTTCTTCGGCCCCGCTGCGCTCCATCTCCTTCAATCGATTCGGGATCGAAACACCCTCCCAGTTGCCGAACGGGGTGATGTCGTAGTGCCGGGCGAAGAACTCGGCGTCCTCGGCGCCCAGCGCCGCCAGCAGCTCCTTCAGCGTCCAGACGTAGAACTTGCCCTCATGGCCTTCCGAATCCGCATCGAGGCTGGCGGCGAAGGCGCCTTCCGGCGTCACCATCTCCCGCAGCAGCCAGCCCACGGTTTCCTCCGCCCGGGTGCGGAACAGCGGATGGAAGGTTTCGTTGGCGGCCAGCGCCAGCAGCTCGAGGAGCTGGGCGTTGTCGTAGAGCATCTTTTCGAAATGCGGCACCAGCCAGCGCTCGTCGACGGAATAGCGGGAATAGCCGCCGCCGACATGGTCGTAGATGCCGCCTTCGCTCATGGCGTCGAGCGCGTGCAGCGCGGCGTCGCGGAAGCGCTCCCGCCCGGTGCGCTCCCAGGCCCGCCACAGCAGCTCGAGGAAGGGCGTGTTGGGGAATTTCGGCGCGCCCTGCACCCCGCCATTCTGCGGGTCCATGATGCCGAGGATGCGGGTAGCGACATCGTCCAGCTCGTTCAGCCCGATGCTCACCTGCCCGGCAGGGCGGGCCTTCTCGCGCAGCCGGTGCAGCAGCGCCTCGCGGTTGCCGGCGATGCGGGGATCGCCGGAGGCATGGGCGCCGGCCATGGTCTTCAGCACGTCGGTGAAGGCGGGCTGGCCGTATTTCGCCTCTCGCGGGAAATAGGTGCCGCCCCAGAACGGCGCGCCGTCGGGGTCGAGGAACATGGTCAGCGGCCAGCCGCCCTGGGCGCCGAGCTGCTGCAGCGCCGACATGTAGATCTGGTCGATATCCGGCCGCTCCTCGCGATCGACCTTGATGTTCACGAACAGCTCGTTCATCACCGCCGCCGTCGCGGGATCCTCGAAGCTCTCATGGGCCATGACGTGGCACCAGTGGCAGGCGGCATAGCCGATCGACAGCAGGATCGGCCGGTTGCGGGCGCGCGCCTCGGCGAGAGCCTCGGGCCCCCATTGCCACCAGTCCACCGGGTTGTCCTTGTGCTGGAGCAGGTAGGGGCTGGTGGCGTCGGCGAGGCGGTTGGTCACGGCGGGCGTCCTCTGTCTGTCACCGGAATGCCGCGGCGCCGGGGCCGCGCGGGGCATGAATCGGGCGTGATGAATCGGGCGTGGTCGATCTCGAACATAGGGCGTAGCGCGTGGAACGACAGCGGGAAAGCCGGCCGGCGCCGGGAGCGGCAACGCAATCCGACGGAGCGAACGGCGCCGGCGGAGACACCATCGCCGCGGTGTCGACCGCGCCGGGCCGGGCGGCGGTCGCGGTCATCCGGCTGTCCGGCCCGCAGGCCGGGGCGGCGCTGAACGCGCTGGCCGGGCGGCTGCCGGAGCCCCGCCGGGCGACGCTGGCGACCCTGCGCGACGCGGCCGGCGGCCGGCTCGACCAGGCGCTGGTGCTCTGGTTCCCCTCCCCCCGCAGCGCGACCGGCGAAGATATGGCGGAGCTTCAGGTCCATGGCGGCCGGGCGGTCGTCGCCGCGGTGCTGGAGGCGCTGTGGCGGGTGCCGGGCCTGCGCCCGGCCGAGCCCGGCGAGTTCACCCGCCGCGCCTTCCTGAACGGGCGGATGGACCTTGCCGCCGTCGAAGGCCTCGCCGACCTTCTCGCCGCCGAGACCGAAGGCCAGCGCCGCCTCGCCCTGGCCCACGCCTTCGGCCATCTCGGCGCCCGGGTCGAGGGCTGGCGCAACCGGCTGGTGCGGGCGATGGCGCTGGTGGAGGCCGGCATCGACTTCACCGAGGAAGAGGACATCCCCCGCAACGCCCGTGCCCTCGCCCGGCCGGAGATCGCGGCGCTGGCGGAAGAGCTGGCGGCGGCGCTGTCCGACCGGCGCGGCGAGCTGGTGCGCGAGGGCGCCCACATCGCCATTGCCGGCCTGCCCAATGCCGGCAAGTCCTCGCTGCTCAACGCGCTGGCCGCGCGCGACATCGCCATCGTCTCCGACGAGCCGGGCACGACCCGCGACGTGCTGGAGGTCGCGCTCGACCTCGGCGGCCACAAGGCGGTGCTGATCGACACCGCCGGGCTGCGGTATGTGGGCGCCGGCGCCGTGGTGGCGGTGGGCATCCGCCGCGCCCGCGCCCGCATCGCCGGGGCCGACCTCGTGGTGTGGGTGCACGATGCCGCCGCCGGCCCGCCGCCGGTGGCGGCGCCCGATGTCGCCCGCGCACCGGGCGCCCCGCTCTGGCTGCTGGCGAACAAGGCCGACCGTGTCGGGGACGGCGCCGCGGCACCGGGAGATTCGGACACCGCCGCTCCCGTCCCGCCCCGCCCTGCCCCGGCCTGGGCCGCCGCCACCCTCGCCCTGTCCGCCCGCACCGGGCTGGGGCTCGATGCGCTCGCCGCCGCGCTGTCGGCCTGGCTGGCGGCGCGGGTGGCGGTGGCGGGGGAGCATCCCGCCCTCATCCGTGACCGGCACCGCGCCGCCGCCCGGGAGGTCGCCGACCGCCTCGCGCTGGTGCTGCGGGAATGGGAGGGGCTGGAGGATGAGCTGCTGGCGGAAGAGCTTCGCCTCGCCGCCGCCGCCCTCGGCAGGATCACCGGGCGGATCGGGGTGGAGGATCTGCTCGATGTGGTGTTCCGGGAGTTCTGCGTCGGCAAGTGAGATTGCCGAGTGAGATCGCCGAGTGGGTGTGGCGATCGATCGTTACGCGTGCGATCTTGGGACGTGGGGTCGGACCGTGATCGGCCTCGGCCTGCCGTTTCACGTGAAGCCGACAGGCGGTCGCGACAGGTCAGATCTTGCTGCCGCAGACCCCGTTCAGAACCGCCGCGGACCGAGCCGCCGGCCGCCTGTTTCACGTGAATCAGCCGAACGATTCGGCCCCGGTTCGATCAAGCCTCAGCGACCGCCGTGCCGCCGCGCCGTTGCCGCTTGACGCCCAGGGGCAAAACCGGTTTCCAGTGGGCATGACCGATCCCCAGGCTTTCCCCCCTCCTCCCGCTTCTGCCGCGCCACCTCTCACCGCGGCGGAGTATGCCGCCGGCCCGGCAGCGGCGGAGCGTTTCGACGTCATCGTCGTCGGCGGCGGCCATGCCGGCGTCGAGGCTGCCGCAGCCGCGGCGCGGCTCGGCGCCCGCACCGCCCTTGTCACCCATCAGCGCGCCACCGTGGGCGCGATGTCCTGCAATCCCGCCATTGGCGGGTTGGGCAAGGGCCATCTGGTCCGCGAGGTCGACGCGCTCGACGGGCTGATGGGGCGGCTCGCCGATGCCGCGGGCATCCAGTTCCGGGTGCTCAACCGGCGCAAGGGCCCGGCGGTCCGTGGCCCGCGCGCCCAGGCCGACCGCGCGCTCTACGCCGCCGCGACCCGCGCGGAGATCGATTCGGTGCCGAACCTTTCGGTGATCGAGGCCGAGGTCGATAATCTCGCTGTCGAGCCGCAGCCCTTGCCGCGGGTGAGTGGCGTGGTGCTGGCGGATGGCCGGGCGCTGCGCGCCGGTGCTGTCGTGCTCACCACCGGCACCTTCCTCACCGGCCTCATCCACATCGGCGACCGCCGGATGCCGGCCGGCCGCATGGGCGAGAAGCCGGCGCTGGGGCTGTCGGCGACGCTGCGCCGGCTCGGCCTCGCCGTGGGCCGGCTGAAGACCGGCACGCCGCCGCGGCTCGATGGACGTACCATCGATTGGGCGTCGCTGGAGATGCAGCCGGGCGACACGCCGCCGGAACCCTTCTCCACCCTCACCGAGCGGATCGTGACGCCGCAGATCGCCTGCGGCATCACCCGCACCACCGCGGCGACCCATGAGGTGATCCGCGCCAATCTCGCGCGCTCCGCGATGTATTCCGGGTCGATCACCAGCGTCGGGCCGCGCTACTGCCCCTCGATCGAAGACAAGATCGTCCGCTTCGGCGAGCGCGACGGCCACCAGATCTTCCTCGAGCCGGAAGGCCTGAACGACCCGACGGTTTATCCCAACGGCATCTCCACCTCGCTGCCGGAGGACGCCCAGCTCGCGCTGCTGCGCACCATCCCCGGCCTCGAGCGGGTGGTCATGCTCCGGCCGGGCTACGCCATCGAATATGACCATGTCGACCCGCGCGAGCTGGAACCGACACTTGAGGCCCGGCGGGTCCCGGGCCTGTTCCTCGCCGGCCAGATCAACGGCACCACCGGCTATGAAGAGGCGGCGGCCCAAGGCCTGGTGGCGGGACTGAACGCCGCGCGGCGGGCGGGTGGCGCGGCCGGCGTGACCTTCGACCGCGCTGAGGCCTATATCGGCGTGATGATCGACGATCTGGTGACGCGGGGCGTCAGCGAGCCCTACCGCATGTTCACCTCGCGGGCGGAATACCGGCTGTCGCTGCGGGCGGACAATGCGGACCAGCGGCTGACCGCGCGCGGCCTCGCACTGGGGTGTGTCGGCGCGGCGCGGGCGGCGGCCTTTGCGGGAAAGCAGGCGGCGCTGGAGACGGCGCGGCGCTTCGCCGACTCGGTGTCGCTGACGCCGAAGGAAGCCGAACGTTACGGCCTCGTTCTGAACCAGGATGGCCAGCACCGCACCGCCTTCGACCTGCTGTCCTATCCCGGGGTGGACTGGTCGACCCTCACGCGGATCTGGCCGGAAGAGACCGCCGACATTGCCGCCGCGATCGGCGAGCAGATCGAGATCGACGCCACCTATGCGGTTTACCTCGACCGCCAGGCCGCCGATATCGCCCGCTTCCGCCGCGACGAGGCGGCCGAGCTGCCCGAGGCGCTGGACTATCGGGGGCTCGCCGGGCTCTCCAACGAGATCAAGGCGAAGCTGGAATCGATTCGGCCCCGAACCATTGGCCAGGCCGGGCGGATCGACGGCATGACGCCGGCGGCACTGGCGCTGCTGGCGGTGCATGCCCGCAAGGCGGCGGGCTGAGGGCTGGGCGTTTCCCCTCCCTCCGCCGCTCCCCCGATCGTTCGCCGCTCGCCGAGCGCTGGCGGCAAGGCTATAACACCGGCATGACCGCGACCGCCGATTCGTCCGCCGACCGCCGCGAGGCCCTCGCGCTCTGCCCTGTTTCACGTGAAACGGAAGAGCGGCTGGACGCCATCGTCGCGCTGCTGCTGAAATGGCAGAAGACCATCAATCTGGTCGCGCCGGCGACGCTGCCGGAGATCTGGACCCGCCACGTCGCCGATTCGCTCCAGCTGGTGCCGCTGGCCGGCCCGGTGACCCGCTGGGTCGATCTCGGCTCCGGCGGCGGCTTCCCCGGGCTGGTGGTGGCCGCGGCGCTGGCCGACCGGCAAGATGTCGATGTGGTTCTGGTAGAGAGCGACACCCGCAAGGCGGCGTTCCTGCGCGAGGCTTCCCGCCTCGCCGAGCTTCCGGTGACGGTGCTGCCGCTGCGCATCGAGCAGGCGGCGCCCCGCATCGCGGCGGGCGTCGAGGTGGTTTCAGCCCGCGCGCTTGCGCCGCTGCCGAAACTGCTCGGCCTTGCCGCGCCCTTCCTTGCGCAGGGCGCCCGCGGGCTGTTCCTGAAGGGACAAGATGTTGATAACGAATTGACCGAGGCCTCTAAATCTTGGAAGATTCAGGCCTCGACGCTGGCCAGCCGCACCCACCGGGATGGGCGGGTCCTGATCGTCGACAAGGCCGAGCCGCAAGGCTAGCCCTCACCATTTCACCAGGGTTGAAGCCATGACCGAGCTTCCCTCCAGCGAGTCATCTTTGCCTTCCGCCTCCAGCGGGCCCCGTGTGCTGGCTCTCGCCAACCAGAAGGGCGGCGTGGGCAAGACCACCACCGCGATCAATCTCGGCACCGCGCTGGCCGCGATCGGCGAGCGCGTGCTGATTGTCGACCTCGACCCGCAGGGCAATGCCTCCACCGGCCTTGGCATCGAGCAGCGCAGCCGCCGGGTCTCGAGCTATGACGTGATGGTGGGCGACGCGCCGATGGCTGAGGCGCTGCTGCCGACCGCGGTGCCGCGGCTCTCCATCGTCGCCTCCACCATGGACCTGTCGGGGCTGGAACTGGAGATCGCGAGCTTTCGGGATCGGGCGTTTCGGCTCCGTAACGCCATCCGGGCGCTGACCCCGGAAGGCGGCGTGCCCGCCTTCGACTATGTCCTGATCGACTGCCCGCCCTCGCTCAACCTCATCACCATCAACGCCATGGCCGCGGCCAATGCGATCCTGGTGCCGCTGCAGTGCGAGTTCTTCGCGCTGGAGGGGCTGTCGCAGCTGCTCAAGACGGTCGAGCAGGTGCGCAGCACGCTGAACCCGACGCTCAGCATCCACGGCATCGTCCTCACCATGTTCGATGCCCGCAACAACCTGTCCGGCCAGGTGGTGGCGGATGTGAAGCAGTTCATGGGGTCGAAGGTCTACGACACCATCATCCCCCGCAATGTCCGGATGTCCGAGGCGCCGTCCTACGGCAAGCCGGCCTTGCTGTACGATCTCAAATGCTCGGGGTCGCAGGCGTATATTCGTCTCGCATCCGAAATCATCCAGCGCGAGCGCGAACTCCGCGCCGCCTGACGCTCAGGGAGAGACGACCATGGCCATGCCGGACGAGAATGGGCGCTCGCGCCTCGGCCGCGGGCTGGCGGCGCTGATCGGCGAGGCCGGCCAGGACAATGGCGGCGGTACCGAGCGTCCGGGCCGCTCCGGCCAGCGCAAGGTGCCGATCGCCTTTCTCCGCCCCAACCCGCACAATCCCCGCCGCAGCTTCGGCGCGGAGGAACTGGCGGAGCTGGCGGAGTCGATCCGCGCCCGCGGCGTGATCCAGCCCATCGTGGTCCGCGCCGCCGGGCCGGAGGCGTTCGAGATCATCGCCGGCGAGCGGCGCTGGCGCGCGGCGCAGAGCGCCGGGCTCCACGAGGTGCCGGTCGTCGTCATCGAGGTGACCGATCGCGAGGCGCTCGAGATCGCGATCATCGAGAATGTGCAGCGCGCCGACCTCAACCCGCTGGAAGAGGCGATGGGCTACCAGTCGCTGGCGGAGCAGTTCGGCTATTCCCAGGCCGACGTTGCCCGCGTCATCGGCAAGAGCCGCAGCCATGTCGCCAATACGGTGCGGCTGCTGAAGCTGCCGGATGCGGTGAAGACCTATCTCGCCGATGGCCGCCTCTCCGCCGGCCATGCCCGCGCGCTGCTGACCCAGGACGACCCCGAGACGCTGGCGCGCGCCATCGTCGAGCAGGGGCTGAATGTGCGCGAGGTCGAGGCGCTGGCCCAGGAGCTGAACGCGGTCCGCGCCGAGGCCGCCGGCCGTCCGGCCCGCACCCGTCCCGCCGTCGATGCCGATACGCGGGCGCTGGAGCGCCGCATTTCCGATGCGCTCGGCCTCAAGGTGACGCTGAAGCATGACGGCGAGAGCGGCGAGCTGCGCATCCGCTACACCTCGCTCGACCAGCTCGACGAGCTGGCCCGGCTGCTCGCCGGCGGCTGAACCGGTCAGCCGCCGCCCCGCCGGGCGCTGGCGGCAAGTTGCAGCAGCGCCCGCTCGGCGATGGCCGGGCCGAGCGCGGCATGGCGCCGCGCCGCCAGCAGCGCGTCGTCCAGCGTGAGCAGGGCGGCGAGCAGGCGCGCCGCGCTCCAGCCGCGCAGCGCCTTTTCCACCAGCGGCTTGCGTCGGAAATGGATGGCCGGCCGCGCGCTCTCGATCACCCGATCGGGCGGGGTGCCGCCCTCCACCTGCAGCCGCAGCTGGTGCAGCGCGTGCAGCGCCCGCTGCACCGAGCCGAGCACCACGTCGCCGCGCAGGCCCTCCGCCATCGCCTTGGCATAGGCCTCCGCCATGGGGGCGGCGGCGCCGGCAAGGGCGGAATCGGCGATCTCGTCGAGGGCGAGGCTGGAGGCGTCGCCGACGATGGCGCGGACATGGGCGCTGGTGATGCGGGGCTCGCCGGCGGCATAGAGCAGGAGCTTGGCGATCTCGCCGCGCGAGGCCATCCGGTCGCCGCCGATCAGGCCGGCGAGCTCGGCCCGGGCGTCGCGGTCGATGCCGATGCCGGCTTCCTGGGTCATGGTGTCGATCAGCCGGGCGATGTCGCGCTCGCCATCGGCGTAGCAGGCGATGGCCAGCGCCCGCGGCGACCCCTCGCACAGCGCGCGCAGCGGCGCGCCCTTCTTGAGGTCGCCGGCCTCGATGACCACCACCGCCTCCGGCGGCGGGCCGGCGAGCAGCGCCTCCACCGCGGGAACCACGTTGCGCGACCCCACCCGCAGCGAGACGACACGGCGGCCGCCGAACAGCGCGATGGTGGCGGCTTCCTCGACGAGGCGTCCCGGTGTCGCCGCGATGTCGTCGCCGTCGAGCTTCACCCGGCCGAACGGGTCGTCCCCGCCCGCTTCGGCCCGGCGCAGATAGGCCTCGGCGCGCTCGCGCACCAGCCCGGAATCCGGCCCGAACAGCAGGACCACCGGGCGCAGCGGGTCGATGCGCGAGAGCGTCGCATCGGTCTCCGCCGGCCGGACGGCAACCATCGTCAGCTCTTGGGAACGGCGGGTGCGGGAGCCGCTGCGGCCGCGGCAGGGCCTGCCGGGTGGGTGGCGAACCAGGAGGCGAGCTGGCCCTTGATCGTCTCCGCCGCAACATTGGCCGAGCGGTTCTGCGCGTCGCGCAGGGCGCGGGCGCGGGCGAAGCGCTGATAGCCGCTGTCGATCGAGGCCTTGCCGAAGGCGCGGCCGGTGGTCAGCGGCTTCTTGTCGTCGCCGGCGGCGAAGAGCTGCCAGGCGGCATCCACCGTCACCAGCTCGACCTCGGGCAGGCCGGTGACGTTGTCGATGATGGTCGACGTGGTGTTGTCCGACACCTGCATCACCAGCCGGTAGGGCGCGCCCTTGGGGTTCCCGGCGCCGCCGGTGAGGGCGAAGATGAGATCGTTGCGGATCTCGTTGCCGATCCGGCCCTGGACGAACACGATCTCGACATTGTCGAGCGCCTCGCGCAGCTCGGTGCCGCCGGGCGTGCTCTCCGCATACATCGGCTGGAAGCAGCCCGCGGTGGCAAGGGCGAGCAGGCCGGCCACGGCAAAGCCGAGGCCGCGCCGGGCGACGGGGTGGCGGGTCCGGAGGCGGGCGTGCGCTTCGGCCGGGCGATCAGGCAACGACATTCACGATCCTCTGAGGAACGACGATGATACGCTTCGGCGGCCGCCCGTCGAGGGCTTTCACCACCGCATCGAGGGCGAGAACGGCGTGCTCGACCTCGGCGGGGCTGGCGGCCTTCGACACGGTGATGTCGGCCCGGCGCTTGCCGTTGATCTGTATCGGCAGCGTAACGGTGTCCTCGGCAAGGAGCGCGGGGTCACTGGCGGGCCAGGCGGCTTCGGCGGCGAGCCCCTCCCCGCCCAGCGCCGCCCAGCACTCCTCGGCAAGGTGGGGAACGCTGGGGCCGATGGCACGGACAAGGTAGCGCGCCGCCTCGTGCAGGGCGAAGCCGATGTCGGCCGGCAGCGGGCCGGCCTCCGCCGCCTTGCGCGCCGCCACCACCGCATCGCCGAACACATTAGCGAAGGCGTGGACCCGGGCGACCGCCACGTTGAAGCGCAGCCGCTCGATATCGTCGGCCATCTGCGCGGCCAGCTTGTGCGAGGCACGGCGCAGGCCCAGCGCGGCCTCGCCGAAATCGGCCGGCGCCTCGGGCGCCGTCGGCGCCAGCGCCAGCACCTCGCCAACAAGGCGCCAGATGCGCTGGACGAAGCGCCAGGCGCCTTCGATGCCGGCGCTGGTCCATTCGCTGTCGCGCTCGGGCGGGGTGTCGGAGAGCATGAACCAGCGGGCGCAGTCGACGCCATAGGTGTCGGCGACGACCTCCGGCGGAACCACGTTGCGCTTCGACTTCGACATCTTCTCCGGCGGCCCGACGGTGACCGGCTCGCCGGTGGCGACCGTCACGGGGGAACCGTCCGCCGCCTTCTCGACATCCTCGGGAAACAGCCAGCGCCCGGCGGGGTCCTTGTAGGTCTCGTGGACGATCATGCCCTGGGTGAAGAGGCCGGCAAAGGGCTCCTCGATCGAGACCCGGCCGATCTTGTTCAGCGCCCGGGTGAAGAAGCGGGAATAGAGCAGGTGCAGGATGGCGTGCTCGATGCCGCCAATATACTGGTCGACCGGCAGCCAGTGGTCGGCCGCGCCCTTCTGCAGCGGCGCGGTGTTCGGTTCGGAAGCGAAACGAGCGAAGTACCAGGACGAATCCACGAAGGTGTCCATGGTGTCGGTCTCGCGCCGGGCGGGCCCGCCGCAGTGCGGGCAGGCGACGTGCTTCCAGCTGGGATGGCGGTCCAAGGGGTTGCCGGGAGCGTCGAAGGTCACATCGTCCGGCAGCCGCACCGGGAGCTGGTCCTCGGGAACCGGCACCGGCCCGCAGCTGTCGCAATGGATGATCGGGATCGGGCAGCCCCAGTAGCGCTGGCGCGAGATGCCCCAGTCGCGCAGCCGGAAATTCACCGCCCTCTCGCCCACCGGGGCGTTGCCGAGCGTCTGGGTCTCGAGACGCGCCGCCACCGCCTCCTTGGCTGCAGGAATCGAGAGGCCGTCGAGGAAGCCGGAATGGTAGAGCGTGCCCTCGCCGTCATAGGCGACATCGCCGACCGTGAAGCTGGCGGGGTCGGCGTCCGGCGGCAGCACCACCGGGGTGACCGGCAGGCCGTATTTGCGGGCGAAATCGAGGTCGCGCTGGTCATGGGCCGGGCAGCCGAAGATGGCGCCGGTGCCGTATTCCATCAGCACGAAATTGGCGACATAGACCGGCAGGTCCGGCCCGCCGAGCGGGTGGCGCACCTTCAGCCCGGTGTCGAAGCCCATCTTTTCCTGGGTCTCGATCTCGGCGGTGGAGGTGCCGCCGCGCCGGCATTCCTCGACGAAGGCCGCGAGCGCGGGCTGGCCGGCGGCGAGCTGCTCGGTCAGCGGGTGGCCGGCGGAGAGGGCGAGGAAGGAAGCGCCGAACAGCGTGTCCGGCCGGGTGGTGTAGACCTTCACCTCGCCGGGCAGGCCTTCCGGCGGGTTTGCGATGGCGAAGCGCACATGCAGCCCCTCGGACCGGCCGATCCAGTTGCGCTGCATCAGCCGCACCTTGTCGGGCCAGCGTTCCAGCGTGTCGAGCCCGTCCAGCAGCTCCTGCGCCAGCGCGGTGATGCGGAAGAACCACTGCGCCAGTTTGCGGCGCTCCACCAGCGCGCCGGAGCGCCAGCCGCGGCCGTCGATCACCTGCTCATTGGCGAGCACGGTGTTGTCGACCGGGTCCCAGTTGACCTCGCTCTCCTTGCGGTAGACGAAGCCGCCCTTCAGGAACTCCAGGAAGATGCGCTGCTGCTCGCCGTAATAGGCGGGGTCGCAGGTCGCGATCTCGCGCGACCAGTCGAGCGAGAGGCCGAGCAGCTTGAGCTGCTCGCGCATGGTGGCGATGTTCTCATAGGTCCACACGCCGGGATGGGTGTTGCGCTCGATCGCGGCGTTTTCCGCCGGCAGGCCGAAGGCGTCCCAGCCCATGGGGTGGAGGACGTTGAAGCCCTTCATCCGCTTGAAGCGGGCGACCACGTCGCCCATCACATAGTTGCGGCCATGCCCGATGTGGATGCGGCCCGACGGGTAGGGGAACATCTCCAGCACGTAGTATTTCGGCCGGGGGTCGTCGTTTCGGGTGCGGAATATACCGCGCTCGTCCCAGACCTTCTGCCAGCGGGGTTCGGCCTCGCGGGCATTGTAGCGTTCGGTGCTCATCGGATGTCTTTGCAAAGCCTGTCGGGATAGCGGGCCTGCGGCCGCATGCGAGCCGACGGCGGCCCGCGCGCGGGCGCGGCGGATGCGGCGGGACTAGGCCACGACGGGCGCCTGCGGTCAACACCGCCGTGCCGGCCCGGCTCGGCGCGGCCTCGTCCTGCCGGGCCGGGATGGCTCAGGAGGAGCGGCTGGCCGGCAGCGCGGCGCCGTCCGTGCCGCGCACCGCGTTCCGGCCCGCCGCCTTGGCGGCGTAGAGGGCGCGGTCGGCCATCACCAGCAGCATGGAGGGCCCCACCCCCTCGTCGGTGCGGCTGGCGGCGTAGCCGATGCTCACCGTCACGCGGCGATGGGGCGAGCCTTCATGCGCGAGGTCGAGCTCCTCCACCGCGGCACGCAGCCGCCGCGCGGTTTCCGCGGCGCGCGCCGCATCGGCGCGGGGCAGCAGCACGACGAATTCCTCGCCGCCGATCCGGGCCACCAGATCGTCGCGGCGCACATTGGCCGCCAGCGCCGCGGCGACCCGGCGCAGCGCGCTGTCGCCCTCGGCATGGCCGTAGCGGTCGTTGAACTGCTTGAAGTGGTCGACGTCGACCATCAGCATGGCGAGCCGCCCGTCCGGGCCCCAGAAGCTCTCGACCGCCTCGTCGAAGGCCCGGCGGTTGGCGACCCCGGTGAGGGGATCCCGGTTGGCCAGCAGGTTGAGCTGCCGGTTGGCCTCCTGCAGCGCCGTCTCGCGCTCGGTCAGCCGCGCCGCCATGTCGGTGAAGGCGTCCACCAGCGGGTCCAGCTCGGAGATGCTGATGTCGGAGGCGTCGGCCTGCGTCGGCTCCTGGCCGCGGCCGAAGGCGGCCAGCCGCATCGCCAGCGCCTGCACCGGCTGCACCACCAGCCTTTCGCCGGCGATCCAGAGCCCGATGAAGATGGCGGCGCAGGCGGCGAGGAAGATCGCCACCGCGCGCAGCGTCGCGTTCTGGATCTCGGTCTTGAGCGCGCTGGCGCTGAGGCCGACCGCGAGGCGCAGATTGCTTTCGGGCAGCCGCTCGAAGCCATAGATCCGCTCGACCCCGTCGGGGCCCGCGGTGGTGAAGGTGCCGGTGGAGCGGCTGAGCATGTAGGACACCAGCGAGCTGCGGCGCAGGTCCTTGCCCACCAGCGTGCCGCCATTGGGATAGGCGTCGATCACCGTGCCCTCGGGATCGATCATCAGCACCGCGGCGGTGAGGTCGAGGTCGGAAATGACCGAGAGGGGGAAGATGAGGTCGAGCTGGATGCGCGCGACCACCACGGCCACCACATTGCCCTCGTCGTCCACCACCGGCTGGGCGGCGAAGATGCTGGGCACGCCGCTGACATAGTTGCTGGAGACGCTGGAGAGCGCGAAATGCCCGCGCAGCGCGATCCGCATGTAGTCGCGCTGCGACAGGTCGAGATAGAGCCCCGCCGGCGCCGAGGCGCAGACCACCTTGCCCTGTGGCGTCGCCAGCGCGATCGAGGCGATCTCGGGCACCAGCTCGACGATGTTGCCGAGCGTGGCGCAGTTCGCGCCGCCGTGGATCGCCTCTTCCGCGCCGAGCGAAATGGCCTGGAGGGTGCCGTGGACGGTGGCCAGCGCCTCGCGGTACTGCGCCAGCCCGCGATTGGTGAGGTCCAGCACATTGGTGCGGGCCGCGGCCAGCAGTTCCTGGCGCTGGGCGTTGATGCTGGCGACCCGCTCGGCGAGAAGACAGGCGAGCCCGATCGCCACCAGCCCGATGAGGCGTGAACGCAGGCTGGTCCGCCGGCCCTGACGCGAAAAACCGGTTGCTTGCCGAGACTCCCCCGCCCGCCGATCGGGAATGCCTCTGATGTCGTCGGAAACGGCCATGTGCCCCGCCTGTCGGGCGCCTCCTCGCTGCCGCGATAAGCGCATGAAGCCGCCGCCAGCGCAATGAATCACATGAGCCGGGTGCCAGGCTTATCGTGCCGGCGGTGTCGCGACGGCATCATAGCCCTCCGCCGAGAAGGCGAGGAGGCAGAAGCCGTTGCCGAAGGGGTCGGCGAGGCCGGCGATGCGCCCCCACGCCGCCTCGCGCAGCGGCGCCTCCAGCACCGCCCCGGCCGCCAGCGCGCGGGCGAGGGCGGCCTCGACATCCTCCACCACGATGTCGAGATGCACCGGGGTCCAGTGCCGGCCATAGTCCCGCACGCCGCCGGCAGGCGTCGCCCGGGAGCCAGCCGGTTTGACGAGCAGATAGATGGCACAGCTCGCGCCGAGCAGCTCCAGCCCCTCCTCGCCGAAGCGCCGCCCTTCCGTGAGGCCGAACGCCTCGACATAGAAGCGCCGCGCCGCCTCGAAATCGGGTACGTCGATGTTGACAAGCAGGCGCATGGTTTCCATTCCCTCGGCACGGCCGCCACGGGCCGGCGCAATCCTAGAGGAGCCTGGCATGAGCGTCGCCGACCGATTGGCGCAGGTCCGCGGGCGGATCGAGCAGGCCACCCGCGACGCGGGGCGTCCGGCCGGCTCGGTGCGGCTCGTCGCCGTGTCCAAGACCTTCGAGGCCGACGACATCCTGCCGGCGCTGGAGGAAGGGCAGCGCCTCTTCGGCGAGAACCGGGTGCAGGAGGCCAAGGGCAAGTGGCCGGCGCTGCGCGAGCGCCAGCCCGAGGTCGAGCTGCACCTCATCGGCCCGCTCCAGTCCAACAAGGTGCGCGAGGCGCTGGCGCTGTTCGACGTCATCCACACGCTTGACCGCGAATCGCTCGCCATTGCCCTCGCCCGCGAGATCGCCCGGCTGGAGGACCGGCCGGCGCCGCGGCTGCTGGTGCAGGTGAACACCGGGGAGGAGCCGCAGAAGGCCGGGGTGGCGCCGCTGGACGCCGACGCCTTCATCGAGGCGTGCCGGGAACGTCACGGCCTGGTGGTGGACGGGCTGATGTGCATCCCGCCGGCCGGCGAGCCGGCGGCGCCGCATTTCGCCCTGCTGGCCACCATCGCCCGGCGCCACGGCCTCGCCACCCTTTCGATGGGGATGAGCGGGGATTTCGAAACCGCGATCCAGCTCGGCGCCACCCATGTGCGGGTCGGCAGCGCCATTTTCGGCCACCGCTGAGGCTCAGCCGACCTCGATCCGCGTGCCCGGCCCCAGCCGCGCCAGCACCCGGCGCAGATCGGCCGGTCGGAAGGCGATGCAGCCCGCGGTGGGCGCAAAGCCCGGGCGGGCGATGTGGAGGAACACCGCGGAGCCGCCGCGCGCGGTGCGCGGGCGCTGGTTGTGGTCGAGCACGACGACGAGATCGTACAGCCCGTCCTGCCGCCACATCTCCTCATGCGAGGCACGGAATGGCCGCCGCACCGGCCTGTTGTAGCAGGCCTCGCCCGGCGCATCGCACCAGCCGTCGTCGGGGCGCATCGGCCGCGCCGGCAGCGGCGTTGCCGGCCGCCGCCCCCGGTCGGGACGCCAGCGCAGTTCCAGCGCGTGCCAGATGCCCGCCGGCGTGGCGCCGTCGCCCTCGCGCTTGGCGTGGCGGATGCCGGCGGGACCCAGCGCCACGGGAATGGCCCGCCCGTCGAGCAGCACCCAGCCGCGGGAGCGCGCGCCGGGCCGCCTCACCACACGCAGGCATTGAGCCGCCGGGCCCCCTGCAGCGTGCGCGCGGAGGATGCCGGTGGGAAAGGGCTTCTTCTTTCGGCGTTTTGCGTTCACGATCACGTCACGAGAGCGGTGGGCGTCGGCGGCGGTGACGTTGCGGCGCTTGCCGGAGGCGTCCCGCCCGTCCTAAGTCCGATGGGCGCGAAGACGAGGGATCCTATATCAGGGTGGGCGCAGGCGCGGTACGCGGACGGGTTTCAGGACAGTAATATGGCGAACGCCCAACGAATTCTGGTGGTGGACGACGACAACGAGCTGCGCGAGGCCCTGGTGGAGCAGCTGGCTTCGCTGGAGGAGTTCGACACGGTGGCGGTTGATTCGGCCCAGGCCGCCATCGATCAGGTCGGCGCCGACCGGGTCGATCTGGTGCTGATGGATGTCGGCCTGCCCGACATGGACGGGCGCGATGCGGTGCGGGTGATGCGCCGCAACGGCTTCAAGGCCCCCGTCATCATGCTCACCGGCCACGACACCGACAGCGACGCGATCATGGGCCTCGAGGCCGGGGCGAACGACTATGTCGTGAAGCCGTTCCGCTTCGCCGTGCTGCTGGCCCGGGTGCGCGCCCAGATGCGCTCCCACGAGGCCAGCGAGGACGCGGTCTTCACCATCGGGCCCTACACCTTCCGCCCCGGCGCGAAGATGCTGGTGACCGAGCGCAATTCAAAGATCCGGCTCACCGAGAAGGAGACGGCGATCCTGCGCTATCTCTACCGCGCCGGGAAAAAGCCGGTGGCCCGCGAAATCCTGCTGCAGGAGGTGTGGGGCTACAATTCCGGTGTCACCACCCACACGCTGGAAACCCACATCTATCGGCTGCGCCAGAAGATCGAGAAGGACCCGTCGCATCCGAACCTTCTTGCCACGGAAGCCGGCGGCTACAAGCTGCTACCCTGACCGATGATTCGCGGCCTGCCGAGCCTGTTCCGGCCGTACCCTCTGCCGCCCTTCCGCCCGAGCCCGCTGCCTGCGCATGAGCATCGACGACGACATCCAGCTTCTGGATCGCATCAAGACGCTGAATCTCCTCGGCCGTGAGGCGTTGCGCATCATCGCCATCGGCGCGGAGTCGCGCGTCGTGCGTGGCGGCGACATCCTGTTCCGCGAGGGGCAGGAGGCGGATTCCGCGTTCGTGGTGGTGAGCGGCGGTTTCATGCTGACCCGCGAGGAGGCACCGGCCGGGCTCGCCGCGCGCAGCGCCACCACGGTCGGCCCCGGCACGCTGCTCGGCGAGATGGCGCTCATCACCGAGACCCGGCGGCCCGCCACCGCCACCGCCACCGAAATGTCGAGCGTGCTGCGCATCCCGCGCAGCATCTTCATGCGCACGGTGGAGAGCTTCCCGGACGCTGCGGTGCGGATCGCCCGCGACATCCGCCAGCGGCTCGGCGAGACCGTGGGCGGGCTGCAGCGGGTGCGCGGCCGGCTGGAGGCGATCGAGGGGCCGCAGGTCGACCTCTCGTCCGTCGATCTCGCCACGCTCGACCTCGATGCCCTGCTCGGCGCGGTCCGGCCGGCGGAAGCATCCGCGCCCGCCGCGCAGCCCGCCCCTCCCGAACAGGCGGAATAGGCCGTGGCGCTGGAGGTCACCGCCTCGATCGTCCTCGACGAGGCGGAGATCGAGGAAAGCTTCGTGCGCGCCTCCGGCCCCGGCGGCCAGAACGTCAACAAGCTCTCCACCGCGGTGCAGCTGCGGCTCGACGTGCGCAACTCCCCCTCCCTCCCCGAAGGGCTGAAGCTGCGCCTCGCGGCGCTCGCCGGCCGTCGGCTGACCCGCGACGGGGTGCTGGTGATCAGCGCCCAGCGCTTCCGCACCCAGGAGCAGAACCGCCAGGACGCCCGCGAGCGGCTGCTGGAGCTGCTGAAGGCCGCGGCGGTGGTGCCGGTGCGCCGGCGCGCCACCCGCCCGACCCTCGGCTCCAAGCTGCGGCGGCTGGAGGGCAAGGCCCGCCGCTCCGGCATCAAGGCCGACCGGCGCGGCCGTCCGGGCTCGGACGAGGAGTGAGCGCCGCGTCGCACCGGCGCAACAGGTTCTGCCACTTCGCACGTCGGGCCGGTGTTGAACATCTTGAGACCATGGCGATTTCGTAGTCATATGGAATTGCTGCGCTGCGGTAGCGCCGCGACCCTGACGGCTGTCGACCTCACGGAGAGCCATGAGCCCCGCGATCCTGATCGTGCTCCACCAGGAACATTCCTCGCCGGGCCGGATCGGTCTCAGGCTGGTGGAGCGCGGCTTCCGGCTCGATGTGCGGCGGCCCTGCCTCGGCGAGCCGCTTCCCGCCACCCTGGCGGAGCATGCCGGCGCCATCATCTTCGGCGGCCCGCAGAGCGCCAACGACGCCCATGACTATGTCCGCGCCGAGATCGACTGGATCGGCGTGGCTTTGGCGGAGAACAAGCCCTTTCTCGGCATCTGCCTCGGCGCCCAGATGCTGGCGCGCCACCTCGGCGGGCGGGTCGGCCCGCACCCGCAGGGCCTGGTCGAGATCGGCTATTACCCGCTGCGCCCCACCGAGGCCGGCGCCCGCCTGCTGCCGGGCGCGGCGGGGCACCTGTGGCCCGACCATGTCTATCACTGGCACCGCGAGGGCTTCGAGGTGCCGGCCGGGGCGGAGCTGCTGGCGCAGGGCGAGGCGTTCCCCAACCAGGCCTTCCGCTATGGTGCCCGGGCCTATGGCATCCAGTTCCACCCGGAAGTGACCCACCACATGATGTGCCGCTGGACGGTGCGCGGCAGCGAGCGGCTGGACCTGCCCAATGCCCGACCGCGCAGCGCCCATTTCCTCGACCGGCTGCAGCACGACGCCCGGGTGCGGCTGTGGCTCGACGCCTTCATGGACCACTGGACCGGCGCCCGCACCCACGCCGCCGTGCCGGCCTGATCCCGGTGCTCACCGCGGGGCAGCCGGCAGGGACGGTGCCGGGGAACCTTTGCCGCCCCGGCCGGTTCTAGCACGGCGCGGGCCGGCGGAAGCGGGCGGGCCTCCGCAGCCCCCGTGCCGCTGCCGGAGCGTGCCATGAACCTGCTGATTCGTGCCGTCTTCGCCATCGGCGCCTGCGCGCTGGTGCTGGTGGCGGGCGCCCTCCTGCTGTCCGCGCCGTTCCAGGTGCTGGGTGCGGCGCTCTCGGGCGAGGTGCCGGCGCGGGAGGAGCTGCTGGCGATCGTCGGCTATCTCATCGTCGCCATGGCGCTGATCGACGTCGCCAAATATTTCTTCGAGGAAGAGGTGCCGGCGGGGCGGGACAAGCGCACCCCGGCCGACGCGCGGCGCGGGCTCACCAAATTCCTCACCACCATGATCATCGCCATCTTTCTCGAAGGGCTGGTGCTGACCTTCGAGACCGCGCGCAACGACATGACCAAGCTGCTCTACCCCGCGCTGCTGGTGGGCGCGGGGTGCCTGGCGCTGCTCACGCTCGGCCTGTTCCAGCGGCTCAGCACCCTGGCCGAGCGCGAGGTCGGCCCGGGCGAGGCCGCGGAGGCCCGGCGCGACGAGGTGAGCTGAGGTCAGGCCGCCGGGCCGGGCGTGGGTCTCGACGCGGGCGTCTCGACGCGCTGGGCCACTCGGGTGGCATCTCAGGGGATGTGGTAAACGCGGTGAAGGCTGGTGGAGCCGAGGTCCACCAAACTAATGTGTTTACATGTTTGCTGGCGTCCCATAACCTCACCTCAAATCCTTTGATATCAAGGGCTCCGTACTGTTGACGTCCCTTGATGCCCCCTCGAAGCCCTGTAGCTTGTTGGGGTAAATGTTGGGGTAGCTGGGGTAGTGGCGGCGAGACGATGGCACGGGAAATCAACAAGCTGTCGGCGCGGGCGGTCACGACCCTTTCCAAGCCGGGGCGGCATTCGGACGGGGGTGGCCTCTATCTGGTGGTCGATGCCAGCGGCGCGCGCCGTTGGCTTTTCCTGTTCCGCTGGGAGGGCAAGCTGAAGGAGATGGGGCTCGGGGGTACGTCCTCGGTCTCGCTCGCCGAAGCTCGGCAGAAGGCCGCAGAAGCCCGCAAAGCGGTAGCCCAGGGTGTAAACCCCATCGAGAAGCGGAAGGCCGCTGCCGCGCCGGTGCTGAGTTTCGGCGCTTTCGCCGATCAGCTCGTTGAGGACATCAAGACCGGGTTCCGGAACGAGAAGCACCAGTGGCAGTGGAAGCATACGCTGGAGACCTACGCTGCCACGCTCCGGCCGCTCGCCATTGGAGAGGTTGACACCGAGCACGTGCTGAAGGTTCTGCAGCCTTTGTGGCAGAGCAAGCAGGAGACGGCTTCGCGGCTGCGTGGACGGATCGAACGTGTTCTGGACGCGGCCAAGGCAAAAGGGTTGCGATCCGGCGAGAATCCAGCCCGGTGGCGGGGGCATCTCGATAACCTGCTGCCGTGTCGGAAGAAGCTCCAGCGCGGGCATCATGCGGCCTTGCCCTATGCCGAGGTGCCGGGGCTCATCGTCGAACTACGCAAGCGGGAAGCCGTCGCGGCGCTGATGCTGGAGTTCACCATCCTAACGGCGAGCCGGACCAACGAGGTGACTGGTGCAGAGTGGTCCGAGATTGATTCCAAGGCGAAGATCTGGACGATACCGGCGGTCCGCATGAAAGCGGGGAAAGAACATCGCGTGCCGCTGGGTACGAGGGCGCTCGCCATATTGGGCCAGATGAAGCCATTCCGGGACGAGAGCGGTTATGTCTTCCCCGGCCCGCGAAAGGGCAAACCCTTCTCGAACATGGCGATGCTGGCCCTGCTGCAAAAGCGGATGGACCGCCCCGAGCTGACGGTGCACGGCTTCCGCTCATCTTTCCGGGACTGGGCCGGCGAATCCACGGCGTTCCCGCGCGAGATTGCCGAGGCAGCATTAGCCCATGTGGTCGGCGACGAGGTGGAGCGGGCCTATCGGCGCGGCGACGCCCTGGAGAAGCGGCGCAAGCTCATGGAGGCATGGGAGGCGTTCGTGTGCGAGCTGCCGAAGGAGGGTGACGTTGCGGCGCTTGAGGGCGACGCGTCCCGCAGCGGGTGACTTCCATACGGAATTCGGAACGATAGCAATGGCGAGCGTCAACCCGAAGGTGGGCAGATGCCCACGGCCTAAGCCAAGGGCTAATTGCATGTGTGGAATAGACTACGGCGGCGGGGTATACTCAATTGGACGGGTTGCGACGACGTTTCCTCCCGCATCGATTACAAATTCTGGTAGAAGGCATTGTTCGATTTGTTGGACTTTTATCTTTTTCTTGCCGTGGGCTACGCTAATTAAGTCGTTGGAATGGCCCAGATTCGGCGGTGCAACTATAAAAATCTCTTTATCAGTAAATTGAGAGACAACCATAGACACGGCTGGTTTTAAATCACTGTCTCTCGATACGATATATGCTCGATCGTAATTGTCTTTGTATGCTTCGTTTAAAATACATAGAGCAATATTAACGTCGGTTTCTTTTTCTTCGTGACCAATCCACTGTGCGCCACATGAGTGGCACCCTCTATTCTTCTCTTTAAAATGACCAAGTATGATCTCAACGCCAGAATGCTTCAGTGCTTTGACGTACTGCTCGTGCCTCGCCTTTTGTGGCGCCATCCAGTCGGCATATGCAGAGAAATAATATATGCCCGCGACGGTTTCACTTTGGCGCGAAATCTGACGCTCCATCAATGCCCGCAAATCCACCCACTTTAAGTGTGGCTGCTGAAGGCGCTTGATGGAGTGATAAAGATTGAAGCCGTCGATGAAGAAAGCCGAGCGAATCATCCGCTCATTACAATCTTAACGTTAGAAAAAATAAACCCCACGAACCGGAGTCCGTGGGGGCCGCTGGGCGAACCATACGGGATTAATAGGTGTCCTATATGCGATTTTCGGGCTCTGTGTAAAGGGCGATTCCCTTGAACGAACTCCAAATGCAGCAGGAGTCAAGGGCTGCATCCATATCTTGTGGCCCCCACCTTTACAGCCACTAATGCGACGGCATCCTGGCACTCCCTTCACACGGGAGAGTCGCCAGTGACCTGTCCGCCATAATGATCTGGCTGCAGGTCCAGGCTTACATCGACACCCCCAACCTCACCCATCATTCGACGCGTTGAGATCCTCGACCGCCGTGCCCTCATTGGCCGGCCGCTGCCTGCGGAGCCTCACCCCCGGCCCTTCGCCGTTCTCTTCCACGAAGATGACGCCTGGAGCGCCGGCAAAGATCAGGCCAACTCGTTCCTCATACCCGCGTGATGGGCATTGAGTCGTACTCCACGCCCCCCGTCTGCCGTCTCGCCTTCAGACAGAAACTGCACGCCGGCGGCTTCGAGCGCGCCGCGGATCGCCTCCACAGTGTCAGCGCGTCCTCCAAGCTCTCCTTCCTGAGCCTCCAATCGTTTCACCGTTGGCTCGGAAATTCCGGATGCTCGAGCAAGGTCGCTTTGAGACCAGCCGAGCAGGGCGCGTGCGGCTTTCACCTGTCGGATTGATACTTTTGGTATTGACGCAATCAAATCGGCACCCTATCAATACTAATCGTATCACTCTTACCACAGGAGCACGCGCATGGGCACCCATGTCCGCGAACGGGAGACGCATATCCGTGATTTTGTAATGGTTGAGCAGGCGTCGCTGCGGAAGCGCACCGAGGCTGCGATAGAGGCGCTCGTGGCAATGCTCGACGAGCTGGACGGCGATCCGGACCTGGAACCCGACAATGATGACGAGCCGTGGTTGGGTTGGGAGGGGGGCCAGCCGTCGCGCTTCTTTCGAGAAGGCCACAGCGTCGGCGACGACCGCGAAATGGAGGTCCGCTGATGAACCGGCGCTCTCTCATCGCGGCCGGCAGTGCCCTGGCGTTTCTGGCGCTCGACGAACCGGCGCATGTCGTGTGCGCCGCGCCGGCATCTCCAGAAGAGCCGATGGCGCGCGTCCGCCGTCTGGCATTCGAACTGGCCGACGCCATGAACGACTATATGGGCGGGCGGTACTATGCCGCCGTCTATCCCTCAGCCGGCGAGGATTGTCCGGTCAAGTTCACGAGCGTCCGGTCGGCAGAGGCCGAGGCGAGGATTGTCCCTGCAGCGGCCGATCCGGTCTATGAAGCTATCGCCGAGTGGAAGCGCGCTTCCGATGCCTATTACGGCATGGACACGGACGACGGCATGAGCGACGAGGCCATGAACGCCCTGACAAACGCCGATGCCGCGGCCTCGTTCCGGGCGCTCACCACGGTGCCCGCGACGCTGGCCGGCCTTCTCGCTTTCTGCCAATTCGGCAACGAGGCCGTCAGGCTCAACCGGCTGTATTTCTCCGGCGGCCTGCGGGACTGGACGCCGGGGCCGAATGCCGAGGATGCCGAGGGGCTGTTCTTCGCCACGCTGACCACGGCGGTGCGACACCTGTCGCACGCGGAGGTCTGCTGATGTCCATCTATGAGAAGCCGATCTACAGGCAAATGGCCGCCCGGACGGGTCTCCACTCCCGGACAACGAGGAAGACGGGCTGCTCGCCATGAACCTCATGAGGCGCCTCTTGCGGGCCGAGTTATAGCGCCCGGCATTCAGAGGCCGCCGGCTTCCGCAACCATCCTGCAGATGGTCGACCTCGCCACCTCGCCGCCAAGGAGAAGGCGATGAGGTTCGGTAGGTGCTCTTGGAGCGAGGCTGTGCCTCAACGGCGGCGTCAGGCGGACAAGACGCTCAACCTGCCGTGCTCTCCCATGCCCGCTGTTCGCACATTGTTGCACGCCGGGAGTCACATATTATCCAGGGTTGCGCAGGGATAGGCCGGCCAGCCGACACGCGGGAGTGCACCACCCGCTTCCCTGCGCTTCATTCTGGTGCCGCCGGGTGTGGGCGATGGACGATTTGGAATGGCAAGCCGCCGTGGGCGCCGCTGGGGATATCAGCGCCGATATTGAGAGGGCGGGATGGAGCGCGCCAGCCGAGAGGCGGGACGAATTAAGAGCGATCAGTCCGAAATGGTGGCGTGAAGTAGAGAAGATTTGCACGCTCTATTGCCAATCAGGCGGAACCCGGCAGTTCCCACCTGAACTAGCCTACCGATTGGCGGATTTGGCTGGCGTCATTGCGGCAGGTCATATGCCAGAGATGGTCGAGCTCGCACAAAAAGCCACGACACACGCAGGCCGGCCCGGAAAGACAGAAGGCGAAATACGGTCGATACAGGTAGCTATTACATATTGCAAAGCGGCTCGCTCCTCCGGAGTATATAATAAGGCGACTAATACAAGAATCCACATTGAAGATGTGGATCCTGTGGGAACAATCGTTCGCTTTTACGGCCTGAGAGGGCGATCAAGTGTGTCGAAGTGGCTGAAACAAAAAATAGCTCCTTTGGAGTTCGGAGAACAATTTGCGTCGGCAGAAGGGCTGACCGAACTTCTTGCACAGCATGGTGAACTGTATCGCCGGTTCGGCCGCTCCTATTCGCGGGCCCACGACGAGACGTTGCAGGAGACCTCGCCTCCGGTACGAGCCCGCAAGGCTCCCGGGATGTAATTCGGGTTTCATCACACGCCCGGACACTTCCGCGAACTTCGTCCAATGTCGGCTCATCACAAGCAAGCACTGGCAAATTCCGGTGCGGCAAGAGATGAGACCCGCCGATGAACTTCCAACCGAACGCGGAACCGAACGCTATGGCCTACGACGTCGCGGGCGCTGCCCGCGCCATGGGTGTAGGCAAGAACAAGGTCTATGAGGAAATCGCCGCCGGGCGTCTTGAAGCCCGGAAGATGGGCCGCCGCACCGTGATTACCCGTGCGGCCATTGAAGTGTGGTTCGGCCGTCTGCCGCGCTTCAGCACTGCCGCCGCCTGAAACGCGAACGACCGGCGCTGTGGCTAGCGCCGGTCGTTGAACTCGCGTCTGAAACCCCCTCCTCCCCAGGAAAGAGCTTCATGTCTTCTATAGCCCACGCCAGGAATCCCGGCAAGGTTCATGACCTCAACGGCCTGCCGTTGTTCGATTGGCAACCGACGCCGCCGGCCCCGATAAGGCCGCACTACATCGCCGCTCGCCGTCTCGCGGCGCGCTACGGCGTGCCGTTCTTCGTCGCCCTCGCCCATGCCGAAGCGGCGGGCCTCGGCAAGGAGGCGCACTGATGTCGGACATCAAAGCGCTTACCGTCCGCCTGGACGGACCGGCAGGCCGTACCGTCAAGGTACGGGGCCGCGTCGCCTGGACATTGGACAACCTCATCCGTGCGGGTGAACGCGGCTGCACGCCCATCGAGCGGCCGGCGCCTCGCTGGTCCGACTACGTGTTCAAGCTGCGCAAGGCCGGCTTCTCGGTCGAAACCATCGACGAGAAGCACGGCGGCACCTATCGCGGCGAACATGGTCGTTATGTCCTGCGCACGCTCGTCGAGGTCATCGAGGAGGTGCGCCAGTGAATACGCAAGCGCGCATCATCCCTCTGCATCGTGGTCCCCGTGCCGAGCTGCACGGGGGCATTCTCTCCAGCGGGCCTCATGCGGGCGAGCCGATCTATTTCGTCGATGTCATCGACGAAGAAGGCGCACGCCTCGTGGTCTGGGACGGCTTCTCTTATGAGAAGGCTCGCGAGGTGCTGGCGAGGTGCCGGCAGGACGGCATGCGAACGGCCGACCTGCTGGGGGAGGCACCGTGATGGCGGTCATCCCGATCCCGGTTTCAAAGCTGCCTCCGGATGCTCACTTCACCGGCCGCCCCCAGATGGTGATGGTCTATCCGCACAATGAGGGTTGGACGACCTATGTGGCCGACACCGATGGCGGGTGCCGGCTCGCCGAGGGTGTCAGCAAGGCGGAGGCCATGGGTCGCGCCGTGGAGGTGGTGCTGGCGACGAATGCCGAACTCACCCTGCGCAATCGTTGGGAGCGGCTGTGATGCACGGCCCCTTCGGTTTTCCCACGGAGCGACATCGCCCGCTCGACTTCGACAAGGTGAACCGTGCCGCGCTGTCGGCGCTGCCGGACATTCTCGCCCGCTGGCTTCCCGGCGGGCGCCGCGAAGGGCGGGAATATGTGGTCCGCAATCCGCGGCGCCCCGACCGCCGGCCGGGATCGTTCCGGATCAATCTCTCCTCCGGCAAGTGGTCGGACTTTGCGACCGGCGATGCCGGTGGCGATCCCGTGTCCCTCGCCGCCTTCCTTTTCAGCCTGTCGCAGGTCGAGGCCGCCCGCCGGCTCGCCGACATGCTCGGCATCGACCCGGAAAGGGTTTCGCAATGAGCCTCAATGCCGCTGAAGCCTTTGCCCCTCTCGGTGAGGGAATCATCCCGGTCGCCGGGTTTCGCCCGCCTGTCGAGGACGGTTGGCACCCGATCATGCCGGTGCCGCCCGAGGCGCCGGAAGTGAACCGCGACGTGCTGCTTCGCGCCGTTCCCGGCGGCGCGAGGAATGCCGGCTATACCTTCACCGATGCCTGGGCCTATCGAGACGGCGCCGGTCGTGTGCTCGGCTATGTGGTCCGTCTGGACCGACGCCGGCAGGATGGCACGACCGACAAGCAGATATTCCCGATCACCTTCTGCGAGGGCCCGGGTGGGGTTCGCCGCTTCCACCCGAAGGGCTTTCCCGAACCTCGCCCGCTCTATGGGGCGCATCATCTCGCGGCGCGTCCTTCTGATCCGGTCATGGTGTTCGAGGGCGAGAAGACGGCCAAGGCGGGCTGGGAGCGGTTTCCGACCTATGTCGGCGTGACGTCGCCCAGCGGTAGCAAGGCCGCCCACAGGGCGGACTGGCGAACCCTCAAGGGGCGCGATGTGGTGATCATGCCAGACAACGATACGCCGGGCGCCGCCTATGCCGACACGGTCGCACAACTCGCGCATGAGGCCGGGGCGCGCTCGGTGCGCATCGTCGACCTGCCGGACGGCCTGCCGCTGGGATGGGACGTCGCGGACGCCGTGCCGGACGGCGTGACGTGGGCGCAAGTCGAGGCAGCCGTAGCAAACGCAGCAACTGCAGCAGGCCCGGCCCCCGATCAGCCGCTTCCGCTCTTTCAACCATTGCTCCCCGCAGAACCCTTCCCGGTGGATACGCTGGGGCCGCTAGCACCCACGGCACGCGCCATCGCTGACAAGATTCAGGTGCCTCTCGCCATAGCCGGCCAATCGGTGCTGGCTGCCGCATCTCTCGCTGCCCAGGCACATGCTGACGTAATGATGCCGTATGGCCAGAGCCGCCCCCTTTCGCTTTTCCTCGCCACGATTGCGGCGAGCGGCGAGCGCAAGACCAGCGCAGACAGCGAGGCCCTGTGGCCGGTCTACCGGCACGAGAAAAACCTTCGCGAGATCCACGCCGAGGAAATGAAGGTGTGGCGCATCGCCCATGGCGCGTGGAGCGCGGAAAGGAAAAAGATCGAGGCCGACAGGAAAGCGGACGTCCAGACCCGCCGGGACCGGCTGACCGAGCTGGGTGAGGAGCCGGTGAAGCCGCTGGCACCCTTCATCGTCACAGGCGACATGACCCCGGACGGGCTCACCAAGAATTGGGGCGAGATGCATCCGGCGCTCGGCATCTTCAGCGCGGAAGGTGGCGTGTTCACCGGCTCGCACGGGATGAGCGACGACAACAAGCTGCGTACCGCCGCCATGCTGTCCGAGCTGTGGGACGGCAAGCCGGTGAAGCGCATTCGTGCCATGGACGGCATCACCATCCTTCCCGGACGCCGGCTCGCCCTGCATGTCATGGTGCAGCCGGACGCCGCCGCCCAGTTCCTCTCCGATGCCACCCTGCGGGACCAGGGGTTGCTCTCGCGGGTGCTGGTATCGGCGCCGACCAGCATCGCCGGTACCCGGCACTATCGCGAGGTTGATCCGCGTGACGAAGCGGTCATCCGAGCCTATGGCGCGCGGATTCTCTCCATATTGGAGGCCACCGCCCCGATGTTGGAGGGCAAGCGCAACGAGCTGCAGCCGCGCGAACTGAGCCTGTCGCCAGGTGCCGAGGAGGTGTGGCGCGCGTTCTTCGATCACACGGAGAGTGCCCTTGCCGACGAGGAGGTGCGCGGCATACGGGACTTCGCCGCCAAGGCGGCCGAGCACGCGGCGCGGATCGCGGGGGTGTTGACCATCTATGAAGATGTCGGCGCCACCGAGATCGGCGACCGCGCCATGGGGTGCGCGGCCGAGCTGATGAGCTTCTATGTCGGGGAAGCGCTGCGGCTCCAGGCGGCAGGGCGAACTAACCCGAAGCTGCTGCTCGCCCAGCGCCTGCTCGACTGGCTCCGCTGCACGGGCGACAGGCACGTCGCTTTCCGGGACATCCTGCAATACGGCCCCGGGCCTCTGCGGACCAAGGAGACCGCCGAGGGTGCCCTGGCACTGCTGATTGCCCATGGCTGGGTGGAGGAAGTCTCCAGGCGCCCCCGCACCATCAGTTTGACGCAGGAGGGCTGAAGATGGGGTGGCAGCATTTCAGCGCCCGCAAAATCGCGGTTTCGGAGGGCACCCCTGCTACGGTTGCTACAACTGCTACGGTTCACGGTAGAACTGGCCAAAGTGTAGCAGCTTTAGCAACTGTAGCAGCCCCGCCTCCGATAACCGCACTCCAAACCGTAGCAGTTGTAGCAACCGTAGCAGGGGTGCAGGCGAAAACTGAAAATCCTTTCCCCATGCCCCTGGACGAGGTCGCGGTGCTGTTCGAGCGCATCGTACGCGACCTCATGGAGCGTGGTGCGGACCGCAAAGAGGCCGAAGCGGACGCAGTGCCGGTGCTCCGGGCACGGCTCGCCAACGATCACAGGCTCGTGGCGCCCCGACTTAGGGTGGGCGTCTGCGCGTTATGCGGAGATCCGGAGGGGCAGGCCAACGCGCTGCTCGCGGTACTCACCGGCAAGCCCGACAGTCACGTCTGGCTGCATGCTGGAAAATGCCACGCGGAATATCGGCAGGCGGTTTCTGCGAAGGTGGATGGCCTCATAGGGGCGGCCATCGGCGGTGTGCCCCAAACGGCTCGGACGGCGCTGAAGGGGCGATGATTGATGAGAGCCTCTGCCGGGCGGAGTTGGGCCCGGCAGAGGCTGCTTTGCAGACGGCGCGCCGGAAGGAGATCTACGAGGAGCTGCACCCGGAGACCAAGCACGAGGGCGACAGGAAGAGCGATCAAGTGGACAAATTGGCCACTCGATCTTTTGCCGACGAGACGGCGGCGAATACCGGGAAGTCCGCGAGAGAGGTCCGGCGTGACGCCGCTCGTGGTGAAGCACTCGGCGAAGACCTGGCGGCCATCGCCGGCACGTCTCTCGACAAGGGCGTCGAACTCGACGCCCTCGCCAGGTCGTCGGAGCAGCGCATGGCTTGGCGGGTGAACGCCGGCGCAGCCTGTGCCTCACTCGGTTTCAGAGAGTTCGATCCATGCCGGCGCATGGTCGCTCGCCTTCTCCCAGCCGCGCACGGCCCGGTCGACGCCGGCCGCCGTCAGTTGGTCGGCAATGGCGGGGCTCAGAAGCAGATGATCGATCCGCAAGCCCGCGTCACGCCCCCACGCATTCCGGAAATAATCCCAGAAGGTATAGATGCGCTCGTCGGGATGAAGCGTGCGGATGGCGTCCGTCCATCCCTGGTCGACCAGTTCGCGGAATGCCTGCCGAACCTCAGGTCGGAACAGGGCATCGTCCTGCCAGCGCTCCGGCTTGTAGACGTCGAGGTCGGTCGGCATGACATTGTAGTCGCCCGCCAGGATCGCCGGCACGCCGAGATCGAGCAGCTGTGAGGCGTAGGCCTTCAGCCGCTCGAACCATCGCAGCTTGTAGTCATATTTCGGGCCGGGCGCGGGGTTGCCGTTCGGCAGATAGAGGCAGCCGATCAGCACGCCGTTGACGGCGGCTTCGATGTAGCGGCTGTGGGTGTCGGCGGTATCGCCGGGGAGGCCCCGGCGGATCAGGATCGGCTCGGAGCCGCGGGCCAGGATGGCGACGCCGTTCCAGCTTTTCTGGCCCTGCCAGACCGCGCCATAGCCAGCGGCCTCAATGTCGCGGATCGGAAACCGCTCGTCAGGCGCCTTCAGCTCCTGCAGGCACACGGCGTCGGGGCGCGTTTCCTCCAGCCAGCGCAGCAGGATCGGCAACCGTCCGTTGACGCCGTTCACGTTGAAGGTCGCGATCCGCATGCGGGGTGATCAGCGCCGGTCGCCCTTGTCGCCATCGCCGGATTTCACTGCGGTCTTGGCCGATTTGCGGACGTCCTGCGCCAGTGAGCGCCCGACATCGTCGGATTCCTTGAACTGGCCCTTCTCGTCGCGGCGGACATAGCGCTTGTCCGTGCCGGTATCGATGAGTTCCCGCTTCGCCATATCGCTCTCCCCTGGGTTCGGCCGCTCGTCAGGCCGTCACCTCGAACGTGGGGAGAGAACGGTAAGTTCCCGGTGGGGATGGTTGGTGAGTGCGGGCGCGCCTGCATGTTACGGTGAGGCAGCGGCGCTGGTGAGGTGCCTTATCGGCTGGACGGTGACCAAGTGACGGCTGCGGCAATACAACCCGCCCTGCGATTTTGAGGAACCGCGCGCGGATTGGCCAACCATGCATACCGTTGTAGGGAAATACACGGCGCGCTGACGCGGCGGCTTAGCCTAACGAGCCAAAAACGACTGGAGGGGAGAGTGGACGTCTTTCTATATAATGGCGAATTATCACGCGCATCAGACTTGAAGTTTATTGAGTTCGTTTCGAAGAACAAGTCGCACGACACGGTTATGCTGCTCCTTACCACACCTGGCGGAAGCCCGGACGCTGCATATAAAATAGGGCGATATTTTCAACGAAAGTACGACTCTTTCAAAGTCTTGGTTCCGGGGTACTGCAAGAGTGCAGGAACGCTTCTAGCGATAGCTGCCGATGAGGTTATTTTTGCTCCGTATGGAGAGCTGGGCCCTCTTGATGTCCAGATGGCGAAAACGGACCATCTTGAAGGCTTGGATAGCGGCCTGAACATCGGGGAGGCATTCGTCGCCCTTGAAACGCGCGCTCAAGAAACCTTTCACCGGATGGTTTTTGAAATAATCCAGAGCAGCGGCGGGATCGTCTCGTTTCATACAGCGTCGCGATCCGCGAGCGATATCGTGGGTGCGCTATATGGTCCGATATTTTCCAAATTTGACCCGGAAGAGGTAGGGTCCCGAGCGCGGGCAATGCGCATCGGCGAGGATTACGGCAAGCGGCTGAACGCCAAATTCAACAATCTGAAGCCCCAATCTTTGCAGGCCTTAGCACAAACCTACTCCAGCCATGGCTTCGTAATTGACGTTGAGGAGGCTGACGAACTTTTCGCGCGGGCACGCCTCGTTAACGAAGCGGAGCGGGTTTTGATTGAAAAATTAGGCCGTACCTGTAGGATCCCAGGAAGGGAATTGGTCGTTAAAAATCTGACGGACCTTTTCTCGGGAATTGTGAATGGGAATGAAGGGAACGATGATGGCACCGCAAGCGAGCCTGCGCGTCCCTCCGAAGCGGACGACGCGGGACAACATGAAGAGGCCGCTCCTTAAGGAAATTCTGGCGGACCAGATGGGGCGCAACACATTCCGCCCGGCTGATGGCGATTCACACCTCCGGCCGATTAAGACCGAGGATGTTATGACCGAGGCCGCAACGCGGTATATTCGACGCTGATCGATTTCCTAGATCGATATCATCGGCCCGCCCTCCTCGTGAGCGGCGGGCTTTTCGTTTCAAAACGGTAGCGCCATCTCCGGCGGTTTCTCTCCAGACGCTTCGATCGCCACAGTCTCGGCCTATTCGTCGCAATCGGGGTCGCCGAAGCGGGCCAGCGCAACGGCACCGCGGCATCTGATCGCGCCGCATCACTCTCTCTAAATCGGGAGAGGCTAGGCCACTTCGCCGCACTCCCAATCTATGCAGTCCTGCTCACGCCGCAACCTGATGCGGCTCGATCGCGGCGAGGTCCGGGATGGTGCCCTGCACGGTCGCGATGTCGTAGGCGGCCTGGAGGTTCATCCAGAATTCCGGCCCGGTGCCGAGATAGCGCCCGAGCCGCAGCGCCGTGTCGGCCGTGACCGGCACCTCCTCGCGGGACAGACGCTCGATGCGGGTGCGGGGAATGTGCAGCGCCTTGGCCACGGAATAGGGCTTCAGGCCGAGCGGCACGAGAAACTCCTCCCGCAGGATCTCGCCGGGATGAACGGCAGGCGTCGGACCGATCATGGTGCGCTCCTTAGTGGTAATCCGTGATCTCGACATCGGCGGCATTGCCGTCGCGCCATTTGAAGCAGATGCGGAACTGGTCGTTCACGCGGATGGAATGCTGTCCGGCACGATCCCCTTTCAGGCCTCCAGCCGGCTGGCCGGTGGAACGCGCAACGCCTCCAGCGTGACGGCGGCATTGACCATGGCGAGCTTGCGCTGGGCAATGCGGACGAGGTCGGCCGGAAAGCCCTTGCCGACCGAGCCGTTCCACACCGACTCGGTCAGCTTGTCCCGGAAATTCAGGATCATTGTCGCTCGCCGTCGTGTAAGTCATTCGTATCATATAGCGATACTTCGTTCAAGTGGAACGTATCACATTGAGATACCAAACACGGGGCGGTCAACCGAGGTTGTTCCCGCCCTCCCGCCGGGCAGGAGACCGGAAGGCGCAATCCCGCTCGACAAATATTTTCAAGCCAAAACGTCAGCAAATATCAGTACACATATATCGAATACTGATCATTATTCCGTTTCCCGTCGTATTTTGTTATACTTGGCGCGCTGTCATTGAGGTGATGCCATGTCCGAAAAGTATTCCGAACAGGTGAATATTCGTCTCTCACCGACGTTGAAGGAGGCTCTTTCTCGTGCGGCAGCGAGCGACGGCCTGAAGGTCGGCACCTTCATCCGGGTTCTCGCAATTCGCGGCATGGCCGGCGAGGCTGCACACAGGTCCGAAGGCATGAGCGACGTCGCCGCGTGATCCAGAACGGGGCCGCGGCGTGCGCCCCCTACCCATAGGAAGCTCTCATGGTCAGCACTCCGAAGGCGCCAGACCCCGCCGCAACGGCGGCGACGCAGGCCGGTCTCAACCGCGAGACGGCGATCACGCAGCAGCAGCTCAACATGGTCAACCAGCAGACGCCTTACGGCTCGCTGACCTACAAGCAGACCGGGAACAATTTCACCCCGTCCGACAATGGCCAGACCTATTATTACAACGCATCGACCGGGGAATACCGAAGCGACGCCCCCATGGTGGCGGGGACAAGCGCCACGGTGACCAACACCCCGGCCTCGTTGGGAGGGCGGAACGCCTATGGCAGCGAAAGCGGCAAGGGCGGGGGTACCTACAAGCGCAGCGCATCGAGCCGGGTTACCCAGACGCTGGAGCCGGGATGGTCCCAGGTCAAAGGGAGCATGACGCCGAGCTACACCGCAGTGACCGAGCTTTCCCCCCAGCAGCAGCAAATCCTCGACCAGACGCAGGGGGCGAACCTCAACCTCGGCAAGCTGGCGAACCAGCAGTCCGGCTTTTTGCTGGATTACATGAACAAGCCGTTCAGCTACAACAATCAGGACGCTGAAAACTGGGCCTATGATCTGGGCGCGCAGCGGCTTGACCCCCGCTTTGCCCAGCAGGAAGCCAGCCTGCGTGACCAGCTCGTCGCTTCCGGCATCCGTCCGGGGACGGCGGCCTATTCCAAGGCGATGAACGACTTCGGGCAGACCAGGAACGATGCGTACAATCAGCTCATGCTGAACGGGCGGCAGCAGGCCTTCCAGGAAGCCCTTACGACCCGAAACCAGCCGATCAACGAGATTTCCGCGCTCCTGTCGGGATCGCAGGTGCAGCAGCCCAATTTCGTCGCAACCCTTCAGACCGGGGTTGGGGGCGTCGATTACACCGGGCTGGTGAACAAGAACTACGAGGCCGAGCTGGCGGGGTCGCAGGCTGCGGCGGGTGGCCTGTTTGGCCTTTTGTCTGCGCCGTTCCAGATGTCGACCGGCTTCGCGGGACTACTGAAATCCGACCGCCGGCTCAAGGAGGGCATTGAGCCCGTCGCCAGACTGGCCAACGGCCTGACGATCTATCGCTTCCGCTATGCCGGTGACCCGGCAACCCGGATTGGGCTGATGGCCGATGAGGTTAAGGCGCTCCATCCCGACGCGGTGAAGGTGGGTGCAGATGGCTTTGCCATGGTGGACTACGCCCGCGCCCTGGAGCCCGCACCGGATCCCCGTGACGAGAAGGAGGCCGCGTGATGGCACTTCAGAACCCGCCTCGTCCCTTCGTGTGGGGGCCGGATGGCCAGCCGCTCAGCTATGAGGATCTGGAGAGACTGCAGGAGATCGAGGCGCGCCGGCAGGCCGGAGGCGTGGACACCTCGCCGGTCGGGCATTGGACGCAGGGTCTGGCGCGCGTCGCCAATGCCGCGGTCGGGGCGTATAACCGCGGCCAGCTTCGGGACCAGCAGGCGGCGATCAACGCTGAGAACGAAGGCCTCGTCCGCGACTTCTACAATCCGTCCGCCGGCACCGGAGCGTCATCTTCGGCGGTCTCTCATTCCCCGCTGCCGGCTCCGGCCGCGGAACTGCCTAAGGACCGCGGGGATTTCGTCCGGCAGATCGCCCCTGCCGCTATCGCGGAAAGCCAGCGGACGGGCGTTGATCCCCGGATCATCATCGGTCAGGCTGCGGTCGAATCCGGCTGGGGCAGGTCCGCGCCGGGGAATAACCTGTTCGGCATCAAGAGCCATGGCATGCCCGGCGGGCAGCAGCTCGCCACGACGGAAGTCGTCAACGGCCAGCCGATGCGCACGGTAGCCAGCTTCCGGTCCTATGCCAGTCCGCAGGACAGCGTGAAGGGGTATGGGGACTTCATCCTTCAGAACCCCCGCTATGAGCCGTTCCGCACAGCTCAGGGCATGGATGCCCAGATCGCTGCCCTTGGCCAGTCCGGCTACGCCACGGATCCCGCTTATGCCCAGAAGGTGGGGTTAATCGCGCGGCGGCTGAACTTGCCGATGGGAGTGCCGGAAGGCGACCCGCAGGGCGCGCCCTCCGCGCTCAGCTTTGCCGGTCCTGCCGAGGCCGGCATGCAGACCGATCCCGCCTCCGGTGGCCTGCCGCCCGGAGCCGCCTCGCAGGATCTGGTCAATAACCCGGTCGGTGCTCCGCTCCCGCCCGACCCGCGGTCCTTTGTGCGCGTGGCCAGTGTCGATCCCAATGCACCTATCGGGGCTGCCGCAACGCCCAGCTCGGCGGCATTGGCTGACGCGGTGCGGACTGCGGGGGTACAGGGCAAGGGTACCGCCACTCCCGCGCCGGAGAGCGTGCAGCGGGTCGTGCAGGCCTCGACATCCCCCGACGTGCCGGCGCCTATCTCACCCTATGACGCGGCGAGCGCTCTTCAATCCGGTGGGCCGGCCGTCAACACCGAAGCATTGATTCGCGCCATGACCTCACCGCGGGCGTCGCCGCAGGTTCGGGCCGTTGCCGGGGCTCTTCTTCAGAACGAGCTTGCGGCGCGTCGTCAGGCAGCCGACCCGCTGCGGGCGGCGCAGATCGAGCAGATCCAGCTTGAGAACGCCCGCCTGCGCAATTCCCGTCAGCCCCTGGTGAATGGCGGCGAGGGGAGGCTCTACGATCCCAACTCCGGCCGTTGGATAACGGCCCCGGATGCGGGGAACAAGGCGCCGACCGTGCAGGAGTTCTACGATCCGGAAAGCGGCCAGCCCTATCAGGCGCAGTGGAACCGGCAGACCGGCGGGTGGGATCGGGTCGGCGGGGTGAAGAAGCCGGCGCAGCGGCCCATTCCCGCCGCGGTGCAGGCGGCTGAGACGGCCGACCTGGAGGACATCCAGACCCTCGGCCAGATCAACGACACGCTTGGGAAGTTTGACCAGCAGATTGCCGCCGGCAAGCTGGTGCTCGGGCCGGTGCAGAACATGATATCCGGCGCCCGCAATTGGATGGGCAATTCCGACGAGGGTTCGCGGAATTACGCCAGCTTCACCGCCGGCCTCGAAAAACTGCGCAACGACAGTCTCCGGCTGAACAAGGGCGTGCAGACCGAAGGTGACGCGCAGCGCGCCTGGAATGAGCTGGTCGCCAATATCAATGACCCGGCGGTGGTGCGACAGCGGCTCGGAGAGATTCAGGCGCTCAACCGGCAGGCCGTCCAGTTCAAATACGGACTGATCGATAATCGCCGCACCATGAACGGTCTCGATCCGCTCGATGCCCGCGGCATTGTGAATTCCGGGCGAGGTGGGGCAGAGCAACGCCAGCCATCCGCCCGGCAGCAGGACGCCGCCCCATCGGCCGTCGTGCCGCAAGGCGCCCGGCAGGCGCCGGATGGCAATTGGTACACCCCCGACCCCTACCGCCCCGGCAAATATCTGAGGGTTGAACCCTGATGGCGAACCTCGTCCCCGTCGACTACGACCCGTTCGCCGCCCCGGCGCAGCCCGGCGCCGCGGGGCGAGAGCCGGGGCCACTCCGCATCACGGTCGGCCCAAACGGCGGTCCGCGGCTGGTGCCGGTGGACCACGACCCCTTTGCCGAGGAACAGCCCCGGCAGGGCGGCGCCTTCATGAACGCGACCGCCGGCCTCAATGAGGGGATCTATGGCGCGCTCGGCGCTCCGGTGGACCTAGCCGCCGGTGCGCTCAATCTGGGCATCCGCGGCATCAATTCGATGGCGGGGATGGGCATTCCGGAAATCGCCGACCCCATCGGCGGCTCGCGCTCGCTGGCAAAAGGTTTCGGCCTTGTCGGCGTACCGGACCCGCAGAACGTGGATGCCAAGACGCTGGCGGAGCATGTGCTGCGCGCGGCCGGACAGGGCGCTGGCACCATGGTCGCGCCGGAGGCGGCCGTTCGCGGCGCCGCCCAAGCGGTGGGGAAGTCGGTGGGGCCGATGGTGAGCGCTCTTCTCGGCAACTCTTCCGGCGCTGGGGACCTCGCGGCAAATGCCGCCATCGGCGCCGCCTCCGGAGTGGGAGCGCGTCTTGGCGGCGAACTGGCTCCCGAACCCTATCGGCCGATGGCGGAGATGGCCGGCGGCATGGTGGGCGGCGGACTCGGTGCCGGCGCCATCCTTACGCCGCGGGCAATTGTCGAGGGCGCCAGGATGGGCGGGGACTATGCCGCCCCACTCACGGAAGCCGGCCGGCAGCGCCTCGCTGGAGAAGCCCTCCGGGATGCGGCCAGCGATCCGGCGACCGTGCGTGCCGCTCTGGAAAAGCCAGCCCAGCTCGTGCCCGGTTCGCAGCCGACCACCTTCCAGCAGACCGGCGACATGGGGCTGGGCGGTCTGGAGCGGGTAGCCGCGACCCGCGCTCCGGAACAGTTCATGCAGCGCCGGGCGGAGCAGAACAGCGCACGGCTCGGCGCTCTTGGCGCCCTTCAGCCGGAGGGCTCGGCCTCGGCCGTGGTGGGCATGCTGCGGCAGAACCTAACTGCTCTCGACGAGGCCACCGCCGCCGCCTTAGCGGAGGCTACGCAGCGTGCGAGGGCAACCGCCAATGCCCTTGGCGGCCGGGGCACGCCGGAAACCTACGGCGTGATACTCCGACAGCACCTCGGCGAGGCGGAAGCCGGCACGCGGGTTCGCGAACGCGCCCTGTGGGCTGCGGTCGATCCTGATGGGACACTGGCGCTCGACGTGTCGGGCGTGAAGAAAGCGGCCGATACGATCCGCAGGGAGATGCCGGTCTCGGCCCGGCCCATCGAAGGAGAGGAAGCCGGTATCTTCGATGCGGCCTCGGCCTATCGCGCGGTCATGCCGTTCAAGGAATTGACGGCGCTGCGCAGCCGGACCAGCACGGCGATGCGCGAGGAGCTTTCGACGCACGGCCAGACTCCGGTATATGCTCGTCTGTCCCGACTGCGCGGCGCCATCGAGCAGGCGATTGAATCGGCCGTGACGGACAGGGCCGCGGATGACGCCCATGCCGTGGCCTCCGGCGCGATGCGCCAGGAAGACACGATGTTGGCGCAGTGGGAACGGAAGCGTCAGGAGTGGTATGCAAACCAAGAGGCCGGGGCAGAAGCTGTCAGACTTTCTGGAGGAGATGCCGCCGCCAGATCGACCGCTTTTTCTTCAGCATCTGGAGCGAGAGGCCAAAGCCGAGGGCGATTTTCAGACGCTTCGAGCGATCCGGGACTATCGGGACATGCAGGCCTTGCCCCAAATTTCGACCGAGCCGCCGCCGAGCGACTGAAGGCGGCGAACGACGCCACCAAGGCCCGCGCGCAGACCTATGGCACCGAGCCGGTCAAGGGCGCACTGCGCCGCTCCGGCAAGGAGGGTCCCTACGAGCTTCCCGCCTCCATCGTGCCGTCCCGGTTCTTCCGGTCCGGTCCTCGGGGTTTCGAGGATGCGCAAGCCTTCCGTCAGGCAGCCGGGCCTGAGGCCATGGGCGAATTGCGCGACTATGCCCTCTCCACGCTCCGCCGGGCCGCAGAGCGCGAGGACGGCACCTTTGATCCCGCCAAGGTCGTGTCCTGGCGCGAGCGCCACGCCGACGCCCTGCGGGCCTTCCCCGACATCGACAAGGCCCTTGCCGATCCGGTGAAGGCGGCGGAGGCGGTCACGCAAGCCGCAGCCGCCCGCAAGGCCGCACTGGACGCCCGGCAGGCCGGCGTCGTCGCCCGCCTCATAAAGGCCGACGACCCGGCGGATGTGACCCGGATCATTGGCAGCGTGTTCGCCTCGCCCAACTCGGTTGCCACCATGCGCCGGCTGGTGCGGGAGGTGCAGGACAATCCCGAAGCCCTCGCCGGTCTGCGCAAAGCGGTCGCCGACCATATCGCCGGCCGGCTGGTGGGAAATACCGAAGCCGGAACCTCCGGCCAGTCCCTCATTCGCTCCGATGCCTTCCAGCAGTTCCTCCGATCCAATGGCGATGCGCTGAAAGAGGTGTTCGACGTCGCCGAGCTGGAGACGATCAAGGCCATTGCCGCCGACCTTCAGCGCGCCAATCGCTCCATCGCTGCGGTGAAGCTGCCGGGCCAGTCCAACACCGCACAGGACCTCGCGGCAACGGCACGGGCGACAAGGGAGTCGACCGTGCTGCAGCGCCTCGTCTCCGGCGCCGGGCAGGGCACGGCGGGCCTCCTCATCGGCGGCACGCTCGGTGGTCCTGCTGTGGGTGCCGCGGCGGCCATCATCGGCGGGCAGGCCCTCACGGCGATGCGCAACGCTGGCCTGCGCACGGTCGACGACCTCATCACCGATGCCATGCTCAATCCGGCTCGGGCTCGGCTCCTGCTGGAGCGGGTGGGAGAGGGCCATGTCCCGTCCGACCTTCCGCGCCGGATCACGGAGGCCTATCGGCGCGCCACCATGGTGCCGGCATTGATCGGTGAGCCGGAGGAGGACGCCCCGCCCACGCCGCAACGGCACAGCGAGGCTAGGCCGGCGGGCATGCCGGCCATTCTCGGTATAAACGCACGGCCGCAGGTTCCTGCCTCTGTCCAGACGGTGGCCAATGCCCTGCTCTGCCCGGGAGTTCGAGCATGAGCAGTACCGTGAACCAAGCCGCCTGGGCATTGATCCGTGGCGCGGAGAGGCAGGCCTCGGAGGAGGCTAAGGAAAGCCCGTTCGATTTCGAGCTGGCAATGTCCGATGTTGTTGCGGGCGAGTTGCGTGACTTCAAGGATGTGCGCGCCATGGCATGGTTCGCCCATATGCAGATGCTTGTAGCCATAACCGCCACCGACCATGGGCAGATCTTTGCCAGCATCCAGCGTGCCCACGCGGCGGTCTTCCGGGTCGCAGCAGCCCTCGCCGCCGACCGCGGCCCGCCTTCCCCGGATGAAAGGTCTCATTGATGGACGCCGCTCATAGTGCAGCCGCAAAGCAGCGAGGCCGCCCCTTTGCCAAGGGCGTCAGCGGAAACCCCGCAGGTAAGCCGCAGGGCACCCGCAATAAGGCGACGCGCGCCATGGAAGCCTTGCTGGACGGCGAGGCGGAAGCGCTGACCCGCAAGGCAATCGAGTTGGCTCTAGGCGGGGATGGGCCGGCGCTTCGGCTTTGCTTGGAGCGTGTGTTGCCGCCACGCCGGGACCGGCCGGTGACGTTCGATTTACCCGACCTCCAAAGCGTAGCAGATGTCGCAACCGTAGCAGGCGGGCTGCTGCAATCCGTGAGCCAGGGCGATATCACGCCGGCCGAAGCCGCCGAGGTTGGCAAGCTGGTGGATGCCTATGTCCGCGCCGTCGAGGCCTCGCAGTTCGAAGAGCGCCTAGCGCGGCTTGAGGAAAGGAGCGGGCAATGAACAAGGTGACGCTGAAGCGATTGGACGCGCTGGAAGTCAGTCACCGCGGCACAACGAAGGCCGTCGTGATCGAGGTCCGCGCCCCCCACCGGCAAGAAGATATGCAGCGGGAGTTCGCCCGACTGGCGGCCGAGGGCATCCGAATCACTGAGCGGACGACGCTGGTCGTTCTCACGCGGTTCTGCGAGGCCCCTCAGCAGGTCTAAGCCTGCGCACCGGGCAGGAGAAAGGATGCTCAGTCCGGCGCCTTCGGCTTCTTCAGGCTTCGCTTCTTTTTGCCCGACACTGCCCGAGGGGCGCGCGCGGAAGGCAGGGCCGGCAGTTGCTCCAGAAGCTTGGTGAGGTAGCTCCCGCCGAATCTCCGGCTCTTCAGTTCCCTGTCGAGAAGGTAATCATCAAGGGCGCGGAGAAAGTCGGTCTCACGCTGGGAGGCCCGCCCCCTCGCGAAGCCATCGGTCGCCAAAGTCTCTGCGGTGAGCCGCAGGGTGGCGAGGAGCAGCCATCGCAGCTCGGCATCATATGGCCGGTCCACCGCATCGGGCACAAGCCGATGGTTCAGTCTCTCCAAGCCCATCTGGGCGACATAGGTGACCCTGACGCCCTCGGTCTCCAGCTGGCGATAAAGGTCGCGCAGCCGCTCGGCGACTCGGTAGGCGCTTTCCGGTCCGCGCGCCACGCCACGCAGCATATCGATGGCAAGCAGCTCGAACGCCTCGATACCGAATACCTCGGCATTCTGGGCAGCCGGATCGCGCTGATCGCCGCCGTCACCACCGCCCTCGATCACGCGCAGGTCGACCATCGCATGCCTCCGTTTGAAGGAGGTTAGGCGCCCTTGGCAGGATCGTCGAGTGAGGCGGAGAACCGGCGAAGCGGACGGGCGCTCACGTCGACATTTGCCGGCGTTCGCTGAAATCAGCGTCAGCTGTTGGGGTAAATGTTGGGGTAAAATCGCGAAAGGCCAAAATTCACTAGCGATTTCAACAAGAGGCTGGTGGAGCCGAGGGGATTTGAACCCCTGACCTCTGCAGTGCGATTGCAGCGCTCTCCCAACTGAGCTACGGCCCCAGCCTCAGGCCGCGCCTTGTACGTTTGGCGCCACGGCGCTGTCAAGCGGGTCGGCGCGCCATCAACCGAAGCTTCGCGCCGCAGCTTCGCGCGGCTTGCGCCAGCTTCGCGCCAAGCCTGCGCCGGCGCTGCGCGGTGGCCGTCGCAGCGCGCGCGCCCCGCCCCGCACAGGCGTGAAGCCCACGCTACCGCAGGGGGTTGCCGCAATCCCGCCGGGCCATTAAGCATCGTGCCAGCGGCGCCGGCGGCGGCTCCGTCCCCTCCGCATGGCGCAACGCCCCCCGCACGGCCCCCGATCGAGGATCGCGATGAATTCGCTTCTCTGGCTGATCGACACGCTGATTTCGCTTTATGTCTGGATCCTGATCGCCTCCGCCATCCTGTCCTGGCTGGTGGCGTTCAACGTGGTCAATCCGCACAATCCCTTCGTCCGCAATGTCGGCGAGTTCCTCTGGCGGGTCACCGAGCCGGTGCTGGCGCCGATCCGCCGTATCCTGCCCAATCTCGGCGGCATCGATATCTCGCCGGTGATCCTCATCATCGGGCTCTACTTCATCCGCAACCTGCTGTTCGAATTCCTGGCCTGACGCCGCGGTCGGCCGAGATGAGCACACCGGCGTCGCCGCCCTGGACCGTGCGGCCCGACGGGCTGCTGCTGGCGGTGCGCGCCACCCCGCGCGGCGGGCGCGACGCGATCGACGGCGTGGTGCAGCTTGCGGATGGGCGCCGCGTGGTGAAGGCGCGGGTGGCGGTGGCGGCCGAGGACGGCAAGGCCAATGCGGCGCTGGGCCGGCTGGTGGCGGAGGCCGCCGGCGTGGCGCCCTCCGCGGTGAGCCTTGCCCAGGGCGCAACGGCGCGGCTGAAGACGTTTCATATCGAGGGTGAGCCCGCGGCGCTGGCGGGGCGGCTCGGCGCCCGTCTCGGCCTCGGCTGAGGCACGGCCACCCCAGGGGCTAAGGATGGGGCCGGCGCGGCGCCTCAGGCGTGCCAGCCGAAGGCGATTTTCTCCAGCGTCTTGCCGCCGAAGGTTTCCGAAGAGCGGGCCACGGGGCGCCCGCCCAGCGCGCGGTAGAAGCCGACGGCGGGCTCGTTATCCGCCAGCGCCCACACAGCGACCCCTTCGAAGCCGGCGCCGGACAGCTCCTTGCGGGCATCGCGGAACAGCCGGCGGCCGAAGCCAAGGCCCTGATATTCCGGCTTGAGGTAGATTTCGTAGATCTCGCCCTCGAAGGGCAGGCTGCGGGCGCGGTTGCGGCCGAAATTGGCATAGCCGGCCAGCGCATCGCCGAAGGTGAGGACCAGCACCCGGGAGCCGCGATTCAGCGCCGACTGCCACCAGGCCGGGCCGCGGCGGTGGATCATCTTTTCGAGGTCCGCGCCGGGGATGACGCCGCGATAGGCCGCGCGCCATGCGGCGTCGTGGATCTCTGCGAGTTCCGCTGCATCGGCCGGCAGGGCCCGGCGGGTTTCGATCAGGAGCGTGCTCATGAGCGAATGGGAGCAAATGCGCCGCCCGCGATCAAGAGGGCAGTTGCAGCTATCCGCCGTGATGGCCCGGACGTGACCGCGCGGACACGAAAATAAAAGCCCCGGCGGGCAGGTGCCGCCGGGGCTTTCGCAGGGGAAGGGACGTGCGGGCCCTTGCCGGGCCGCGCGGGCCGCGGGTTGTCAGACGCCCTCGGCGTCCTTGCGGCGCTCCTCGCGCTTGCGCTCGTTGGGGTCGAGCAGGCGCTTGCGCAGGCGGATCGACTTCGGCGTGACCTCGACCAGCTCGTCGTCCTGAATCCAGGCCAGCGCGCGCTCCAGCGTCATGCGGATCGGCGGGGTCAGGCGCACCGCCTCGTCCTTGGAGGTGGTGCGGATGTTGGTGAGCTTCTTGCCCTTGAGAACATTGACCTCGAGGTCGTTGTCGCGGGTGTGCACGCCCACCAGCATGCCCTGATAGACCTTCCAGCCCGGCTCGATCATCATCGGGCCGCGGTCCTCGAGGTTCCACAGCGCATAGGCCACCGCCTCGCCCGCCTCGTTGGCGATGAGCACGCCATTGGTGCGGCCGGCGATCTCGCCCTTGTGCGGGGCATAGGCGTGGAACAGCCGGTTCATGATGGCGGTGCCGCGGGTGTCGGTCAGCAGCTCCGACTGGTAGCCGATGAGCCCGCGGGTCGGGGCGTAGAAAACGAGGCGCACGCGGTTGCCGCCGGAGGGGCGCATCTCTACCATCTCGGCGCGGCGCTCGCTCATCTTCTGCACCACGACGCCGGAGAACTCCTCGTCGACGTCGATCAGCACTTCCTCGATCGGCTCGAGGATCTCGCCGGCCTCGTTCTTGGTGAACACCACGCGCGGGCGCGACACCGCGATCTCGAAGCCCTCGCGGCGCATGGTTTCGATCAGCACCGCGAGCTGGAGTTCGCCGCGGCCGGAGACGTAGAACGAATCCTTCTCGGTCGATTCCTCGATCTTCAGCGCGACATTGCCTTCCGCCTCGCGGAACAGCCGGTCGCGGATGACGCGGCTGGTCACCTTGTCGCCTTCGGTGCCGGCGAGCGGCGAATCATTGACGATGAAGGTCATGGTGACGGTGGGGGGGTCGATCGGCTGGGCCTTCAGCGGGGTTTCCACCGAGGGGTCGCAGAAGGTATCGGCCACCGTGCCCTTGGAGAGGCCGGCAATGGCGACGATGTCGCCGGCGACGCCTTCCTCGATCGGCTGGCGCTCGATGCCACGGAAGGCGAGGATCTTGGAGATGCGGCCCTGCTCGACCAGCGAGCCGTCCTGCGCCAGCACCTTGACCGCCTGGTTCGGCTTGATCGAGCCGGAGGTGATGCGCCCGGTGATCATGCGGCCGAGGAACGGGTTGGCTTCCAGCAGCGTGCCGATCATCTTGAACGGCGCGTCCTCCACCGTCGGCTCCGGCACGTGCTTGAGCACGAGGTCGAACAGCGGCGCCATGCCCTCATCCTGCGGGCCTTCCGGCGAATGCGCCATCCAGCCGTTGCGGCCGGACCCGTAGAGGATGGGGAAGTCGAGCTGCTCGTCATTGGCGTCGAGTGCGGCGAAGAGGTCGAACACCTCGTTGATGACCTCCTGGGCGCGGGCGTCCTGGCGGTCGACCTTGTTGATCGCGACGATCGGACGCAGCCCGACCTTCAGCGCCTTGCCGACGACGAACTTGGTCTGCGGCATCGGGCCTTCGGCGGCGTCGACCAGCACGATGGCGCCGTCCACCATGTTGAGGATGCGCTCCACCTCGCCGCCGAAATCGGCGTGGCCGGGGGTGTCTACAATGTTGATCCGGGTGTCCTTCCAGACCACCGAGGTGGCCTTGGCGAGGATGGTGATGCCGCGCTCCTTTTCCAGGTCGTTGGAATCCATCACACGCTCGGCGACGCGCTGGTTTTCGCGGTAGGACCCGGACTGCTTGAGCAGCTCGTCCACCAGCGTGGTCTTGCCGTGGTCGACGTGAGCAATGATGGCGATGTTGCGCAGCTTCATAGATAAACACCAAAAAGCGGGTCCGAGGGGGTTCGGACCCGCGTGAATTTCGCGGCGCAATATACCCGCAAACGCCCGAAGATCAACGCATCAGCGCGGCGGCAGCGGGGTGCCGGCGCGGGCGGGGCGCGCTCACGCCCGGCGCAGCTGCCACAGCGCGAGGATGCCGGGATATTTGATCACCTCGCCCGCGCCGGTGCGCAGCCACGCCACCTCGCGATGGGCCGGCGACTGGGTCATGGCGAACGCGACGGCGTCGTCGACGCTGTCGAATTCATAGCTGTCCGGCCACTGGTCGGGGGCGTCCACGCTGTGGGAGGCCGGCCAGTACTGGAGCCGGACCGGCGCCTGTTGGTTCGTCATCATGTCCTCCTCGGTTCGGGGACGCGACGCTGCACGGCGGGCGCAGCTCGGCCCCGGCCGAGGTTCAATGCCCCCGCCGGCGGCGGGTTCCGGCGGGCCGGCGCAGGCGCCGGAACCTCAGGCGCCGGACCTCATCACGCACCGGAACCTCCAGCGCCGGGTTTGCGGCCCCACGGGCCGAAGCGGCCTTCCGGGCGGGCGGTGCGCAGCATCATCATCTCGCCGATGTTCTCCGGCGAGAGCAGGCCCACCAGCCGACCCTCGGCGTCCAGCGCCCCCAGCACCGGGGCGCGGCTGCGGGTGAGCAGGGCCAGCGCCGCCTCCAGCGGGCTGCGCAGCGAGACCGTGGGGATGTCGCCCTGCATCGCCTCCAGCACCGGGGCCTCCGGCCCGCCGGCCTGTAGCGCACGGATCATGGCGTCGCGGGTCAGCACCCCGCGCAGGTGGCCGGCGCCGTCGACGATGGGAAATTCCTTCTGGGTGGTGCGGATCAGCGCCTCGGCGGCATCGCCGACGCTCGCGGTGGGGCCCAGCGTCTCGAAATGGGTGATCATCGCGTCCTGCACCAGCACCCCGCGCGCTACCTGCCGCAGCTGCACGTGGCCGGCCTCGCCCGAGGCGGCGAGGAAGACGAACACCGCGATGATGATCAGCATGGGGTTGCCGAAGATGCCGAGCAGGCCGAGGCCGATCGCCAGCGCCTGGCCGATCGAGGCGGCGGTCTGGGTGGCCTGGGCGTGGCCCACCCGCATCGCCAGCAGCGCCCGCAGCACCCGCCCGCCATCCATGGGGAAGGCGGGGATGAGGTTGAACACCACGAGGAAGACATTGGCGCCGGCAAGCTTGGCGAGCATGCTCACCTGCGGGTTCTCGATGTCCTGCAGATGCTCCACCCCGCTGGCGCCGCCGAGCAGCAGGATCAGCACCAGCGCGATGACCACGTTCACCGCCGGCCCGGCGAGCGCCACCACCAGCTCCTCCGAGGGCTTTTCCGGGATGCGCTCGAGATTGGCGACGCCGCCGAACGGCCAGAGCACCACCTCCGGCGTCTTCACCCCATAGCGCCGGGCGGCGAAGATGTGGCCGAACTCGTGGAGCAGCACGCACAGGAACAGCAGCGCCACGAAGGCGACGCCTTCCCACGCCGCGCTGGCGCCGCCGCGCTGGTAATAGGCCGCCCAGATCCAGACCAGGAACAGCAGGAAGGTGACGTGGATGCGGACCGCCGTTCCATAGACATATCCGAGGGTGAGCGACCAGGGCATGGGAATCTCCTCGCATGAGCGTCCGCAGCATAGCCGCACCCATGTGACAGGACAGCCGATTCCCCCTGCCGTCCCGCCGGGTGCAGGGAACCCGCCTCCGGCCGCCGTGTTGCTGCTGTGCACCCACAGGAGGCCTTCATGGACGACAGGAACACCGACGAGGCGATCGACCAGGTCTGGCAGATGATGGAGGACATCCGCACCTGCATGCTGGTGACCAAGCAGGGCGTGACCCTGCGCGGGCGGCCGATGCACGCCTTTCCCGCCCGCGAGGAAGGCTGCATCTGGTTCCTCACCGACCGCCGGGGCCATGCCGACGACGAGCTCAGCCGCGATCCGCAGGGCGCGCTGACCTTCGCCAACGGCACGAAGAACGACTTCCTCTCCGTTTCCGGCGAGTGCGAGGTGCTGGACGACCGCGCCAAGGTCGCGGAGCTCTGGAACGACGCCGCGCGCGCCTACTGGCCGCAGGGCAAGGACGACCCCAACATCCGCGTGCTCCGTTTCCTGCCCGCCGACGCCGAATATTGGGACGGTACCGCCAGCTCGATCCTGATCACGCTGAAGATGGTCGCCGCGCGGATCAAGGGCGAGCGCGCCAATCTCGGCGACAACCGCAAGGTGCCGCTCGACTGATTTACCCGTGACCGCCCGGGCGGCCTATCGTACCATCGCGGGAAAGCTGCCCGCGATGGTGCCCCATGGACATGCCCGCCTTTCCCGCTCCGGCGCCGGAGGCGCCGATCTCCGCCGGCACGCGCCGCCGGGCCGTCATCTTCATTCCCGGCCTGAGGCGGAGCGAGCGCAACCAGCAGCGGGACGCGCTGGCTGAAAACCTGCTGCTGAACGAGGACGTGCCGTTGCGCCGCGCCGCGAGCGAGGGCGACGAGATCAAGATCGCCGGCACGTCCGGCATCCGGCTGAAGGCGGCCAGGGGCGGCCTCGTCGCCGCCCGCCCGGCGGCGGACGACATCGACCTGTTCGAAGCCTATTGGGGCGACCAGCTTCCGGTGGAGGCGGAACGGCAGCCGCTGCGGCGCATGAGCCGCGGCTTCGGGCTGCTGCGCTACTGGCTCGTCAGCCCGATCTGGCACGCTTTCTCGACCACGAGCTGGCAGATACCGGCCGGGCTGGTGCTGGGCGGCGGCGCGCTCATGCTCTGGTATGTCTCGCTGCTGGCGACGCTGGCGAGCCAATGGCTGGACCCCGGCTCCGGCCTCGCCGGCACCGCGGCGCAGCTGCAGAACGCCGCTCCCTCGCTGGCCACGGCCTTTTCCGCCGCGCTGGCCTATGTGACCGGCTGGAAGATCTGGCCGCTGATCTCCCTGCTGCTGCCGATCACGCCGGTCATGGTGATCGTCGACCACGCCCAGACGGTGCGCATTCTCCTGACCAATGCCATGGACGAGAAGGGCGTCGGCCGCCGGGCGCGGGTGCGCAAGGCCATTGCCGACGTGATCTCCGCCGCAGCCGAGGCGCGGGATCCCGATGGCGAGCCGGCCTATTCGGAGATCGTCATCCTCGCCCACAGCTTCGGCACGGTCATCCTCATCGATGTGCTGGCCGACTGGCCCTATCCGGCGGAGTTCGAACGGCTGTCGGTGATCACGCTCGGCTCGCCGCAAAGCGTGCTGGCGTGGCGCTCGCTCTGGCTGAAGGAGGAAACCCGCCGCCTCATGCGCGAGCGGCGCGTGCCGCGCTGGATCGATATCTCCGGTCGCGACGACTATATGAGCGCGCCGATCGACGGCCACGCTGCGGCCTATGGCGCGGAATCCGCCGTCACGCTCGCTCTCGAGCAGTCCGAGCTGCCGTTCAGCTCAGACGCCCACGGCGCCTATCTCGCCTCACCCGAGGTGCTGCGGCTCCTCGTGCGGTAGCGGCGCGTGCGCCGGGCCGTTGCGGCGCGGCGCACGGCGCGGTCAGCCCGCGATCTTGCGGGTGCGGCTGCCCAGCGTGCGCAGGCGCAGCGCGTTCAGCTTGATGAAGCCGGCGGCGTCGCGGTGGTCATAGGCCACCGCGCCTTCCTCGAAGGTCACGAGGTCCTGGTTGTAGAGCGAATAGGGCGAGCTGCGCCCCACCACCTCGACATTGCCCTTGTAGAGCTTCAGCCGCACCTCACCGGTGACCAGCTCCTGGCTCTTATCGATCAGCGCCTGCAGCATCTCCCGCTCCGGCGAGAACCAGAAGCCGTTATAGATCAGCTCGGCGTAGCGGGGCATGATGTCGTCCTTCAGGTGCGCCGCGCCGCGGTCGAGCGTGATGCTCTCGATGCCGCGGTGCGCCTTCAGGAGGATGGTGCCGCCGGGGGTCTCGTAGACGCCGCGGGACTTCATGCCGACGAAGCGGTTCTCCACGAGGTCGAGCCGGCCGATGCCGTTCTCCTTGCCCAGCGCGTTCAGCCGGGTCAGCAGGCTGGCCGGGGAGAGCGCCTCGCCGTCGATCGAGACCGCGTCGCCCTTCTCGAAGCCGACGGTGATGTAGGTCGCCCGGTCGGGGGCGTCCTCGGGGGCGATGGTGCGCTGGTAGACGAATTCCGGCGCCTCGATCGCCGGGTCCTCCAGCACCTTGCCCTCGGAGGAGGAGTGCAGCAGGTTGGCGTCGACCGAGAACGGGGCCTCGCCGCGCTTGTCCTTGGCGATCTGGATCTGGTGCGATTCGGCGAAGGCGATCAGCTGCTCGCGCGAGCGCAGGTCCCATTCGCGCCACGGCGCGATGATCTTGATGTCGGGCTCGAGCGCGTAATAGCTCAGCTCGAACCGCACCTGATCGTTGCCCTTGCCGGTGGCGCCGTGGGACACCGCGTCGGCGCCGACCTTGCGGGCGATCTCGATCTGCTTCTTCGCGATCAGCGGGCGGGCGATCGAGGTGCCGAGGAGATAGAGCCCCTCATAGAGCGCGTTGGCCCGGAACATCGGGAAGACGTAGTCGGCGACGAATTCCTCGCGCACATCCTCGATGAAGATGTGCTCGGGGCGGATGCCGAGCAGCTCGGCCTTGCGGCGCGCGGGCTCCAGCTCCTCGCCCTGGCCGAGATCGGCGGTGAAGGTCACCACCTCGCAGCCATAGGTGGTCTGCAGCCATTTGAGGATGACCGAGGTGTCGAGTCCGCCCGAATAGGCGAGGACCACCCGCTTCACGTCGCTAGCCATGTCGAATTCCGCGCTGAGAAGGCATTCACGCCCTGCCGAAGGGCGCGCGGACTATAGGCGCGCCGGCGGGTGGCGCAAGACCCGGCTCAAGAGCCGGCTCACGAGCCGGCGGGTGGCGGGGACCGGCGCGGCGGCAGCGGGCCAAAGGTTCGGAGACGGGTTCGGCGACGCCGCCGGCAGGGCTCAGGACGGGCCGGGCTGGCGCGGGGCGGTGGGCACGGAGCGCATGCCCACCGGCACCGGCGTGTCCGGCGACAGGATTTCGGCCTCCACCACCCGGGCATGGTCGGCGAAGGGCGCGCCGGAGCCGTTCGGCCCGGTGGGCCCGATCAGCACCCGGGCGGGGGTGACCGGCGGCCCGGCGGGCCGGGGCCGGCGCACCGGCCGGCTGCCGTCGAACGGCTTCCAGAAGCCGGAGGTCCAGCCGGCGATGGCCCAATAGGCGATGCCGCCGCACAGGCCGGCGGCGAGCGGGTAGAGGTCGGCGCCGGGGTCGATCGGCCGCGGCCCGAAGGGGGTCAGCATCTGCCCGGCGATCCAGCCGGAAATGCCGACATTCAGCGTGTGGAACAGCAGCGAGCGCACCGCGAAGGCTTCCGCGAACAGCAGGCCGACGCTCGCGAGCCCCCAGGCGGTCAGCACCAGCCCGGACAGCGTGGTCATCACCTTGATCATGGCGTCGATGATGCCGGGGATGTCCAGCATCATCAGCCGCGGCAGCGCATGGCTGAGGTCGAACAGGGCGATCGTCAGCACCACCAGCATGGCGAGCATGCCGACCGCGTAACCCAGAGGCACGACCAGCACACGCAGCAGCAGGCGGAGCACCCAGTCCATGCGCGGCGCCTATTCCGCGGCCGCCATGGCGCGCAGGGCGAGCCGTTCCCGGGCGGAAAGCCGCTCGGTTTCGCTCTTGAGCTGGCCGCAGGCGGCGAGGATGTCGCGCCCGCGCGGGGTGCGCACCGGGCTGGAATAGCCGGCGCGGAACACGATGTCGGAGAACTGCTCGATCGTCTCCCAGTCCGAGCACTCGTAGCGGGTGCCGGGCCACGGGTTGAACGGGATGAGGTTGATCTTGGCCGGGATACCCGCCAGCAGCCGCACCAGCGCCCGCGCGTCGGCGGGGCTGTCATTGACGCCCTTGAGCATCACATACTCGAAGGTGATGCGCTTGGCATTCGAAGCCGGGGGGTAGGTGCGGCAGGCGTCGAGAAGCTGCTTCAGCGGGTACTTCCTGTTGATCGGCACCAGCTCGTCGCGCAGCTCGTCGCGCACCGCGTGGAGCGAGATCGCCAGCATCGGCCCAACCTCGCGGCCGAGCCGCTCGATCTCCGGCACCACGCCGGAGGTGGAGACGGTGATGCGGCGCTTGCCGATGCCGAGGCCCTCGCCATCCGCCAGGATCTCGATCGATTCGGCGACGGAATCATAGGCATAGAGCGGCTCGCCCATGCCCATGAAGACGATGTTGGTCAGCAGCCGGTCGCCCTCGGTCGGCAGGCCGGGGCCGGTGGCGCGGGTGGCGCCGGGATAGTCGCCGAGCCGGTCGCGCGCCACCATCACCTGCGCCACGATCTCGGCGGCGGTGAGGTTGCGCACCAGGCGCTGGGTGCCGGTGTGGCAGAACGAGCAGGTCAGCGTGCAGCCGACCTGGCTGGAGACGCAGAGCGTGCCGCGGTCGCTTTCCGGGATGTAGACCATCTCGACATCGTGCGGCCGGTCGCCGGCGATCTCCGGCGGCAGCCGCAGCAGCCATTTGCGGGTGCCGTCGGCGGAGACCTGTTCGACCACCACCTCGGGCCGGGCGAGCGTGAACCGCTCGGCGAGGCGCGCGCGCAGGCCCTTGCCGACATTGGTCATCTCGTCGAAGGAGGTGACGCCGCGCAGATAGATCCAGTGCCAGAGCTGCGCCGCCCGCATGCGCTGCTCGCGCTCGGGCAGGCCGAGCTCGGCCAGCGCCGCCAGCAGGCGGGTGCGGCTGAGGCCGGCGAGCGAGGGAAGCCCTGCACGCGGGGACGAAGTGCTCTGGTCGGCCGGCGCGGGGCGCGGCGCGGTGTCGGTCAATGTCATCATCGGTCTGAGAAAGTTGCTTGCGCGCTTTTAGCACGAATGCCGCGACATGGCGAATGGGCCGTGCCGGCTGCTCATTTCAGCGGCACATAGATGTCGATCACCAGGTCGTCGGGCGAGGTGGAGCGCGGGTCGGAACGGTATTCCTCGATATAGAGGTCCTGCGCCTCGAGGTCCTTCGCGTCCAGCAGATTAGCGATCTGCTCGTAGGTCGGGTCCATCGCGTCATAGGAGCCGCGGTGGGTGAACCGCATCGCCCGGCCGGCCGGCGAGGCGGAGAAGGTGAGCCCGCCCAGCGGCTTCTCCGTGGTGGCGCCGGCGAAGGGCAGCGCCACCTCGAAGTCGAAGCCGGCATCGTCGGTGGCGGTGTAGACCACCATGGGCGGCCCGGCCGGCTTCAGCTTCATCCGCGCGAGCTCGGCGTCGGTCTCCTTCACCGCATTGACGATGCTGACATAGCCCTCTTCCCAGCTCGACTGCCCCTTGCGGGTCAGCACCGCCCGGGGCTGCAGCTCGACCAGCTCGCCATAGCCGTCCGGCCGGTTCTGCGGGTCGCGGTTGCCGTCGGCGGCGGCGATGCCGTCGGGAGCGGCGGGCACGGCCTGGGTGCCGACGCCCTTCGGGTCGACCACCGGCGGGCTCGACAGCGCATCGTCATCGTCGCCCGGCAGAGCGGGTGCGGTAACGGCGGGTGCGGTGGCGTCGGGTGTGGTGGCGGCGGGCGGGCTCGCCTCGGGTGCCGTGCCGGCGGGCGGCGACGCCGGCGCCTGTGCGGAGGCGCCGGGCGCGGCGGCCCAGAGCGCCAGCAGCGCCAGGCCGGTGGCGGCGGCGCGAGGATGAAAGAGGCGGCGAAGACAGCGCAAATCCATGGGTCACCGTGCCGGCGCGGAGCGGGACCGGTTCTAGCACTGTCCTTCCGCCGTCGCGATGGCAGATGTATGCCGTTTTGGTGGGGAAGGAAGGCCGGGCGGCCGTCCGAGGGTGCAAAGGGAAGGCTGGCCTTCGCGCCGGCCCTTGCCCTATAAGGGCGCGAGCCGGCCGTGCCGGCGCCGTGGCCGCGCGCCGCGGCCGTTCGAACCCCCGCCGCGCGCCGTGCGGCTTCTTTGCCCCGAGGCCGCCTTTCGCGGCCTTATCCGACCCCGAGGCCGCCTGGCGGCCTCATCCGACTCAGCGGCCGCCTCGGCGCGGCCCAGCGACGACCCCCGGTGCGACATGGCCCTGCTGGCGAACCGCCCCTTCGTGAAGATGAACGGCCTCGGCAACGAGATCGTCGTGCTCGACCTGCGCGCCGCCCCCGTCGCCGTGCCGCCGGAAGAGGCGCGGGCGCTGGCCCGGCCGCAGGCGCTGCCCTTCGACCAGATCATGGCGCTGTACCCCGCCCGCACGCCGGGCACCGACGCCTTCGTGCGCATCATCAATGCCGACGGCTCGGAGGCCGGGGCCTGCGGCAACGGCACGCGCTGCATCGCGCTGTACGAATCCGGCCGCACCGGCCGCGAGCACCTGGTGTTCGAAAGCGTCGCCGGCCTGCTCGACTGCCGCATCGTGGCGGACGGCGTCACCGCCGACATGGGCGCGCCCCGCTTCGGCTGGCGCGACATTCCCCTCGCCCACGCCGTGGCGCACACCGGCGCGGTGGAGCTGGCGCTGGAAGGGCTCGCCTCCCCGGCCATGGCCAATGTCGGCAATCCCCACGCCACCTTCTTCGTCGCCGACCTCGCCGCCCACGACCTCGCCCGGCTCGGCCCGCGGCTGGAGCACCACCCCATCTTTCCCGAGCGGGCGAATATCGGGCTGGCGCAGATGCTGGCGCCGGACCACATCCGGCTCGCGGTGTGGGAACGCGGCGCCGGCCTCACCCGGGCCTGCGGCTCGGCGGCCTGCGCTGCCGCGGTCAATGCCATGCGCACCGGACGCAGCCCGCGCCGCGACGGCCACCCGCTCCGCGTCACACTGCCCGGCGGCGACCTGCTGATCGAATGGCGGCAGGCGGACGATCACATTCTCATGACCGGCCCGGCCGAGACCGAGTTCGCCGGCGAGCTGTCGCCCGCCATGCTCGACGCCGCCGCCTGAGGCCCGCATGACCGACGCTCTTCTCGACATCACTGGCACGGCCGCCGTCCACGCCCAGATGGACGTCCTGGCCGACGCCCCAGCCGACGCTCCTCGCCACCTGCCCGGGGACGGGCAGGCCCCGATGCCGGCGGCCGGCGGCGGCGTCGCGGTGATGACGTTCGGCTGCCGGCTCAACACGCTGGAATCCGAGGCGGTGCGCCGCGCCGCCGAGGCGGCGGGGCTGGAGCGCGCGGTGGTCGTCAACACCTGCGCGGTCACCGCGGAGGCGGTGCGGCAGGCGCGGCAGGCGATCCGCCGGCTGAAGCGGGAGGACCCCGGCCGCCGCATCCTCGTCACCGGCTGCGCCGCCCAGACCGAGCCGGAGACCTTCGCCGCCATGGAGGAGGTGGAGCGGGTGGTCGGCAATGCCGAGAAGACCCTGCCGGAGACGTGGCGCGCGGCCCGGCAGGCGGTCGATTTCGGCATCGGGGCGGAGGAGAAGGCGGTCGTCGGCGACATCATGAGCGTGCGCGAGACCGCGCTGCACCTCATCGACGGCATCGAGGGTCGCACCCGCGCCTTCGTGCAGGTGCAGAACGGCTGCGACCACCGCTGCACCTTCTGCATCATCCCCTATGGCCGCGGCAATTCCCGCTCGGTGCCGATGGGCGAGGTGGTGGCGCAGGTGCGCCGCCTCGTCGAGAACGGCTATGGCGAGGTGGTGCTGACCGGGGTCGACCTCACCTCCTATGGCGCCGGCCTGCCGGGCGCGCCGAAGCTCGGCACGCTGGTGCGCGCCATCCTGCGCCACGTGCCGGAGCTTGCGCGGCTGCGGCTCTCCTCGATCGATTCGGTGGAGGCCGATGCCGAATTGCTGGCGGCGCTGGCGGAGGAGGAGCGGCTGATGCCCCATCTCCACCTCTCGCTCCAGGCGGGCGACGACCTCATCCTCAAACGGATGAAGCGCCGGCATTCCCGCGCCGACGCCATCGCCTTCTGCCGGGAGGCGCGGCGGCTGCGTCCGGACCTGGTGTTCGGTGCCGACATCATCGCCGGCTTCCCCACCGAGACCGAGGCGCATTTCCGCAACTCGCTGGCGCTGGTCGACGACTGCGGCCTCACCCACCTGCATGTGTTCCCCTTCTCCCCGCGCCGCGGCACGCCGGCGGCCCGCATGCCGCAACTCGCCCGCGAGGTGGTGAAGGAACGGGCGAAGCGGCTGCGCGAGCGGGGTGCCCAGGCCCTGCTGCGCCACCTCGCCGGCGAGGTGGGCCGCGTGCGCGCGGTGCTCGCCGAGACCGAGGGCCTCGCCCGCACCGAGGGCTTCACCCCGGTGCGCCTGTCCCGCCCGCTGGAGCCGGGCACCCTTTCGACGCTGCGCATCGCGGGCCATGACGGCGCGCGGCTGCTCGCGGCCTGAACCGCCGGAGCCCGACATGAGCGAGAACGACGCCCCCCGGCCCGGCTTCTGGAAGCGGCTGACCCAGGGCCTGACCCGCACCGCGACCAACCTGTCGAGCGGCATCACCGACCTCTTCACCAAGCGCAAGCTTGACGCCGCCACGCTGGAGGACCTCGAGGACATCCTCATCCGCGCCGATCTCGGGGTGGAGACCGCCGGCCGCATCAGCGAGGTGGTGGGCAAGGGTCGCTACGAGAAGAGCATCGACCCCGACGAGGTGCGCGGCCTCGTCGCGCAGGAGATCGAGCGGGTGCTCACCCCGGTCGCCATCCCGCTGGTGTTCGATCCCGCGATCAAGCCCTTCGTGCTGCTGATGGTCGGGGTCAATGGCTCCGGCAAGACCACCACCATCGGCAAGGTGGCGGCGCGGCTGCGGGCCGAGGGGAAGAAGGTGGTGCTGGCCGCCGGCGACACCTTCCGCGCCGCCGCCATCGAGCAGCTCAAGGTGTGGGCGGACCGCACCGGCGCCGCCATCGTCGCCCGCGAGCCGGGAGCGGATGCCGCCGGCGTCGCCTTTGACGGGCTGGCGAAGGCCCGCGCCGAGGGCGCCGACGTGCTGATCGTCGACACCGCCGGCCGGCTGCAGAACCGCGCCGAGCTGATGGCGGAGCTGGAGAAGGTGGTGCGGGTGCTGAAGAAGCAGGACCCCGCCGCCCCCCATGCGGTGGTGCTGGTGCTGGACGCCACCGTCGGCCAGAACGCGCTGTCCCAGGTCGAGGCGTTCCGGCGGGTGGCGGGCGTCACCGGCCTCGTCATGACCAAGCTCGACGGCACCGCCCGCGGCGGCATCCTGGTCGCCATCGCCGCCAAGCACGGCCTGCCGGTGCATCTGGTGGGGGTGGGCGAGGGGGTGGACGACCTCCAGCCCTTCGCCGCGCGCGACTTCGCCCGCGCCATCGTCGGGCTCGACTGAGCGGCCCCCGCGGCGGGTGCCGCCGCGCCCGGCCGCCCGGGCGGCGCCCGCCCAGCCTTGATCCCGCCGGCCTTGATCCTGCCGCGCCCGCGGGCGACAACGGCGCATCACCCGAGGACACCGCATGACCGAGACGACGCCGGCGCCCGCGCGCACCATGCACCCGCTGCTCAAATTTGCGCTGGAGATGGGCCCGCTCGTCATCTTCTTCGTCGCCAACGGCAAGGCCGGCATCTATGTCGCCACCGCTGCCTTCATGGTGGCGACCTTCGCCGCGCTGGCGCTGATGTGGGTGCTGGCGCGCAAGATCGCGGTGATGCCGCTGATTTCCGCCGCGGTGGTGCTGGTGTTCGGCACGCTGACGCTGTGGCTGCAGGACGACCACTTCATCAAGCTGAAGCCGACCATGGTGAACGCGCTGTTCGGCGGCGCGCTGCTCGGCGGGCTCGCCTTTGGCCGGCCGCTGCTGCCCTATGTGCTGGGCGACGTGTTCCGGCTGAAGCCGGAGGGCTGGCGCCGGCTCACCATCCGCTGGGGTGTGTTCTTCCTCGCCATGGCAGTGCTGAACGAGATCGTGTGGCGCACCGTCTCCACCGACGCCTGGGTCGCCTTCAAGACCTTCGGCTATCTCCCGATGACCTTCATCTTCGCGCTCGCCCAGGCGCCGCTGCTGAACCGCTACGCGCTGGAGCCGGAGCCCGACGCCGCCGCCCGCGCCGCCGAGGGCCGCCCGGCGGCGGAATAGGCGGGCCGGATAGGCGGGCCGGATAGGCGGGCCTGCCGGCCCGCCCGCCGCGCCCGTCACGGGCAGGGATTGCCGACGCGCTGGTGCACCGCGTCGATCTTCGCTTCCACCTCGGGCGTGAGGGTCACGTCGATCGCGTCGATGTCGGTCTTGAGCTGGGCCATGGTGGTGGCGCCGATGATGACCGACGTCATGAACGAGCGCGAGAGGCAGAAGGCGATCGCCATCTGCGCGGGGTCGAGCCCGGCTTCCGCGGCAATGGCGAGATAGGCCGCCACCGCCTCCTCCGTGCCCGCGGTCTCGTAGCGCTGGCCGCGGTTGAACAGAGTGGTGCGCGCCCCGGCCGGGCGGGCGCCGTTCTGGTACTTGCCGGTGAGATAGCCCTGCGCCAGCGGGGAATAGGCCAGCAGGCCGACATCCTCGCGCAAGCTTACCTCGGCAAGGTTCACCTCATAGGTGCGATTCAGCAGATGGTATGCGTTCTGGATCGACACCACGCGCGGCAGCCCCCCTCGCGCGTCGGCCTCGTGAAGGAAGCGCATCGTGCCCCAGGCGCTCTCGTTGGAGAGCCCGAAATGGCGGATCTTGCCTTCCTTCACGAGGTCCCCCATCGCCTCGAGGGTTTCGAGGATCGGGGTCTCCTCGCCGGAAACGTCCTTCCAGCGCGTAGGGTTGGAGCCGAAATACGGCACCGGCCGGCCGGGCCAGTGCAGCTGGTAGAGGTCGATATAGTCGGTCTCGAGCCGCTTCAGGCTCTTCTCCACCGCCTCGCGGATCTGGCCGCGGTTCGGCCGCGCCGGGGCGCCGTCGTCGCGGAACCACGTCATCTCGGAGAGGCCGCAGACCTTGGTGGCCACGATCACCTTGTCGCGGTTGCCGCGCGCCTTCATCCAGCTGCCGATGATGCGCTCGGTCGAGCCCTGGGTGTCGGGCTTGGGCGGAATGGAATAGAGCTCGGCGGTGTCGAGGAAATTGATGCCCCGGTCGAGGGCATAGTCCATCTGGGCGTGGCCTTCGGCCTCGGTGTTCTGCTGGCCATAGGTCATCGTGCCGAGGCAGATGGCGCTGACCTCAAGGCCGGTGCGGCCGAGCGGGCGATACTGCATGGGATTGTCCGGGAAATGGGGGCAGGAACGGGGGCAGGTGCGGCGAAACGCCGGAGCCACCATGATAGGAGCCCGCTTCCGGTCGGACAAGGTGCCGCTGGGTCAGCCGTTCGGTGCGCGGTCCGCGGTTCCCGGGCCGGTCGACGCCATCCGCTCGGCGACCCGGAAGGTTCGGGCGTGCGGCGGCCGCGCGGCCGCGCCGCCCGGCAGCGGCGGCAACGCGACGGCGAAGAGCAGCGTTGCCGTGGGGTCGGGCCGGCGGCGGAAGGCGCGGTACACCGCGTCGACCACCGTGTCGTCCTGATGCCGGGTCGACAGGCCGGCGCCCTCAACCTTTCAGCGTTGCCAGCCACGCCTCCACCGCCGGCAGCATGCGCTCCACGATGATGTCGACGCCCGCCGCGGTGGGGTGGACGCCGTCGGGCTGGTTCAGCTTGCCCTGGCCGGCGACGCCGTCGAGGAAGAACGGGTAGAGCGGCACGCCGTATTTCGCCGCCAGCGCGGGATAGATGGCGTCGAAGCGCTGCTTGTAGGCCGCGCCCATGTTGGGCGGGGCCAGCATGCCGGCAAGCAGCACGGGGATGCCGCGGGCCTTCAGCCGCGCCAGCATGTCGTCCAGCGCCTTCTCCGCAAGGCCGGGGTCGAGCCCGCGCAGCGCGTCATTGGCGCCGAGTTCGAGGATCACGCCCTGGGTGCCGTCGGGGATCGACCAGTCCAGCCGGGCAAGGCCGGCGGCGGTGGTGTCGCCGGAAACCCCGGCATTCTCGATCACAACGTCGTGTCCACGCGCCTTCAGCGCGGCCTGGAGCCGCGTGGGGAAGGCCTCCTTCGCCGGCAGGCCCAGCCCGGCGGTGAGGCTGTCGCCAAAGGCCACCAGCCGCAAAGGCTCGGCCTGCGCGGGTGCGGCGAGGGCGGCGCCCGCCAGCACCAGCGCCGCCAGCGCGAGCTGACGCAAGGTCGTGAACGCCCCCGGCCGCCCCTTTCGCCGCGGGTGCAGCGCACCATATGCTGGCGACCCGAACCATAGCCGGCTCGCGAGCACGGGGCGCCGCCAACGGCCGTTGAAACCAGAGATCATGCAGCGCACTTCCTTCTCGTCTTCCGCACCGGCCGTCCGGCTCGACAATGTCCAGCTTTCGCTCGGCTCCGGCGCGGCGCGGGTCCACATCCTCAAGGGCGTCTCCCTTCATATAGGGTCCGGCGAGGCGGTTGGACTGGTCGGACCTTCGGGATCGGGCAAATCGAGCCTGCTGATGGTGCTGGCGGGGCTGGAGCGGGCCGATTCCGGCACGGTCGAGGTCGCGGGCGAGCCACTCACCGGGCTCGGCGAGGACGCGCTGGCCCGGTTCCGCGGCCGCCATGTCGGCATCATCTTCCAGGCCTTCCACCTCATCCCCACCATGACCGCGCTGGAGAATGTCGCGGTGCCGCTGGAGCTGGCGGGCCGGGCGGATGCCGTCGCCCGGGCCGCGGCGGAGCTGACCGCGGTCGGGCTCGGCCACCGGCTGGACCACTATCCCTCCCAGCTTTCCGGCGGCGAGCAGCAGCGCGTCGCGGTGGCGCGCGCGCTGGCGCCCGAGCCGGCGATCCTTGTCGCCGACGAGCCCACCGGCAATCTCGACGAGGAGACCGGCCGCCAGATCATGGAGCTGATCTTCGCCAGCCGCGCCGCCCGCGGCACCACGCTGGTGATCGTGACCCACGATCTCGGCCTCGCCCGCCGCTGCGACCGCGTGGTGCGGCTGCGCTCCGGCCCTGTCGAGGCGGAGGGCGCCGTGGCCGCGGCCGGCGGGGTGCCGGCATGAGCGTCGCCGCCTCTCCTGCCGCCGCGTCCCGCCGCGCCGCCCTCCGCCCGCCGGGCCGCGCCGCCGGGCTCGGCATCGCGCTGCGCTTCGCCCTGCGGGAGCTGCGCGGCGGGCTGCGCGGCTTTGCCGTGTTCCTCGCCTGCCTCACCCTCGGCGTCGCCGCCATCGCCGGGGTCGGCTCGCTGTCGCGCGCGCTGACCGACGGGCTGGCGCGCGAGGGCTCCACCTTGCTGGGTGGCGACGCCGCCTTCACGCTGGTGCAGCGCGAGGCCACCGGGCCGGAGCTGGCGCTGCTCGGCGCCGAGGGGCGGGTGTCCACCATCGCGACGCTGCGGGCCATGGCGCGGGTCGGGGAGGGCGAGTCCTTCGTCTCGACCCTCGCCGAGGTGAAGGCGGTGGACGGCGCCTATCCCCTCACCGGCACGGTGGAGACCGTGCCGTCCGGCCCGCTGGCGCCGGCGCTCGCCGAGGTCGACGGCGCCTTCGGCGCGGTGGTCGATCCGCTGCTGGCCGAGCGGCTGGGGCTGAAGCCCGGCGACCGCTTCCAGATCGGCGAGACGACGCTGCGGCTGGCGGCGACCATCGGCAAGGAGCCCGATCTTCTCTCCACCGGCATCGGCTTCGGCCCCCGGCTGATGATCTCCCGCGCCGCGCTGGACGCCTCGAAGCTGGTGCAGCCCGGCAGCGTGGTGCGCTGGCAGTACCGGGTGAAGCTCGACGACCCCGCCCGGCTTCCCGCCTTCCTCGACGCGGTGAAAGCGGGGGCGCCGCAGGCCGGCTTCGAGATCCGCAGCCGCGACGCCGCCGCCCCCCGGCTGGAGCGCGACGTGAACCGCTTCGCCCAGTACCTCACCCTGGTGGGACTCACCGCGCTGCTGGTCGGCGGGGTCGGCGTCGCCAATGCGGTGAAGAGCCATCTCGACGCCAAGCGGGCGGTGATCGCCACCTTCAAGTCGCTCGGCGCGACCGGCGGCACGGTGTTCGCGATCTACCTCATCGAGGTCGGTCTCATCGCTCTCATCGGCGTCCTCATCGGACTCGGAATCGGCGCGACCATACCGTATGGCGTGCTGTGGGCGGCGGGTTCCATGATACCCCTTGCCATCGAGCCCAGCGTGCAGCCGCTGGCCCTGCTGCTGGCGGTAGGCTATGGCCTGCTGGTGGCGCTGGCCTTTGCGCTGTGGCCGCTGGGGCTGGCCCATGACGTGCCGGTCTCGGCGCTGTTCCGCGACCGGACCGAGCCCGGCCGCCGCCGTCCCCGCAAGCTTTATCAGGCACTTGCCTATGGCGCGGCGGCGGCGCTGGCGGGGCTGGCGGTGTTCGCGGCGGAGGATGCCCGGATTGCGCTGTATTATCTCGTCGGCGCCGGCAGCGTGCTGCTGGCGCTGCGCCTCGTCGCCTTCGGGCTGATGGCCCTCGCCCGCCGCCTGCCGCGCCCGCGCGCCACCGAGGCCCGGCTGGCCCTCGCCAACATCCACCGCCCCGGGGCGCTGACCCCGACCGTGGTCCTCTCCCTGGGCCTCGGCCTGACGCTGATCGTGACGCTGGCCCTCATCGACCGCAGCCTGACCCGGGAATTGACCGCAAACCTGCCCAATGAGGCCCCGAGTTTCTATTTCGTCGACGTTCAGAGCACGGAAGTCGACCGTTTCACCCAGTTTCTCAGTAGCGAGGCCCCCGGCGCCAAGGTCGAGGTGGTGCCGATGCTGCGCGGCCGGCTGATCACGATGGGCGAGCGCGCGGTGGAGGACATCACCCCGCCGCCGGATTTCGCCTGGGTCCTCTCCTCCGACCGCGGCATCACCTATGCCGAAACGCTTCCCGAAGGCTCCACCCTCGCGGAAGGCAGCTGGTGGGCGCCCGACTATGCCGGTCCGCCGCTGGTGTCCTTCGAGAAGGAGATCGCCGACGCCTTCGGGCTGAAGATCGGCGACAGCGTGGTGGTGAACGTGCTGGGCCGGCCGATCACCGCGAAGATCGCCAATCTGCGCCATGTGGACTGGGAGCGGCTGGCGATCAACTTCGTCATGGTGTTCTCGCCCAACACCTTCCGCGGCGCCCCCCACACCTCGCTGGCCACCCTCGCCTTCGCGCCGGGGGCGGATTCCGCGACGGCCGAGCGCCAGGTCGCCCGCGCGGTGGGCACCACCTTCCCCGGGGTGACGGTGGTTCGGGTCAAGGACGCGCTGGCGCAGATCGGCGACATCGTCGGCCAGCTGCTCCTCGCCATCCGCGCCGCCAGCCTGGTGACGCTGGTGTCGAGCGTGCTCGTGCTGGCCGGGGCGCTGGCGGCAGGCCAGCAGCAGAGGGTCTATGACGCGGTGGTGCTCAAGACGCTCGGCGCGACCCGGGGCCGGCTTCTGCTCGCCTATGGGCTGGAATACGCCGCCCTCGGCCTCGCCACTGCTGCGGTGGCGATCGCCGCCGGCTCGCTCGCCGCCTATGTCGTGGTCACCAGCGTGATGAAGATCGGCTTCGCCTTCTCGGCGCCGGCGGCCTTCGGCGCGGTGGCGGCGGCGCTGCTGCTGACGGTCGGATTCGGGCTGATCGGCACATGGCGCGCTCTGGGGCAGAAGCCTGCACGCCTGTTGCGCAATCTGTGACATACTGGGGTAGCGGGGAGGGATCGCGCTGACGTTGCGTCAATTCTGACGCAAAGTTCACTTGCGGCGTGATCCGGCCTTGCCCATATTCCTGAACGAAAACAGTCTATAGCTGCGGCATCCGGCCGTCAGGAGGCTGTTTCGGGGAATTTCGAGAGGATCCGACACGATGTCCGATTATGATCGCAACGTCGCCGCCGCGCGGTTCGGCACCAGGGCGGCGCGGACGGAGGCCGCGATCGACCAGGGCCTCCGCTCGTATATGCTGAGCGTCTACAACTACATGACCCTCGGCCTCGCCATCACCGGCGCCGCGGCTCTGGGTATCTACATGCTCGCCGTGACCAATGATGCGAGCCAGGCGGCCGGCCAGGTTGCCGGCGGCATCATGCTGACGCAGTTCGGCTATGCGCTGTTCGTGAGCCCGCTGAAGTGGGTGGTGATGCTGGCCCCGCTGGGCGCGGTGTTCTTCCTCAGCTTCCGCATCAACAGCATGAGCGTATCCGCCGCTCAGATCACCTTCTGGGTCTATGCCGCGCTCGTCGGCATCTCGCTGTCGACGATCTTCCTGGTCTATACCCATGCCAGCATCGTGCGGGTGTTCTTCATCACCGCGGCCTCGTTCGGCGCGCTGAGCCTCTACGGCTACACCACGCCGCGCAGCCTCTCGGGGATGGGCTCGTTCCTGATCATGGGCCTGTTCGGCATCATCATCGCGAGCCTGGTGAACATCTTCCTCGGCTCGTCGATGCTGCAGTTCGTGATCTCGGTGGTGGGCGTGCTGGTCTTCGCCGGCCTGACCGCCTACGACACCCAGCGCATCAAGGAGATGTATTTCGAGGGTGACGACACGCTCGTCGCCGGCCGCAAGGCCATCATGGGCGCGCTGACGCTGTATCTCGACTTCATCAACCTGTTCATGATGCTGCTGCAGCTGTTCGGCAACCGCAACAGCGACTGATCGCCCGCCCGCGGGCCGTGACAGACAGGAAAGGCCCCGGCAAGCGATTGCCGGGGCCTTTTCAATGCGAGAGCCGAGCCGGGGCAGAGCAGAGGCTGGCAATAAGGGGCTGGCGATGCGCGCCGGAAGGAGGGGCGGCCGCTACCAGCGCAGATTGGCCTCGAGCCAGTAATTGACCTCGCGGTGGCCGATGCCGCGATAGGGCATCTTCATCAAGGCGAGGTAGAGGCTGTCGCCATCGTCGACGAAATCCCGCAGGCGGTCGAAGAGGTCCTCGTCGCTCTCCGGCGTCGATACCGCGAAGCTGTGCGAGGTGAGCTGCGTCCAGGGCGTCTGTTTGATCGCCGCGATCAGCCCTGCTTCCCGGTCCGAGTGGCCGACATCGTAGGTCACGAGAAAAACAGCCATCATACCCCCAAAGAATGCGTAACGTGCGGGAAGGAAGCACACCCTGTGCCATCTCGCCACCACCGAGGCGCGGGTGGGCCCGGGCCCGTGCATCGTGACAAGCGCCCGGCCCCTGCTCCATAGTGGTGGCCTCGCCTCGCGGCGCGTGTGGCCGCCCGGAGTTCGGCGCGAATGGTGTCTCTGCTCATCGCCGCTGCGGTGTTCGTCTGCCTGCTGCTTGGCGCCTTTGTCGGCATTCTCGCCCGCAGCCGGCTGCCCCAGCATCACCTGAGCCGGGAAAGCCTCGACGTCGTCGCGATCTCCATGGGCATGGTGGCGGCCATCACCTCGGTGGTGCTGGGCCTGCTGATCGCCTCGGTGAAGGAATCATTCGACCAGGTGCAAGGCGATGTGCGCAATTTCGCGGTGCAGTCGATCCTCCTCGACGAGGCGCTGCAGCCTTTCGGCCCGGCGGCAGATGCCACCCGCGCCGCGCTGGTCCGGGAAATGGAGGTCGTGCTGCGCGACCAGTTCGGCCAGGCGGAGCGGCTCGATGACGCCCGCTCCGCCCTGACCGGGGCGATGATCGGCCTCGGCAACACCCTCAATGCGCTGCAGACCTCCACTGTCAGCCAGGAACAGTCGCTGGCCATCGCCCGCTCCGCCTATAACCAGCTCATCCAGCTTCGCTGGACCGTGGTCGAGCAGCGTAACGGCAGCATCTCGCCGGTGCTTCTCATCGTCATCGTCAGCTGGATCGCTATCGTCTTCTTCAGCTTCGGCCTCGCCGCCCCGCCCAATGGCACGCTGATCGCGACCTATCTGCTGTGCGCGTGGTGCATCGCGGCCTGCATCTTCGTCCTGGTGGAGATGGACCGGCCGCTGGATGGCCTGATCCGCATCGACCCTTCCCCGCTGTCGGACGCGCTGGTGCGGGTTCGCGGCTGAGCCGGGCCGGCCGGCTTGCGGCGGTTGCGGCACTGGTGCCACCATGGGCCGCAGACATCCCGGCGGAGGGCGACCATGACAACGCGCCGGCCCGCCCGCCCCGCTCCCATGCTCGGCGGCGGGTTCTACACCCGGCACTCGCGGCTGCAATCCGGCGGAAGCGCCTTTGCCCTGCCGATGATCGGCCCGGCGATTGCCGCGATTCCCGATCTCGGCGGAGGACCGCCGGTGATCGCCGATTACGGCAGCGCCCAGGGCGGCAACTCGCTCGCGCCGATGGGCCTCGCCCTTGCTGCGCTTCGCCAGCGCCTCGGCGCCCAGCCGCCGGTCAGCGTCGTCCATGTCGACCAGCCCGACAATGATTTCGCCACACTGTTCCATCTCCTCGAGGAGAATGAGGCGAGCTATCGCCGTTCCGACCCGCGGGCCTTCGCCTCGGCGGTCGGTCGCAGCCATTTCGAGCAGGTCCTGCCCGATGAGACGGTCGCCTTCGGCTGGTGCGCCTTTGCCGTGCACTGGCTCAGCCGGGCACCGGTCGGTGTGGCCGGGCATGTCTGGGGGCGGATGACCCCGCCGGCGGCCCGCGCCGCCCTCGCGGCGCAGTCGGCGCAGGACTGGCGGGCCTTTCTGGCGTGCCGGGCACGGGAGCTGCGGCCCGGCGCCGCCCTGCTGGTGGTTCAGCCGACCGTGGCGGACGAGGCGGCCACCACCTTTCCGGTGATGATGGCGTGGGCGCAGGCGCAGATCGATGCGCTGGCCGATGCCGGCGCGCTGCGCCCCGCCGAGCGGGAGCGGCTGACCGTGTGGCTGTTCGAACGCACGCCGGAGGCGATCCGCGCCCCGTTCGCGGCGGGGGAGGCGGCAGGGCTGATCCTCGCCGAGGAGCGGCTGGACCAGCGGCCGGACCCGTTCTGGGTGGCCTATCAGGAAAACGGCGATGCCGCCGCGCTGGCCGCCGGGCAGATCGGCTTCTTTCGCGGTGCCTTCGCGCCTTCGCTGCTGGCGGGCCTCGATGCCGACCGCCCCGGCGCCGAGCGGGAGGCGCTGCTGGGGCGCCTGCTGTCGGGGCTGGAAGCACGCATGGCGGCCGCGCCCAGCGCGCTGCTGGAGCCGCTGACCGTGCATGCCGGGCTGATCGTGAAACGCTAGGGCTTTTCTTCCGGCGAACGTCCGGTCACGGGAAAAGCGCCAAAACCCTGATCGCATGCAGTGCCGACCGCAAACCGCTCCGCACAATTACGGGAATGGCTCTGGCGGAAGAGTGGTGCCCCAAGACGGATTCGAACCGCCGACCTACTATTTACGAAACAGTTGCTCTACCGGCTGAGCTATTGGGGCATTTCCACATCGGTACGGCCGGGACGACCGGCCGGCTGCCGTCTTCCTCACCCGCAGGTGCGTCTCGACGGCGCGCGCCGACGGGTCAGGGCCGGCGCGGCCCTTCTGTAGCCGCGAAGCGCCGGCATTTCAAGCCGGTGCCGCAGCCATCGCCACCTCGGCGCAAGCCTGGCCGGCAGCGAGCCATCGGCCGGCCGCGCCGGATCAGCCCCAGGGGCCTCGCCGGGGTGCGGCGCGGCCCGCCGCGCTGCCCCAGGCGCCTGAGCGCGGCGCCGGACCGGCAGCACCGCCCCACGGACCGGCCGCAGGTTCCGACATGTCGCTCCAGCCGCCCGACCTGCCACCACCACGCTCGGCGAGGGCGCGCAGCGCGGCGATGCGGTTCTC
>CAZIXP010000003.1:0-12064 GCA_964543245.1 uncultured Starkeya sp.
AGCACCAGACGCTCAAGACCACGATGATCTACGTCACCCACGACCAGGTCGAGGCCATGACCATGGCCGACAAGATCGTGGTGCTGAACGCGGGGCGCATCGAGCAGGTCGGCAGCCCGATCGATCTCTACCGTGCGCCGGTCAATCTCTTCGTCGCCGGCTTCATCGGCAGCCCGAAGATGAACTTCATCGAGGGCGCCGAGGCGGCGCGTCACGGTGCCCACACCCTCGGAATCCGGCCCGAGCACATCGCGGTGGCCGCGGACGGACCGTGGAAGGGGGTGGTCGGCATTTCCGAGCATCTCGGCTCCGACACCTTCCTCAAGGTCGATGTCGCCGGGGTCGGCACGGTGAATGTGCGGGCGGGCGGCGAGGTGGCGCTGCGCTACGGCGATCCCGTCGCGCTGGCGCCGCAGCCCGACAAGTTCCACCGCTTCGACCGCGAGGGGCGGGCGCTCTGACACGACAAGCCGCCGCCACCCGGAGGGGAGGCGGCGCAAGGATCGGGCGCAGGCCCGGTCCTTTCCGACACCACACCGCACGTCAGGCGAGGGTCGGGCGCTGGCCCGGCCGCGACCGTCGCGCCGCAGACCTCGCCGCCCCCCAGAACGGACGGCGGCAACCGGATGACCCGAGATGACCCTGCCCGCCGTTACGCTCCCCACCTATGACCGCGCCCGCCTGACGCCCGGCATCGTCCATATCGGACTCGGCAATTTCCACCGCGCCCATCAGGCGGTCTATCTCGACGATCTCTTTGCCCTCGGCGGCGACCATGACTGGGCCATCCTCGGGGCCGGCGTGCGGCCGGCGGACGGGCGCATGCGCGAGGCGCTGCTGGCCCAGGACTGTCTGTCCACGGTGATCGAACTCGATCCGTCCGGGCACAGCGCCCGCCGGGTCGGGGCGATGATCGGCTTCATCCCGGTGGAAGACGGCAATGCCGCCCTCGTCGCCGCCATGTCCCGGCCGGAGATCCGTATCGTCAGCCTGACGGTGACCGAAGGCGGCTACTTCCTCGACCCGGCGGGCAGGCTCGACACCGAGGCGGCCGACATCCGCGCCGATGCGGCCCATCCGGCGGCGCCGCAGACCGCGTTCGGCGCCATTCTGGCGGCCCTGGCGGCGCGGCGGGCGGCGGGTGTCGCGCCCTTCACGGTGATGTCCTGCGACAACCTGCCGGGCAACGGCCATGTCACCCGCCAGGTCGTGGTGGGCCTCGCGCGGCTGTACGATCCGGAATTCGCCGCCTGGGTCGACGCAAACGTGGCTTTTCCCAACGGGATGGTCGACCGCATCACCCCTGCCACCGGCACGCGCGAGCGGGCGATGGCCGCGGCCTTCGGTCTCGACGACCCGGTGCCGGTGACGTGCGAGCCGTTCCGCCAATGGGTGCTGGAGGACCATTTCCCCGCCGGCCGGCCCGCCCTGGAGAAGGTCGGCGTCACCTTCACCGGGCATGTCCACGCCTATGAGACGATGAAGATCCGCATCCTCAATGGCGGCCATGCCATCATCGCCTATCCCGGCGGGCTGATGGACATCGCGCTGGTCCATGAGGCGATGGCCGAGCCGCTGATCGCCGGCTTCCTCGACAAGGTGGAGCGCGAGGAAATCCTGCCGATCGTGCCGCCGGTGCCCGACACCGACCTCGGCGATTACCTCGCCATCATCCGCGAGCGCTTCGCCAATCCCGACGTCGCCGACACCGTCCGCCGGCTCTGCCTCGACGGATCGAACCGCCAGCCGAAATTCATCGTGCCCTCGATCCGCGACAACCGGGCCGCCGGGCGCCTGCCGCTGGGGCTGATCCTCGAATCGGCGCTGTGGTGCCGCTATTGCGCCGGGGTGAGCGACAGCGGTGCCGAGATCGCGCCGAATGATCCCAATTGGGACGAGCTGACGGCGCGGGCGCGGGCCGCCAAGGACGATCCCGCGCTGTGGCTGGCAATGGGCGAGGTCTATGGCGATCTTGGCACCGATGCCGAGGTGGTCGCCGCCTTCGCCGCGGCGCTCGACGACCTGTGGCGCCGCGGCGCCCGTGCCGTGCTGACGGACTATCTGCGCGGCTGAGACCCCGCGAATCGGAGGCCCTTCCCGCCCGGGGAAGGGCGGCTTAAAGGACGGGCGGCGCGGGCGGGAACGCCCCGCGCACCGCCGCGAGGACATGCGAGATGACCGACCACGCCCCGCCTTCGTCTCCGGTTCTGCTGTGCGCCGGGGAAGCCCTGATCGACATGGTGCCGCGGTCGACCCCGGAGGGGCAGGCTTTCCTGCCATTGCCCGGCGGCGCGGTGTTCAACACCGCCATCGCCGCCGCGCGGCTCGGAACCCGGACCCTGTTCTGGTACGGCCTTTCCACCGACCTGTTCGGCGACCAGCTTCGGTCGGCATTGGCCGCCGCAGGAGTCGACGACCGGCTGTGCCGGCCGGTGGACCGCCCGACCACGCTCGCCTTCGTCACGCTGGTGGAGGGACAGGCGCGCTACCTGTTCCTCGACGAGAACACCGCCGGGCGGATGCTCGCCCCGGCCGACCTGCCCGAGGTGCCGGCCGAGGTGGCCGCGCTGTTCCTGGGCGGCATCAGCCTGGTCGGCGAGCCGGTGGGCTCCACCATGGAGGCGCTGGCGGCGCGGGTGGCGGGCGACGGCGCGGGCCGGCTCATCATGCTCGATCCCAATGTCCGGCCCGGCTTCATTCGCGACGAGGCGGCCTATCGCGGCCGCATCCGCCGGCTGATCGCCCTCAGCCACGTCGTGAAGCTGTCGGACGAAGACCTGTTCTGGCTCATGGGGGAGGGCGACCTGGCGGCGCAGGCGCGGGCCGTGCTGTCGCTGGGGCCGCAGCTCGTGCTGGTGACGCTCGGCGCCCGGGGCGCCCGGGCCTTCGGTCGCTCGCTCGATGTCGAGGCGACGGCACCCGTGGTGCGTGTCGCCGACACGGTCGGGGCCGGCGACACCTTCAATGCCGGTTTCCTCTCCGCGCTCGCGGAGCGTGACCTGCTGCGGCCGGAGAGGCTGGCCGGCGTGGGAGCCGAAGACCTCCGCGAGGTGCTCGGCTTTGCGGCGCGGGCGGCGGCCATCTCGGTGACGCGCGTCGGCGCCAATCCGCCGTGGCGCCATGAGATGGCGCAGGACGGCTGACCCGCCACAGCTGACCCCACAGCTGAGCCGCCGGGGTGGGGTGGATTTTGTCCCCAGGCCCATGTGAAGCATTGACATCGACGCCCGAGCCCATATCGTAGCCATGCCCATCGGCTAAGCACTTCGGTGGGCGCGACATTGGCTGAAGAGGCCGAGGGCAACAGCGCCCCGCGAAACCCCGCCGCCCGGCGGAGCCGGTTTCGTGGGGTTTTTTGCGTTCGGCCACCTGATTCTGTCCCCGGAGTGTCATGGCCACGCCCATCCGCATCGGCATCCTCTACTCGACCCAGGGGCCCTATGGCGCCATGGGGCGGGATTGCCACGACGGCGCCGCGCTCGCGATCGAGCATCTCGCCGCCGCGGGCATTGCGGTGGAGCCCGTCTATGCCGACCCGGGCGGCGAGGGCCCGCGCTACGTCACGCTTGCCCGCGAGCTGCTGCGCGAGCGGGGCTGCCGCCATATCATCGGCACCATCCTCTCGGCCGGCCGCAAGGACGTGATCCCGCTGGTGGAGAAGCATGACGGCCTGCTCTGGTACATCTGCCCCTATGAGGGGTTCGAGGCCAATGAGAGCGTGATCTATACCGGGGCCTGCCCCAACCAGCACCTGCTGCCGCTGTTCGAGCATCTCCTGCCCCGCCATGGCGGCCGCGCCTTCCTGCTCGGCGCCAATTATGTATGGGGTTGGGAAATGAACCGGCTCGCCCGCGAGCTTCTGCTCGCCGGAGGCGGGGAAGTGGTGGGCGAACGCTTCCTGCCGATCGACGAGACCGATGTCGACCGGCTGGTGGCCGAGATCGAGGTTCAGCGCCCCTCCTTCGTGCTCAACAATCTCATCGGTCCCTCCAGCTACGCCTTCCTGGCGGCGATGAGCCGGCTGGCCGCGCGCGATCCCGCCTTCCGCCCCGAAACCTGCCCGGTGGTGAGCTGCGATCTCACCGAATGCGAGCTGGGCGAGATCGCACCCGGCGTCGCGGTGGGCCAGCTCGCGGCGGCCTGCTACTTCGACAGCCTCGACACCGCGGAGAACCGCGCCTTCAAGGCCGCCATCGCCGCCCGATGGGGACGCGAGCGGCGCGCCTCCTCCTTCTTCGCCGGCGCCCATGCCGCCGTCGACCTCTGCGCCCGCGCCATCGCGGCGGCGGGGACGGATGAACCCGCCGCGGTCCGGCAGGCGCTGCTTGCCCGCCCCCACGCCACGGTGCAGGGCGTGATCCGCATCGACCCGCGCACCAACCATGCGGCGCTGCCGTTCCATCTCGGCCGCATCAACGCCGAGGGCGGCTTCGACATCGTCGCCTCGCGCCCGGCCATTGCCGCCGATCCCTATCTGACGGGCGTCCGCGACGGTCGCGTCCGTCCCCATCTGCGGGTGGTCTCATGAGCACGCCCAGCTTCAGCACGCCCAGCTTCGTCGGCCGCCGCGCCGTCATCCTGCACCGGCCCGAGGACGGCATCGAGCGGCTGGCGCGCCAGCTCGGCCTGCTCGGCCTTGGCGTGGAGCGGCAGTGGTGGCCGCTGGCGGCGGACCAGGCCTGCGACATCGTTCTGGTGGATGCCGACCAGGGCTGGGCCGGCCTGCTGCCGTGGGAGCCCGGCGCGGCGCTGCTGCCGGTGGTCGCGCTGCTCGGCTCGGAAGCGCCCGGCCGCATCGCCTGGGCGATCGAACAGGGAGCCGGCGCCATCATCGCCAAGCCGGTGGTGGCGGCGGCGGTCTATCCCGCACTGGTGCTGGCGGTCCATGCCTTCGACGAGCGGCAGGCGGCGCGGGAGCGCATCGCGGGGCTGAGCGCGCGGCTGCGGCTGCGCGGGCTGGTGCTCAAGGCTGTGGAGGCCATCGCCCTCGCCCGGCAGATCGACGAGGAGGCCGCCTATCGCCAGCTGCGCGAGATCGCCATGCGGCGCCGGATGACGCTGGAGCAGGCGGCGGCGGCGCTGCTGGCGCGCCAGCTCGCGCTGCCGGAGGCCGGCTGATGGCCGCGCTCGCCCCCCTTCGCGCCTTGGCGCGCCGTCCGGTTCTGGTGGCGGGGCTGCTCGTCATTGCCGCCGTGGCCGCCGCCGCGCTGTTCGCGCCGTGGCTCGCGCCCTATGCGCCGGACAACCAGATGTATGACGGCCTGTCGCTGGAAGGCGCGCCGCTGCCGCCCTCGCATGAATTCCTGCTCGGCACCGACACGCTCGGCCGCGACCTGCTCTCGCGCCTCATCTACGGCGCCCGCACCTCGCTGCTGATCGGCCTGGTGGCGAACGGCACCGCGGTGATGATCGGACTGACCGTCGGCGTCTTCGCCGGCTATTTCGGCGGCCTGCCCGGCGGCCTGCTGATGCGGTTCACCGACCTGATGACCGCCTTTCCCGCGCTGCTGCTGGCGATCGTGCTGGCGGCGCTGCTGAAGCCGAGCCTGTGGATCGTCGCCATGGTCATCGCCATGGTGAACTGGGTGCAGGTCGCGCGCATCGCCTATACCGAAACCCGCTCGCTGGCGGAGCGCGACTTCATCCTCGCGGAGCGGGCGATGGGGGCAGGGCACCTGCGCATCCTCGGGCTGCATATCCTGCCCCATCTGGTGCCGACCGCCATCGTCTGGGGCACGCTCGGCATCGCCACCACGGTGCTGCTGGAGGCGACGCTGTCCTTCCTCGGCATCGGGGTCCAGCCGCCGGAGCCCTCCTGGGGCAACATCGTGTTCGAGAGCCAGAGCTATTTCCAGTCGGCGCCCTGGCTGGTGTTCTTCCCCGGCGCGGCGATCCTCGCCACGGCCTTGTCCTTCAATCTCGTCGGCGACGCCCTGCGCGACCTGCTTGACCCGACCCAGCGGGGGAGGGACTGATGCTGGCGCTGTTCGCCCGCCGCGCCGTGCAGGCCGCGCTCATCCTGCTCGGCGTCGCCGCCATCACCTTCGTGCTGCTCTACGCGCTGCCCGCCGATCCCGCGGTGCTGCTGGCCGGGCGCAACGCGACGCCGGCCACCGTCGCCAGCATCCGCCACCAGCTCGGGCTCGACCTGCCGCTGCCGGTGCAGTTCTGGAACTACCTCGTCAATCTGCTGCACGGCGACCTCGGCCGGTCCTTCAACCAGAAGACGGCGGTCGCCCCGCTGATCCTCGCCCGGCTGCCGGCGACGCTGACGCTGATGGCGGCGGGCATCGCCATCGAGGTGGCGATCGGGCTGACGCTCGGGGTGATCGCCGCGCTGCGCCGCGACGGCGTGGTCGACCGGCTGGTGATGACGCTGTCCTTCGTCGGCGTGTCGACGCCGCAATTCCTGGTGGCCCTGCTGCTGCTCTACATCTTCGCGGCGACGCTCGGCTGGTTCCCGATGTCTGGCTATGGCACGCCGGCGCATCTGGTGCTCCCCGCCTTCACCCTCGGCATTCTCGGCGCCGGCTGGTACGCCCGGGTGGTGCGCTCGGCGATGATCGAGGTGCTGGGGCAGGACTATGTCCGCACCGCCAACGCCAAGGGCCTGTCCGCCCGGCGCGTCGTGCTGCGCCATGCCCTGCCCAACGCGCTGCTGCCGGTGATCGCGATGATCGGCATCGACATCGGCCAGTTCATGAGCGGCACGGTGGTGGTCGAGGCGGTGTATGGCTGGCCCGGCATCGGCCAGCTCGCCTGGCAGGCGATCCAGCAGGTCGACATCCCCATCATCATGGGTGTGACGCTGGTGTCCGCCTTCGCCATCGTCCTAGGCAATCTGGTGGCCGATCTCGCGGCCCCGCTGATCGATCCGCGCATCCGCGCGGCCTGACGTTCACCAACGCATAAGACAAACCGTACAGAGGGTTCCAACGCCATGCTGAAGACCTTGATGCGATCGACGGCCCTTGCCGCCGCCCTCGCCCTTGCGCCTGCCGCCGCGCTGAGCGTGGCGCTGCCCACCCCGGCCGCCGCCCAGACCCAGGGCGGCGACATCGTGGTGACCTACAAGGACGACATCGCCACGCTCGACCCGGCCATCGGCTATGACTGGCAGAACTGGTCGATCATCAAGAGCCTGTTCTCGCGGCTGATGGATTACACCCCCGGCACGCCGGACCTGGTGCCCTCGCTGGCGGAGAGCTTCACCGTCTCGCCGGACGGGCTGACCTACACCTTCAAGCTGCGCAAGGGCGTGAAGTTCACCAATGGCCGCGAGGTGGTGCCGGCCGACGTGAAGTACTCCATCGAGCGCGCCGTCGATCCCAAGACCCAGGGTCCCGGCGCCGGCTTCTTCGGCGCCATCGCCGGCTTCGACGACTTCTCCGCGGGCAAGGCGGCCGGGCTTTCCGGCATCGAGACGCCGGACGCCGACACGGTGGTGTTCAAGCTCTCCCGTCCCGACGCCACCTTCCTGCACGTGCTGGCCATCAACTTCTCCTCCATCGTGCCGAAGGAAGCCGTCGAGGCGGCGGCCGGCGACTTCGGCAAGAAGCCGGTGGGTTCCGGCACCTTCGTGCTGAAGGACTGGGTGATCGGGCAGAAGCTGGTCTTCGCCCGCAACCCCGACTATTTCGTCAAGGGCGTGCCCCATATCGACAGCTTCACCATCGAGATCGGCCAGGAGCCGCTGGTGGCGCTGCTGCGGCTGCAGAAGGGCGAGGTCGACATCGCCGGCGACGGCATTCCGCCGGCCAAGTTCCTTGAAATGAGCAAGGGTCCCGACGCCAAGGAGATGATCGTCGACGGCCAGCAGCTCAATACCGGCTATGTCACGCTCAACACCCACATCAAGCCGCTCGACAATGTGAAGGTGCGCCAGGCGCTGAACATGGCGATCAACAAGGATCGAATCGTGCGCATCGTCAACGGGCGCGCCACCCCGGCCAACCAGCCGCTGCCGCCGCTGATGCCGGGCTACGACACCGCCTACAAGGGCTATGGCTACGACGTCGCCAAGGCAAAGGAACTTCTGAAGGAAGCCGGCTATCCCGATGGCTTCTCGACGGTTCTTTATTCCACCAACACCGATCCGCAGCCGCGTATCGCCCAGGCGATCCAGCAGGACCTCGCGGCGGTCGGGGTGAAGGCCGAGATCAAGGCGCTGGCCCAGTCCAACGTGATCGCCGCCGGCGGCACCGAGGGCGAGGCCCCGATGATCTGGTCGGGCGGCATGGCCTGGATCGCGGACTTCCCGGACCCCTCCAACTTCTATGGCCCCATCCTCGGCTGCGCCGGCGCGGTGCAGGGCGGCTGGAACTGGTCGTGGTACTGCAACGAGGAGCTCCAGAAGCGGGCGGTCGCGGCCGATTCCATGTCCGATCCCGCCAAGTCCGCCGAGCGGGTCGAGGCGTGGAAGAAGGTCTTCATCGACGTGATGGCCGACGCGCCGTGGATCCCGATCTTCAACGAGCGCCGCGTGGTGGCGAAGTCGAAGCGGATGGGCGGTGAGCCGAACATCTACATCGATCCCACCCGCGTCATCAATTACGACGCCATCTTCGTGAAGAACTGACGCGTCGGGCCGCAAGGCTTCCTCCGTCTCTGTCAGCCGGCGCCAGGGTCCTGCCGTGGCGCCGGCCCCCCGCCCGTCCATCCGCGAGAACGACCATGTGCGTGGCCTGTAACCACACCATCCACCGCGCCAGCCACCATTTCGGCTGGAATCGGGACTTCGCCCCGGTGCTCACCGCCCGGTCGGGCGAGACGATCCATTTCGAATGCACCGATTCCTCCGCCGGACAGCTCGGCGCGGGCTCGACCGTGGACAGCGTGCGTACCCTCGACTTCAGCCGCATCAACCCGGTCTCGGGGCCGGTCTTCGTCGAAGGCGCCGAGCCCGGCGATGCGCTCAAGGTGACGATCCGCCGCTTCGTGCCCTCGGGCATCGGCTGGACCGCCAATATCCCGGGCTTCGGCCTGCTCGCCGACCAGTTCACCGAACCGGCGCTGCATGTGTGGACCTATGACGGCGCCGCGCTGACACCCGCGCTTTACGGACCCGGCGGCCGGGTGCCGCTGAAGCCTTTTGCCGGCACGATCGGCCTCGCCCCGGCCGAGCCGGGCCTGCATTCCATCGTTCCGCCGCGCCGGGTCGGCGGCAATCTCGACATCCGCGACATCGGCGAGGGCGTGACCCTTTATCTGCCGGTGGAGGTGCCGGGCGCGCTGTTCTCGATCGGCGATACCCACGCCGCCCAGGGCGACGGCGAGGTGTGCGGCACCGCCATCGAAAGCCGCATGGAGGTGGAGGCGACGCTGGAGCTGGTGAAGGACGCCCGCCTCCCGGCGCCGCGCTTCACCACGCCGGGGCCGGTGACGCGCCATCTCGATGCGGCCGGCTATGAGGTGACGACCGGCATCGGCCCGGACCTGATGACCGGCGCCCGGGAGGCGGTGGCGCGGATGATCGACCTGCTCGCCGCCGAGCACGGCCTCAGTCCCGTGGACGCCTATATGCTCTGCTCGGTCTGCGGCGATCTGCGCATCAGCGAGATCGTCGACATGCCGAACTGGGTGGTCTCCTTCTACTTCCCGCGGATCGTGTTTTCGTGAGCGTGCCGGTTCTTTCCGTTCAGGGGCTGTGCGTCGACGCGCGCACGCCCTCCGGCGCCCATCGTGTTCTGCACGAGGTGAGCTTCGACCTCGCCGCCGGCGAAACGCTCTGCCTCGCCGGCGAATCCGGCTCCGGCAAGTCCGTCACCTCGCTGGCGATCATGCGGCTTCTGCCGAAGATGTCGCTGCGGGTGGCGGGGGGCTCGATCCGGCTGGAAGGCCGCGACCTCCTGAGCCTGCCCGACCGCGCGATGCGCCGGGTGCGCGGCGGCGATATCGCCATGATCTTCCAGGAGCCGATGACCTCGCTCAACCCGGTGATGAGCGTCGGTGCCCAGCTGACCGAGGCGATCCGCGCCCATCAGGGTGCGGAGAACGCCGCCGTCCGCGCCCGGGACATGCTCGACGCCGTCCGCATCGCCGATCCCGCGCGCCGGCTCGGGCAGTACCCGCACGAGCTTTCCGGCGGCATGCGCCAGCGCGTCATGATCGCCATGGCGCTGTCCTGCCGCCCGAAGGTGCTGATCGCCGACGAGCCCACCACCGCGCTGGACGTGACCGTGCAGGCCCAGATTCTCACCCTGATGCGCGAGCTGAAGGGCGAATTCGGCGCCTCCATCATCCTCATCACCCACGACATGGGCGTGGTGGCGGAAATGGCCGATCGCGTCGCCATCCTGCGCGCGGGCCGCGTCGTCGAGGCCGCGGACGTCGTGCCGCTCTTCACCGTGCCGCGGGAGGAATACACCCGCACCCTGCTGGCGGCGGTGCCGCGGCTGGGCGCGCGGGCGGGCCGCGAGGGGCCGCCCCGGGTCACCTCCACGCCGACCCGCGAACCGTCGCCGGGGGAGGGGCCGGTGCTGGTGGTCCGCGACCTGTCGGTCACCTATCCCGGGCCGCGCAACTGGCTCGGCCTGCGCGCCGCCGGGCACAGCGCGGTCGAGGGCGTCAGCCTCGAGCTGAAGCGCGGGCGCACGCTCGGCCTGGTCGGCGAGAGCGGCTCCGGCTAGTCGACCACCGGCTAGGCCGTGCTCGGGCTCATTCCCTTTTCCGGCGAGGTCACGCTCGACGGCGTGGCGATCTCCGGCCTGTCGCCCCGGGAGATGCGCCCGGTGCGGCGCAAGGCCCAGATGATCTTTCAGGATCCCTATGCCTCGCTCGACCCGCGCATGTCGGTCGGCGCCGCCATCGCCGAGCCGCTGGCCATCCACCGCATCGGCACCCCGGCCGAGCGTCGCGAGCGGGCGGCCGAGCTGCTGCGCCAGGTGGGCCTTTCGCCCGACCATGCCGGGCGCTACCCCCATGAGTTCTCCGGTGGTCAGCGCCAGCGCATCTGCATCGCCCGGGCGCTGGCGCTGGAGCCGAAGCTGATCGTGGCGGATGAGAGCGTGGCGGCGCTCGACGTGTCGGTGCGCGGCCGCGTGCTGGACCTGATGCTCGAGCTGCAGGAGACGATGGGCCTCGCCTATCTCTTCATCTCGCACGACATGGCGGTGATCGAGCGCATGTGCCACGACGTGGCGGTGATGCGCGGGGGCCGCATCGTCGAGGCCGGAAGCCGCCGCGCCGTCTTCGAGAACCCGGTGGAAGCCTATACGCGGGAGCTGATGGCGGCGGTTCCGGTGCCGGACCCGACCCGTCGGGCCTCGCGACCGCCGGATGCGGCCTGACGGAGGCAGCTTGACGGCGGCGGCAGGCGCGGGGCTGGCCTCAGAGCGCCACCACGATGTCCGCCGGCGCGCTCTGCGCCAGCATGCGCACGCCATTGGGGAGGTCGTTGCCCTCCACCTTCTCGCGGATGCGCTCGGGCGCCAGCCCATAGTGCCGCCAGCGCGCCTCCAGCCGTCGGCGCAGCTCGGCCTCGGCAACCTCGATCCGTATCGACAGATCGAACAGGTCCCGCAAAGCGGACCATGGCGGCGCCCGCAGCAGCAGATAGTTACCCTCCACGATCACGCAGCGCACGGCCGTGCCCACAATCCGCGCCCCGGCTCGCGAGAGCTCGAGGTCACGGTCGAACACCGGCACCGCGACCTCCTCCTGCCCCGTTGCGAGCCGCTGCAGCAGATGGCGCAGCCCCGCGACGTCGAAGGTCTCGGGCGCGCCCTTCACCGCCCGCAGCCCACGCGCCTCCAGCACGGCGTCGTCATAGTGGAAGCCGTCCATCGGCACGATACAGGCGCTGCCCGGCTGCGCCTCGTTCAGCGTGCGGGCGAGCGCTTCCGCCAGCGTCGACTTGCCCGCGCCCGGCGGACCGATCAGCGCCACAAGGATGCGGCGGTTGCTGGCTCTGCCGGCCAGCGTTGCGGCGAGCTGGGCCACCGCCATCGGGCGCTCTGCGTTCACGCGATCCCCCACGTCACCGGCCATCGGGCCTCCCGGCTCGGAAGACCTCGCCCGATGCCCGCGGCCGGCGCCGGCAGCATGCGCGGCTTGCCGTCGTGCT
>CAZIXP010000003.1:12074-27790 GCA_964543245.1 uncultured Starkeya sp.
CACCAGCCCGCCCGCGAAGCGCCGATCGCGCAGCCCCTTGATGCGCGAGCGCTCGGGATGCGCGTGCTGGACCTCGATCTCGACCGGCTCACCGCGCGCCAGCAGCCGGGTCGAGCCCCACGACACCGAGGTGCGCGGCTTGCCGTCGTGCTACCCGGTCAAGGCGCGGCTTTCGTAATGGATGCCGGGTTCGAAATCCACTGTGCGGCGCCGTCACGGTGTTCTCCGGACCGCTCCTGCCGCCCCGGTTCCGGCCGGGGGCGGCATAGTCTTCCCGGCGTGGCGGGACGATCATTGAGAGAGGGCGAGATGGTCCTCGAAATGCTGGAGGATGAGGCTCATGCCGACGTCGGCGGGACATGCGGAAAGGCCGCATCGTAGAAGCTCTGCCGATTCTCGTAGCTGCCTTCGCCCTCGATCACTGCCTAAGCTTCCACTGTAGGGGTGTTGGTGAGCCCGTCGGGATTCGAACCCGAGACCCCATGATTAAAAGTCACGTGCTCTACCGGCTGAGCTACGGGCTCCCGAGGCGGGGATTAAGGGGTTCGCGGCCGGATGGCAAGCGTGCGTATGGCAGGCTTGGTGAGGGCGAAGGTTCGTGCCGCCAAGGTCGGCTTGCTGCGCACGCCCCGTCCGCTGCGGTCGGGCGGTTCGCGGGCCCGGCTCGCCCCGGCGGCATCGGCTCACGATCTCCTGGATGTCCGCAGCTGAGGTGGGCCGGCGAAGGACGGGGGCGAAGGACAGGAGTTGGTGGTGATGAATCAGCCTCCCAGGCACAGTGCCGGCGCGATGTGCCGCCGGACCGCCATTCGGGTCTTCGCCGCGGGCCTCGCGCTGCTGGCGCCGGCCGTCGCCGACGCCCAGACCCGCAGCCCGCTGTCATCCGGCCGCGCCACCACGCTGCGCGGCATGGGCCAGCATGCCCTGCCGGGCGGGGCGCCTTATGATTCGCTGCAGCGGCGGCTCAACCTGCCGGGCTCGCGGGCAAACCCGCCGGTGCGCGGCACCGATCTCGACGACCCGCCCTGCCCACCGGCCCGGCCGGCGTGCATTCCGACACTGCAGCGCTGAGAACGGGGGAACCGGCAAGACGCCGGCGCGGTTGTCCGGCGCACAGTGCCGGACCATCCGGCCGATACAGGAGAGCGCCCATGGAAGCGTCGGACGACATGCAGCGGCTGAAGTCTGCCGCCAGCGGAACAACCGGGCTCGGCCTCGAGCTGGCGCGGGCGGTGCCGAATTTCGCCCAGCCCGAGGACGCGGTGAATTTCCTCACCGAGCGGGGCTTTCACGTCACCGCACGCGACCTCATCGAGGCTGCTGCGGCCGAGGCGCGCGACGAGGTGCCGGTGGGCGAGGGCGAGGGCGGCTACGGCCTGCTGATCCGCTTCATGGTCGAGCACTGAACCGCCGAACGGCGCGGCCGGTTTCCCCCGGGCGGGCCGGCGGCTAAAGCGTATCCGATGCATCCAAGTTCGCCGGATACGCTCCCGGTTAGTGTTCTGCCGCATTTTCCTCACGCGAACCGCAATCCCCTTCGCTCGACAATGCTTTAGCCCGCGGCGCGGATGCGGAACAGGAGGACGACGCGCCCGTCCTCCTCGCGCCGTTCGCTGGATTCGAGGCTGGCGCCCATCTGCCGGACCAGATGGGGAATGTCGATCACCGCCATCGGGTCGGTGCAGACGACCTCGAAGCTCACGCCCGCCGCTGCCCGCTCCAGCGCGCGGCGGGTGTGCAGGGCCGGCAGGGGACATTTCAGCCCCCGAAGATCGAGGCGGTGCGGATCCATGCCTTCCGCTTAGGACCGCACGGGTGCGGCGGCAAGGGTGCTTGACGCCGCGCGGCGGGGAGGGCACCTGCGGCGGCGCGGAGGAATGGGTTCATGAGGGTGATGGGTTTCGCCGGCTGGAGCGGCGCGGGCAAGACGACGCTTCTGGCCCGGCTCATCCCCGTGCTCACCGCCCGCGGCTACACCGTCTCGACCATCAAGCACGCCCATCATGCCTTCGATGTCGACACCCCCGGCAAGGATTCCCATACCCACCGCGTGGTGGGTGCGCAGGAGGTGCTGGTCGCCTCCGCCGCGCGCTGGGCGCTGATGCACGAGCTGCGCGGCGCGGCGGAGCCGGAGCTGCCGGAGCTCCTCCGCCACCTCGCCCCGGTCGATCTGGTGCTGGTCGAGGGCTTCAAGCGCGACCGGCATCCCAAGATCGAAATCCATCGCGCCGAAGTCGGCAAGCCGCTGCTTTATCCCGACGACCCCTTCATCGTCGCCATTGCCTCGGATGCCGCAGCCGGGCAGGGCGCCCTCGCCGGGGCAACGCTGCCGCTCGTCGACCTCGACGATGCCGAGGCGGTTGCCGATCTGGTCGAGGCCCGGGCCGCGCCGGTCGCTTCCATAGACTGGCGCTCGTCCGGTCAGGCGTCGGGATAGGCGGCGATCACGCTCTCGGCCGTAGCGGCATCTTCCGGCGTGTTGATGTTGAGGAAGGGATCATAGGGCAGCGCCTCCCAGTCCACCCGCACCGCGCCCGCCGCCGCGGCAAAGCGGCCGGCGCGGCGCTCGTCCTCCTCCACCAGCATCCGGCGCAGCCGATCGCGCAGATCGACATGCCAGAGCCCGATCACGGGATGGAGCCGCCCGCCGGAGGCGGCGCAGGCCGCCGGCATCGCCCCCTTCTCCGCCAGCAGCCGCGGCACCAGGTCCGGCGGGAGGAAGGGGGCGTCACCCGGTGCGCTCACCAGCCATTCGGCGGCGGGGAAATGGACGGCGAGATGGTCCATGGCCGCCAGCAGGCCCGCCAGCGGCCCGGGATGTCCGGGCAGCGCATCGGGCACGACGTCCAGCCCGAGCGCGAAGCGGGACGGCTCGCCATTGGCGTTCAGCAGCACCGGCGAGCAGGTGGGGGAGAGCCGGTCCGTCACGCGCTGAAGCAGGGATCGCCCGCCCAGCCGGTACGCCGTCTTGTCGCCGCCGCCGAAGCGCCGCGACAGCCCCCCGGCCAGGATGACGCCCGCGACCGCCGCCATCTCAGGAGGTCGGCCGGGTCAGCAGGAAGGCCGCCACGCCGACGAAGCTGGCGGCGATCGCCACCAGCGCCAGCAGCGGCAGCCCCATCGCCACCAGCAGCGCGAAGCTGAAGCCCATGCTGACGGTGCCGAAGATCTGCGCCCAGCGCGGTACCGCGCCGTTGCGCCGCCACGCCACGACAGCGGGACCCAGCCGGGGATGGGTGATCAGCCACGCCTCGAACCGCGGCGAGGAACGGGAGAACAGCGCGGCAGCGAGGATGAGGAAGACCGTGCCGGGCATCATGGGGGTGAAGATGCCGATGATGCCGAGCGCCACGCACAGCCAGCCGAGCGCGATCAGCAGCCACCGGAGCGGGCCGGTGACGACGCCGGGCGAGCGGGGGGAGAGGGGCGGCGGATTCGGGTTCATCGGCTCAATATGGGCGGAAAGCCCGACATCTCCATGGCACGCCGGCTATCCCGCGCCGAGAAGCTTCACGGCGACATCGCGCTCGAACAGGTGCAGCAGCAGCCGCAGCGCCGGGCCTCGTGGGCCGGTCAGCTCCGGGTCACGCGCCAGAATGTCGGTGGCGTCGGCGCGCGCTTCCTCGAGCAGGTCGCCGTGAAGCTCCGGACGGGCGAGGCGGAAGCCGGGGAAACCGCTCTGCCGGGTGCCGAGCACATCGCCTTCGCCGCGCAGCTTCAGGTCCTGTTCGGCGAGGAAGAAACCGTCCTCGGATTCCCGTAGCGCCTGCAGGCGCAGCCGCGCCACCTCGCCGAGCGGCGCCCGGTAGAGCAGCAGGCAGGTCGAGGCGACCGAACCGCGCCCCACCCGGCCGCGCAGCTGGTGAAGCTGGGCGAGGCCGAAGCGTTCGGCATGCTCGATCACCATGATGGAAGCCTCCGGCACGTCGACGCCGACCTCGACCACCGTGGTGGCGACCAGAAGCCGGGTCTCGCCGGCTGCGAAGGCGGCCATGGCGGCGTCCTTCTCCGCGCCCTTCATCTTGCCGTGGACCAGACCGACGCGGTCGCCGAAATGCTGGCGCAGATCGTCGAAACGCGCTTCAGCGGCGGCAAGGTCCGAGGTCTCGGAGTCCTCGACCAGCGGGCAGATCCAGTAAGCCCGGCGCCCCTCGTCCAGCGCCGCGCCCAGCCGGGCGACCACCTCGCCGATCCGCTCGGCAGGAACGGCGCGGGTGTCGATCGGGGTACGCCCGGCCGGCTTCTCGCGCAGCTCGCTGGAATCCATGTCGCCGAAATAGGTCAGCACCAGCGTGCGCGGAATGGGCGTTGCCGTCATCACCAGCACGTCGACCGCCTCGCCCTTCGACGCCAGGGCGAGGCGTTGATGAACGCCGAAGCGGTGCTGTTCGTCGACGATGGCGAGGGCGAGATCATGGAACGCCACGCCATCCTGAAACAGCGCGTGGGTGCCGATGACGAGGTCGAGCGTGCCGCCGGCGAGATCGGCGAGAATCTGTTCGCGCGCCCGTCCTTTTTCCCGGCCGGTCAGCAGGCCGACCTGCAGCCCGGCGGCCGAGGCCAGCGGCGCGATGGTCTTGAGGTGCTGGCGGGCGAGGATTTCGGTCGGCGCCATCAGCGCGGCCTGCCGCCCCGCCTCCACCACGACCGCCGCCGCCAGCAGCGCAACCACGGTCTTGCCCGAGCCGACGTCACCCTGCAGCAGGCGCAGCATCCGGCTGTCGGAGCCGAGGTCGGCAGTGATGGCGGCGAGGGCGCCCTCCTGCGCGGCGGTGAGGCTGAAGGGCAGGGCGGCGCGCAGCCGGCCGGCCAGCCGGCCGTCGCCGACGCTGGGACGGCCGGTGCCGCGCACCGTGCTGGCCCGCACCATCGCGAGGGCGAGCTGGCCCGCCAGCAATTCGTCATAGGCGAGCCGACGCCATGCCCGGCCGAGAGGTGTGGCCTCGGCCGGATCGGCCGGGTTGTGGACGGCGCGCAGGGCATCGGTGAAGGCGAGGGCGCCGCCGTCGCGCCCGGGTGCCTGCCATTCCGGCAGCCCGGGGGCGAGGCCGAGCGCGGCGGCGATGGCCCGCCGCACATGGCCCTGCCCCAACCCCTCCACCAGCGGATAGACCGGCTCCACCGGCGGCAGCCGGGCGAAGCCGGCGGCGTCCAGCACCCGCTCGGGATGCACCATCTGCCGCATGCCGTCATAGAGCTCGATGCGCCCCGACAGCCAGCGGGTCTCGCCCACCGGCAGCAGACGTTCGACATAGCCGCCTTCGGCCTTGAAGAAAACGAGGGTCAGGTCCCCGCTCTCGTCATGCACCAGCACCCGATGGGGCGTGCGCGCGCCGCGCGGGGCGGGGCGATGCTGGTCGACCACCACTTCCAGCGTCACGGTCTCGCCCGGCACCGCTTCGGCAATGGTCGGGCGGATGCGGCGGTCGACGGTGGAGGAGGGCAGGTGGAACATGAGATCGAGCGTTCGCGCGCCGTCGGGCCGGCCGAGCAGGCGATTGAACGGCCGGGCGAGCTTCGGGCCGATGCCGGACAGCTCGGTCAGCGCGCTGAAATAGGGATTGAGGATGTCGGGCCGCATGAGGCGGCCAAGGTGGCTGAGCTTGGCGGATCGCGCAATCACTGACCCTCGTCGTCCCGACATCCGGGCAGGGCGTGCGCGCGTATGCGCTTTGTTGCGCTTTGTGCGCGGCTGACAGCCGGCACCGGGCACTGTAAACACTCGCCCTTCTCGTCAAATGCGGGCCGGAGGCCCATATGACCGGCACAACCCTTTCCAGCGCGGGCCTCGATTCGAGACGTCGCCGCATTCTGTTCCGCGCCTGGCACCGCGGCACCCGGGAGATGGACCTTCTGATGGGCCGTTTCGCCGATGCCCACCTGCCGCATCTTTCCGACGCTGAGGTCGCCGAGTTCGAGCGGCTGATCGAGGTGGAGGACCCCGACCTCTTCAGCTGGATCGGCGGCGAAACGCCGCCCGCCGAGCACGACACCGCGGTCTTCCGCCGCTTCCGCCAGTTCCACCTGTCGGGCGAGGGACTGCCCGAAATCTGAGCCGCCCTCCCGTCCGACGCCGTCTGGAATGCCGATGTCCACCTCGCCTGCCAAGCTCGTCTCCCGCCTCGTCCCCGGCCGTGCCACCACCCTGTCCAGCGTTCCCGCCGGAATGGAGGGGCTGGTGGTCGCCGACCTCGCCCGCGCCCTGGCGGCGCGGGACGACGCGGCGTGGCCGACGCTGGTGGTCATCTGCCGCGACGGCGAGCGGATGGCGGAGATGGAGCGGGCCCTCGCCTTCTTCGCGCCGAAGGTCGAGGTGCTCGCGCTGCCGGCCTGGGACTGCCTGCCCTATGACCGCGCCTCGCCCCACGCCTCCATCGTCGCCCGGCGCATGAACACGCTGGCGCGGCTCGCCCGGGTACGTGGTCGGGCCGGCGGCAGCGTGCTGCTGACGACCGTTCACGCGGCCCTGCAGCGGGTGCCGGCGCGCGCGCTGGTCGCGACCCAGTCCTTCTCCGCCGCGCCCGGCAACGCGCTCGACATCGACGAGATCGTCGCCTGGGCGGAGGTGAACGGGTTCCAGCGCACCTCCACGGTGCGCGACACCGGTGAATATGCGGTGCGCGGCGGCATCGTCGACCTGTTCCCGCCCGGACTGCCGGCGCCGGTGCGGCTCGACTTCTTCGGCGACACGCTGGAGTCCATCCGCTCCTTCGATCCCGAGAGCCAGCGCACCGCGGCGCAGATGCGCGCTCTGGACCTGGTGCCGATGAGCGAGCTGCAACTGACCAGCGAGACCATGCGCCGGTTCCGCATGGCCTATGTCGCGGCCTTCGGTGCCGCCCAGCGCGGCGACCTGCTCTATGAGGCGGTGAGCGAAGGGCGGCGCCATCCCGGCATGGAGCATTGGCTGCCGCTGTTCCACGACGGGCTGGACACGATCTTCGACTATGCGCCGAACTCCCCCATTCTGACGGAGGCCCACGCCGAGGACGCCGCGCGCGAGCGTTTCGGCCAGATCGCGGATTATTATGAGGCCCGGCGCGAGGCGCTGGAGCACCCCGGGCATGGCCAGCCCTACCGGCCGCTGCCCCCCGACCAGCTCTATCTCACCGCCGCCGAATGGGACCGGCGCCGCGACGAGCGTGCCCGCATCCTGCTGACGGGCTTCGCCGTACCAGAGGGCCGCGACGTCGTCGACCTCGGCGGGCGCACCGCCCGCAGCTTCGCGCCGGAGCGGGCAGACCCGGAAGCCAACGTCTTCGAAGCCGCCGCGACCTATCTGCGCGATCTGGCGCGGGAGAAGCGCGTCATCCTTGCCGCCTGGAGCGACGGCTCGCGCGACCGGCTGGCCACCGTGCTGGCCGATCACGGCCTCAAGGGCGGCCAGACGGTCGGCACCCGCGACGCCGCCGAGGCGCTGCCGCCCGGCGCGATCGGCCTCGCCGTGCTCGGCCTCGAACAGGGCTTCGAGACGGCGGGCCTCGCCGTCATCGGCGAGCAGGACATTCTCGGCGACCGGCTGGTGCGGCCGAAACGCAAGGCGCGCCGCCCGCAGGACGTCATTGCCGAACTGACCTCGCTCACCGCGGGCGACCTTGTCGTCCATGTCGACCACGGCATCGGCCGCTTCATCGGACTGAAGGCGATCGAGGCGATGGGCGCGCCGCACGACTGCCTCGAAATCCACTACGCGGAGGGCTCGAAGCTTTTCCTGCCGGTGGAGAATCTCGAGCTGCTGTCGCGCTACGGCTCGGAAGACACCGAGGCCCAGCTCGACCGGCTCGGCGGCGGCGCGTGGCAGGCGCGCAAGGCCAAGATGCGCAGCCGCATCCGCGAGATGGCGGCCGAGCTCATCAAGGTCGCCGCCCAGCGCCAGCTCCACGAGGCACCCCGGCTGGTGCCGGCCGCTGGCCTCTACGACGAATTCCGCGCCCGTTTCCCTTACGAGGAAACCGAGGACCAGGACGCCGCCATCGAGGCGGTGTTCGAGGATCTCGGCTCCGGCCATCCCATGGACCGGCTGGTCTGCGGCGATGTCGGCTTCGGCAAGACCGAGGTGGCATTGCGGGCGGCCTTCGCCGTGGCCCTGAACGGCAAGCAGGTGGCGGTGGTGGTGCCGACCACGCTGCTGGCGCGCCAGCATTTCCGCACCTTCTCCGAGCGCTTCAAGGGCCTGCCGGTGGTGGTCCGCCAGGCTTCCCGCCTCGTGACCGGCAAGGAGATGACCGAGACCAAGAAGGGCCTCGCCGACGGCACCGTGGACATCGTGGTGGGCACCCACGCCCTGCTCGGCAAGTCCATCGCCTTCAAGGACCTCGGCCTCGTCATCGTCGACGAGGAGCAGCATTTCGGCGTCGGTCACAAGGAGAAGCTCAAGCAGCTCCGGGCCGAGGTTCACGTGCTGACCCTGACGGCGACGCCGATCCCTCGCACGCTGCAGCTCGCCATGACCGGGGTGCGCGAACTCTCCATCATCGCCAGCCCGCCGGTCGACCGGCTGGCGGTGCGCAGCTTCGTCACCCCGTTCGATCCGCTGATCGTGCGCGAGGCGCTGCTGCGCGAGCGCTATCGCGGCGGCCAGAGCTTCTATGTGTGTCCCCGCATCGAAGACCTCGGCGAGGTGAAGGACTTCCTCGACAAGCAGGTGCCTGAGGTGAAGGTCGCGGTCGCCCATGGCCAGATGGGCGCCACCCAGCTCGAGGAGATCATGTCCGCCTTCTATGACGGACAGTTCGACGTGCTGCTCTCGACCACCATCGTGGAAAGCGGGCTCGATATCCCCACCGCCAACACCCTGGTCATCCACCGGGCCGACATGTTCGGCCTTGCCCAGCTCTACCAGCTGCGCGGCCGCGTCGGTCGCTCCAAGACGCGGGCCTATGCCATCTTCACCCTGCCGGCGGAAAAGCAGGTGACGGCGCAGGCGGAGCGGCGGCTGAAGGTGCTGCAGTCGCTCGACACCCTCGGCGCCGGGTTCCAGCTCGCCAGCCACGACCTCGACATTCGCGGCGCCGGCAATCTGCTGGGCGACGAGCAGTCCGGCCACATCAAGGAGGTCGGCTACGAGCTGTACCAGGAGATGCTGCAGGAGGCGATCGCCAACCTCAAGGCCGGCATCGAGGCGCCGGCGGTCGAGAAGTGGTCGCCGCAGATCTCGATCGGCATGCCGGTGCTGATTCCGGAGGAGTACGTCGCCGATCTGCATATCCGGCTCGGCCTTTATCGCCGCCTTGCCGATCTCGAGACGGAACAGGAGATCCAGCAGATCGCCGCCGAGCTGGTGGACCGCTTCGGCGCGCTGCCGGAGGAGGTGGAGCACCTGCTGAAGCTCGTCGCCATCAAGGCGCTGTGCCGGCGCGCCAATATCGAGAAGGTGGACGCCGGGCCGCGGGGTGCGGTGGTGACCTTCCGCGACAACAAGTTCCCGAACCCCTCGGGCTTCGTCGCCTATATGGGCAAGCCGCATGTCGTGGCGAAGATGCGCCCGGACCTGAAGGTCGTCTTCTCCGACGACTGGCCGACCGCCGGCGCCCGGCTCAAGGGCACGGTCACGATCCTCAGGGAACTTGCGAAGATCGCCGATCAAGTCACGCGGGCGGCGTGATCTTTCGCAACAAGAAGCCCGCCGGCGGGCCGCGTCGGCGGGCGGTGGGACGGTTTGAGGTCAGCGTGGTTCAGTCGCCATAGGCGCTGTCGCTGTCGGGCATGATGTCGGCGTCGACATCCGCGCCGATGCCCACGCCGACGCCGTCGAGATCGTTGCCGCCGGCCTGGTCCATGTAGTCCTGGCTGTGGCCGGAACCCGGCTTGTCCGGCAGCGGGCCGTAATTCAGGTAGTTCGAGTCGTTGTGGGTCGGAAACTGGATGTCCAGCCCGCCGCCGGGGGTCACCTGCTCGGTCACGCCCTGCTGCGGTGCAGGATGGATGGTCACCGACTGCTGCGCGGCCGCCGGCAGGGCGGCCAAGGCACCGAGCGCGGCACCCGCAAGGACGGTGAGGGCGAGGGAACGCATGGCAGTCACTCCAGTCGAAAGGCGGTGGCTGGCCGCCGCCCGACCGCTCCCGCGGAGGCTGGCGCCTTGCCCCTAAGGACGCCATTCCACGCGGGCTGTCCAGCCGGGCCGGGATTGAGCGGCGAGGTTTTCGTCGGCTGTGACGCCGCCGCACACCCGCCGCTTCAGCCGGCGTCCCACCAGCTCTCCGCCAGAGTGCCGGAAAGGGCGGGCCTCTCGGGCCGGGCGACCCTGGTCCAGCGGGCGAGCCACTGGGTGGGGGTGTGGAACAGCGGGAGCGAGAAGCCCGCCGAGATCAGCACGCGGTCGAGCGCCCGCACCGCCGAGGCGAAATCCTCGCGCTGCCGCGCCACCAGCAGCGCCCGGATCATCGCGTCCGCCGCCGGGCTCTTCAGCCCCATGAAGTTACGGGTGCCCGGCGTGTCCGCGGCGGCCGAGCCGAAATAGAACGCCTGTTCGTTGCCGGGGGAGAGCGACTGGTCCCAGATGTAGGGAACCATGTCGTAATCGTAGTTCTGCTTGCGCGCCTCGAACTGCACATTGTCGACGAGGCGGATGTCGAGCGTCACCCCGGCTCGCTTCACCATGCGCTGATAGGCGAGGGCGAGCCGCTCCTGGTCCTTGGTGCCGACGACGAGTTCCGGACGGAAGGGCTGGCCGTCCGAGCGCCGCGTCATCTCGCCGCCCGCCAGCGCCCACCCCGCCGCCTCGAACAGCTCCAGCGCTCGCCGCAGCCTTTCGCGGTCACGGCCGGAGCCGTCGGAGACGGGCGGCTGCCACGTGCCGTCCATCACCGCGGGCAGCACCGCGTCGGGGAAGGGGGCCAGCAACTCGCGCTCCCGGGCATCCGCCGCGCGGCCGCGGGCGGAGAGTTCGGAGCCCTCGTAGAAGCTGCCGGTGCGGGTGTAGACGCCGAAATAGAGGTTGTGATTGATCCATTCGAAGTCGAACAGCTCGACCATGGCGGCCCGCACCCGCGCATCGGCGAACAGCGGGCGCCGCATGTTGAAGACCAGGGCCGAATAAGGCTTGGGAACCGCTGTCGCGACCTCCTCCAGCACGATGCGGCCCTCGCGCCGGGCGGGAATGTCGTAGCCTGTGGTCCAGCGACCGGGGTCGGTCTCAAACCGGATGTCGTAGAGGCCGCGCTTGAAGGCTTCGAAAAGGCCGTTGACGTCGCGGTAGAAATCGTAGCGGAGGCTGTCGAAATTGTAGATGCCGCGGTTCACCGGCAGGTCGCGGCCCCAATAGTCCGGCGCACGGTCGAGCACCACGGTCTCTCCGGGCTTCACCTGCGAGACGACATAGGGACCGGAGCCGAGCGGCGGCCGGTAGCTGGTCTCCTCGAACCGGGCGGGGTCGGTGGCGTGCTTCGCCAGGATCGGCATCAGGGCGAGGATCAGCGGCAGTTCCCGGTCCTCCTCGCCGAACCGGAAGCGCACCCCCTCGCTCCCGACCGCCTCGGCGGCGGCGACCTTGCCGTAATAGGTGCGCAGGTTCGGCCGCCCACGGCTGCGCAGCAGCTCGAAGGAGAACAGCACATCCGCCGGCGTCACCGGCGCGCCGTCGGAGAACCGGGCGGCCGGGTCCAGCTCAAAGGCGACATAGCTGCGGGCATCGTCGGTCTCGATGCTGCGGGCAAGCAGGCCATAGACGGTGAAGGCCTCGTCCGGGCTGCGCGCCATCAGGCTCTCCACCACGTTCCAGCGGATGAAGGGCGGGGGCGTGCCGCGGACGATGAAGGGATTGAGGCTGTCGAACGTGCCGACCGCCCCCTGCGTCAGCCGCCCGCGCCGGGGCGCCTGCGCGTTCACGCTGCGATAGCTGGCGAAGCCGGCGGGATAAAGCGGCGCGCCGTGCATGGCGAGGCCGTGCGCCGGGCCAGGCAGCGCGGCGGATTCGGCCGGCGGCGACGACTGGCCGAACGCCTCGAAGGCGCCGAGGGGACCAAAGCCTGCCGCGGCGGCGCCGGCCTGCAGCACCCTCCGTCTCGTGATGACGACCATACGCCGCACTCCGCTGGCGGCGCCGCCGGCGCCACGCCTCAGGGCTGACCGAATCGTCGCTAGTATGTATCGCGAAGGGGATTTATTCGAAGGTCACGGTCTTGCCTCAATTGACCGTGAGACACCCCCAACCCTGAGATGGCGCCTAGGCGTCCGCCCGACGTCGGCGTGCCGACGCTTTGCTCGACAGGACAACGATATGATCCGACGCTCGTCTCTCGCACCGCGCACCGCGGCCCAGCTCGTCGCCGCCTTCGCCGTGGCTTCGCTGCTGGGTGGCGCCACGGGCGCTCTCGCCCAGACGGCCCCCGCCACGCCGGCGACCCCCGCGAAGCCTGCTGCCAAGCCGGCGGCCAAGCCCGCCCAGAACGCGGCGCCGGCTGCCGCTGCGGCGCCTGCCGCCGCCCCGGCGCAGCAGCAGTCCCAGCAGATTCCTGCGGTGGCGATCCCGTGGGTGAAGCGCTGCGGCGAAGAGCCGACCATCAAGAAGCAGGTCTGCAACATGGAGCAGACCATCATCGCCGACACCGGCCAGTTCCTCGTCCGCTTCGGCCTGTTCGAGATCAAGGACGACCCGAAGAAGATGTTCACGGTCGCCTTCCCCACCGGCCTGCTGCTGCGCAACGGCTTCCGCGTGGCGCTCGCCGGCGAGCAGCCGCTGACCGGCACCTTCGTGATGTGCGACGACAAGGTGTGCCGCGGCGACATCCAGGTCGACCAGGCCTTCATCGACCGCATGAAGAAGGCGCCGGGCCTGACGCTGCAGGTCGCCAATGCGGTCGGCCGCATCATCTCCTACCCGATCGGGCTCGGCGATTTCGCCAAGACCTATGACGGGCCGCAGACCGACCAGAAGCAGTTCGAGGAGCAGGTCCGCAAGATCCAGGAGCAGGTGCGCGCCCGCCAGCAGCAGGTGGCGAACGAGCAGCAGCAGATGGAACAGAAGACCAAGGAAGGGCTGGAGAAGCTCGGCGCCGAAAAGCTGAAGCAGGCTCCCGCCCAGTGAGCTGACCGCAGAGGTCGGCCGAAGATGCAAACGCCCGGCTCAGGCCGGGCGTTTTTCGTTCGGAAGCGGTCCGGTGTTCGTGGAGGGTTCAGCGCCGGTCGCAGGGCGCGGAAACCGGCTGGTCAGCGACTTCGGCGGCTCTTCCGCCTCACTGCAGCCGGTCGGTGCGCACCCGCCAGCCGCCGGAGCCGTCCGCGGCCAGGATTTCCTCGACCTGGGGATGCCGCACCGGGTCGCCCGACGTGTCGAGTTCGAGGTTCTGCTCGGAGACATAGGCGACGTATTCCGTCTCCGCATTTTCGGCGAGCAGGTGGTAGAAGGGCTGGTCCTTGGTCGGGCGGATGCCTTCCGGAATCGATTCCCACCATTCCTCGGTGTTGGAAAATTCGGGGTCGACGTCGAACACCACGCCGCGGAACGGATAGTGGCGGTGACGGACGATCTGTCCGATCCGGTATTTGGCCTGGCGCTCTTTCATCTCCGCCTCCCGCGGCGGCGCGATCCGTTAAGAGAATGCCGGCACCTTGTCAAATGACGGCATGGGTCGCCCGCCTTCCTGTCAGCATGCAACCTCCATGCCCCTGAGGCTAGCCCCCTTGCTGGACGATGCGACGGCCGCCCCAGACAGCCGTTGACCCGGCCGCGGCAAGCCGCTAGCTGGCGCCATGGCCGATGTGCTGGCGCTCGCGCTTCCCTTCTTCGGGGTGATCTTCCTGGGCTTCGGCTGCGGGCGGCTGGCGCGCATCCCCGAGAGCGGCCTCGCCTGGCTGAGCTTTTTCATCATCTATGTCGCGCTGCCGGCGCTGTTCTTCTCGCTCGTGGCGCGCACGCCGTTCCGCGAGCTGACGAATGGCGGCTTCATCCTCGCCACGACATTGTCGACCGCCACCTGTTTCGCGCTGTCGTTCGGCGTCGGGCTGTGGCTGCGGCGCGGCAACGTGCCGGAGGCGTCGATCGCGGCCATTCTCGGTTCCTATGCCAATGTCGGCTATATGGGCCCCGGGCTGACGCTCGGCGCGCTGGGAGCCGCCGCCTCGGTGCCGACCGCGCTGATCTTCGTGTTCGACAGCCTGTTCTTCTTCACCATCGTCCCGGTGATGATGGCGATCGGGGGACGGGACCGCCGCGGGCTCGGCGCCACCCTGCTGCTGGTGGCGCGGCGGGTTCTCACCCATCCCTTCAATGTCGCCACCTTCCTCGGCGTCGCCGCCGCCTATGTCGAGTTCCACCCGCCGCTGGCGATGGAGCGCACGCTGGAGTTTTTGCGCAACGCGGCGGCGCCCTGCGCGCTGTTCACCCTTGGCGTTTCCGTGGCGCTGCGCCCGATGGACCGCCTGCACGGCGAGGTGCCCGTGCTGATCGCGATCAAGCTGCTGCTCCATCCCGCGCTGGTCTTCGTGGTGCTGAGCGCGGTGGGGGCGGTGGTCGGCGGCTTTCCCCCGGTGTGGATCGCGACCGCGGTGCTGATGGCGGGACTGCCGCCGGCGCTCAACGCCTTCATCATGGCGCGGCAATACGACACCTATGTCGAAGCGGCGTCGGGCGGCGTGCTGATCGGAACCGTGGTGTCGGTCGCGACCGTGACGACCCTGCTCTATGTCGTCCAGCACGACATGCTGCCGGCCGCACTGTTCCTGCCCTGAGCCGCTTCAGAGCGGCAGGCCGGCCACCAGACGGGGCAGGTCGCGTGTCGGGCCGACGCCCTGCCGCATCGCCGCCAGCCGCAACGCGGGCACCCGGCCCAGCAGCCAGAGGCCGAGGCCGCGCAGGCCTTGGATCGGTACGAGGTCGCTGAGCAGCGAGCGATTGACGAGATCGACCGCCAGCGTCCGCCCCGCGATGTCGCCGCGGCGGCGGTGCTCATAGGCCTGCATGACCTCCGCCCCACCTATGTCGCGCCCGGCGCGGCGGGCGTCCGCGACCAGTTCGGCAAGGGTCGCGGCGTCGCGGATGCCGAGATTGAGGCCCTGTGCCCCGATCGGGGGAATGACATGCGCGGCCTCGCCCACCAGTGCCACGCGGTCGGCGGCGAGCAGATCGGCGGTTCGCGAACCCAGCGGGAAACGGCCGCGCGGGCCATCCAGCGTCATCCGGCCGAGGATGGAACCGGCACGCTGTTCCATGGCGAGGGAAAAGGCGTCGTCGTCCAGCGCCATCAGTCGCTCGCCTTCGGCGGGCGAGACCACGCACACCACGGAGCTGCGCCGGTCCGGCAGCGGCACCAGCGTGAAAGGGCCCGTCTCGGTGTGGAATTCGGTAGAGACGTCGCCATGCGCGCGCTCATGCCGCAGCGTCGCGGTCACGGCGACCTGCGGGTAGCTGCGGCTGTGGCTGCCGATGCCGGCCAGGGCCCGCACCCGCGAATCGCGCCCGTCCGCCGCGACCAAAAGGGCCGCAGCGAGCCGCGTGCCGTCGTCGAGCCGCACGCCCAGTTCGGCCGAGCCCCGCTCCATGCCCTCGAGCCGTGCCTCGATGCGGCGGATGGAGGCGGTCTCGGCGAGGGTCTCGTCCAGCGCGGCATTGAGATCGGTGTTCTCGACATTCCAGGCGAAGGCCTCGAGCCCCGCTTCGGCGGCGCGGAAGGCGACCTCCGGCGCGCGCACCAGCCGCCGGGTGCCGTCGACGATCCGCATCACCCGCAGCGCCGCCGCCCGCGGCTTCAACCGGGGCCAGACGCCGAGCCCCTCCAGG
>CAZIXP010000003.1:27800-43160 GCA_964543245.1 uncultured Starkeya sp.
CGGACCGATCCGTCCATGAGCGCCGTGGTGCGGCGGTCGGCGGCGCGGGGCGGCGCGATCAGCGTGACCTCGGCTCCCGCTGCGGCCAGTCCCAGCGCCGCTACGGCACCCGCGGGGCCGGCTCCGGCCACGATGACAGGCTCCCGGTTCAGGTCTCTGGCGTTAATCTGTGCAGCCTCGGGCATGGTGCCGCCTCGTTGAGCTCTCGCCGGGATTGTATGGCGCCGCGCGAGTGTGGGATAAGCACTCTGTCCACGTGTGGCAAATCGCGATTTCGCGCGCGACCGAACGCGCCGTCGTGCGTTGTGCCCGTGCGTCCCAGGGAGTGAAGCCGTGCCCGCATCCTCGAAGCTCAGCGAAGCGGCCCCGCCGGTGCGGCAGACGCTGGCGTTCGCCGTGCACGTCTTCACCGCCTCCGGCGCCGTCTTCGGCCTGCTGGCCCTGATGGCCGCGGTGTCCGGCGATTGGGCGCTGATGTTCATCTGGCTCGGCGCCGCTCTGTTCGTCGACGGGATAGACGGCAGCATCGCCCGCCGGGTGAAGGTGGTGGAAGTGCTGCCGCGCTGGTCGGGCGAGACGCTCGACCTCGTGGTCGACTACCTCACCTATGTTCTGGTGCCGGCCTTCGCCGTTTCCACCGGCGGGCTGATGCCGGGCTGGATGGCCATTCCCGCCAGCGCCGCGATCCTGCTGACGAGCGCGCTCTATTTCGCCGACACTTCGATGAAGACCGAGGACAAGTATTTCCAGGGCTTCCCGGCGGTGTGGAACCTCGTGGTGTTCTACTTCTTCCTGGTGCCGCTGCCGGCCCCCGCGATCCTCGCCATCATCGTGCTGCTGTCGGTCGCGACCTTCCTGCCGATCAAGTTCGTCCACCCGTTCCGGGTCGTCCGGCTGCGGGCGCTGACGCTGGCGCTGATGACGCTGTGGGGCGCGCTGGCGGTCGTGGCGGTGGTGAACGACCTTGCGCCGCCTACATGGGTGACCGTCGGTCTGTGCGCGATCGCGCTGTATTTCCTGCTGTTCGGCCTCATCCCGTCGCGAAAGGGTGCCGCGCGGCAGACGCCCGGCTGATGCCGTTTCGGGGCGGGCGGCCCGCCTTGTCCTCCAGCCTGATCCGGATGCCTTGCCCGCATGCTTGAGCTCCTCGTCTCCCCCGAAGCCTGGGCCGCACTGGTGACGCTGACGGCGATGGAGATCGTCCTCGGCATCGACAACATCGTCTTCATCTCGGTGCTGGTCGCCCGGCTCGATCCGGTGCGGGCGGAGCGGGCGCGGCGGATCGGCCTCGCGCTCGCCCTGGTCTTCCGCATTGCCCTGCTCACCCTGCTGAGCTGGGTCATCGGGCTCACGGAACCGGTCTTCTCCGTCGCGGGCAACGCCTTTTCCTGGCGCGATCTGGTGCTGATCGCCGGGGGGCTGTTCCTCATCGCCAAGGCGACCGGCGAGATTCACGCCGCCATCGAGACGGGGGAGGAGGAGGGAACCGCGGCGGATGCCGCCACGGTGTCCTTTGGCTGGACCGTCGCGCAGGTGGTGGGGATCGATCTCGTCTTCTCGGTCGATTCGATCATCACCGCCATCGGCATGGCCCAGCACCTGCCCGTGATGATCCTCGCCGTCATCATCGCGGTCGGCATCATGTATGTCGCCTCGGGCACGGTGGCGCGGTTCATCGCCGCCTACCCCACCACCAAGATGCTGGCGTTGTCCTTCCTGCTGCTGATCGGCGTCTCGCTGATCGCCGACGGCTTCGGGGTCCATGTGCCGCGGGCCTATATCTATTCGGCAATGGCGTTCTCCGCCCTTGTCGAACTGTTCAACGTGACCGCCCTGCGCCACGCCCGGCGCCGGCGGGGCGGTCGCATCACGCGCGAGAGGTGATCCATGGTCGCGGCCATCCGCATCCACCGGCATGGTGGTCCCGAGGTTCTGACGCTGGAAGACATCGCCGTGGGCTCGCCCGGCGCCGGGGAGGTCCGGGTGCGGCACACCGCCATCGGTCTCAATTTCATCGACACCTATTTCCGCTCCGGGCTCTATCCCGCGCCAGGCGGCCTGCCCTTCATCCCCGGCAATGAGGCCGCCGGCGTGGTGGAGGAGGTGGGCGAGGGGGTGACGGACCTCGCGCCCGGTGACCGCGTGGCCTATGGCTCCGCCCTCGGCGCCTATTGCGCGGCGCGGGTGATGCCCGCCGCTCCGCTGGTGAAGCTGCCCGACACCATTTCCGACCAGACCGCCGCGGCGATGATGCTGAAGGGCATGACAGCGCGCTATCTGCTGCGGCAGACCTTCGAGGTGAAGCCCGGCCACACCATACTGGTGCAGGCGGCCGCCGGCGGGGTCGGGCTGCTGCTGTGCCAGTGGGCGGCGCATATCGGGGCCACCGTCATCGGCACCGCCGGTTCGCCGGAAAAGGCGGAGCTGGCCCGAGCCAATGGCGCCCACCACACCATCCTCTACCGCGAGGAGGATTTCGTCGCCCGGGTGAAGGAGATCACCGACGGCCGGCTCTGCGACGTGGTGTATGACGGCGTCGGCCAAGCGACCTATCCCGCCTCGCTCGACTGCCTGCGCCCGCGCGGCATGTTCGTCAGCTTCGGCAATGCGTCGGGCGCCATCCAGAACTTCAGCCTGCTGGCGCTGTCGCAGAAGGGCTCGCTCTACGCCACCCGACCGACGCTGTTCACCCATGTCGCCACCCGGCCGCAACTGCTCGAAAACGCGGCGGACCTGTTCGAAGTCGTGGCATCGGGTGTGGTGAAGGTGCCGGTCAACCAGAGCTATCCGCTGGCCCGCGCCGCGGACGCGCATGCCGATCTTGAAGGCCGCCGCACCACCGGCTCGACCGTCCTCATACCCTGAGGCCCGCCTGCCGGCGTGCTGCCGGGCCGGCAGCGCGGCGCTGCGCAATTGGGCAGGTGTGCGGCCGAATCTTCGGGTAGTCTCATGGGCGATGCGGAGGGGGACCGCATCCTCCTGTAGACTCGAGGGTTGGGAACGCCGCATGGCCGAGAGCGACCACGGGCCGGCGCTGCTGGAAGCAGCGGGGCTCACCAAGCGTTTCGGTGCGCTCGTCGCCAATGATGCCGTCAGCCTCGCCATCCGTGCCGGGGAGGCGCATGCGCTGCTCGGGGAGAACGGCGCGGGCAAGTCGACCCTGGTCAAGATGCTTTGTGGCCTGCTGCAGCCCGATAGCGGCGAGCTCCGCTATCAGGGCGAGCCGGTGGTGTTTCCCGATCCCGCGACTTCGCGGGCGCGGGGCATCGGCGTGGTGTTCCAGCACTTCGCGCTGTTCGATGCCCTGACCGTGGTGGAGAATGTCGCGCTGGGCCTGCCCAAGCCGGAGCCGCTGCCGGCGCTCGCCCGGCGGATCGAGGCCTGCGTCGGCCGGTACGGCCTGGCGGTGGAGCCTTATCGCCGGGTCGGCGAGCTCTCGGTCGGCGAGCGCCAGCGGGTCGAGATCGTCCGGTGCCTGCTCGGCGATCCGCGGGTGCTGATCCTCGACGAGCCGACTTCGGTGCTGACGCCGGACGAATCGGAAGGGCTGTTCCGGACCGTCGACCTGCTGACCTCCGAAGGCCGGGCGGTCCTCTTCATCTCGCACAAGCTCGACGAGGTGCGCCGGCTGTGCCAGCGCGCCACGGTGCTGCGCGGCGGCAAGTTCATCGCCGAAGTCGACCCGCGGAAGGAGACCTCCGCCGGGCTGGCGCGGCTGATGGTCGGGGCGGACGTGCCGCGCACGGCGCCCGCCATCGCGCATGAACTCGGCGAGCCGCGCCTCCTCATCAACCGGCTCACCGTCGCCGGCGACGGCAGCCGGGGCTCGGCGCTGCGCGACATCACCCTCGAAATCCGCGCCGGCGAGATCGTCGGCATCGCCGGCGTCGCCGGCAACGGCCAGACTGCGCTGTTCGACGTGTTGTCGGGCGAGAGCGGGTGCGACGACCCCGAAGCCATCGTGATCGACCGGGTGCCGGCCGGCGCTCTGGGCCCCACCCAGCGCCGCGCCCTCGGTGCCGGCTTCGTGCCGGAGGAGCGGCTCGGACACGCCGCCGCGCCGGACCTGCGGCTGTCGGACAATGTGCTGCTCACCACCCATGGCGACGGCCAGATCGTCCGCCACGGCATCATCCGCCGCCGGGTGCTGCAGCAGCGTTTCGCTGAGATCGTGAAGAAGTTCGACGTGCGCTTCGGCGGCCGGGATCCCAAGGCGCGGCGGCTCTCCGGCGGCAACCTGCAGAAATTCGTGATCGGTCGGGAGGTGCTGCGCAACCCGGTCCTGCTGGTCGTCGACCAGCCGACCTGGGGGGTGGATGCCGCCGCTGCCGCCTTCATCCGCACCACGCTGCGGCGCAAGGCGGCCGAGGGCTGCGCCGTTCTGGTCATCAGCCAGGACCTCGACGAACTGCTCGAATTCGCCGACCGCATCGCCGTGATGTCGGAAGGCGTCCTGACGGCCCCGGTGCCGGTGGCCGAGACGTCGCGCGAGGCGATCGGCATGGCGATGGGCGGCGCGCATGGCCGACACGGCGAAGGGGAGACGGCGGATGCGGTTTAGGCTGGAGAGACAGGAAGCGGTCTCCGGCGTCGGCGTGCTGGTGGCCCCGCTGATCGCGCTCGCCGCGACCCTGCTGGTCGGGGCCATCATGTTCGTGGTGCTGGGGCTGGCGCCGCTGCCGGCCTTCTACATCTACTTCGTCGAGCCGCTGACCGATCTCTGGACCATCCAGGAGCTGGTCGTGAAGGCCTGCCCGCTGCTGCTGATCGCCATTGGCCTGTCCTTCTGCTACCGGGCCAACCGCTGGAACATCGGCGCCGAAGGCCAGTATGTCGCCGGCGCGGTGGTCGGCTCCTGGGTCGCCATCGTCACCCAGGGCACCGAGGCCGGCCCCTGGGTGCTGCCCGTCATGCTCGTGTTCGCCGCCATTGGCGGGGCGTTGTGGGGGCTCATACCGGCCTTCCTCCGGGTGCGGTTCGGCGCCAGCGAGATCCTCACCAGCCTGATGCTGGTCTATGTCGCGCAGCTCGGCCTCGACTATCTCGTGCGCGGTCCCTGGCGCGACCCCGGCGGCTTCAACTTCCCCCGCAGCGTGAGCTTCGATCCGGTGGCGACGGTGCCGCTGCTGTTCGAGGATGGACGGCTGCATGCGGGCATCGTGATCGCCGGCGTCGCCGTCCTGATCGCGGCCTTCGTGCTCGGCCGCACGCTGGTCGGCTTCTCGATCGAACTCGGCGGCTCGGCCCCGCGGGCGGCGGGCTTTGCCGGCTTCGACGAGAAGCGCGTGACCTATGGCGTGTTCATGGTGTCCGGCGCGCTCGCCGGCCTCGCCGGCATCATCGAGGTGGCCGGGCCGATCGGCAACCTGCAGCCCGCGATCTCGCCGGGCTACGGTTTCACCGCGATCATCGCGGCGATGCTGGGGCGGCTGAACCCGTTCCTCATCGTGCCGGCCAGCCTCGTCCTGGCGCTCACCTATATCGGCGGCGAGGCGGCGCAGATCACCCTGCGGATGCCCTTCGACGTGACCCGGGTGTTCCAGGGCACCATGCTCATTTCCATTCTCGCCGCCGACGTCCTGGTGCGCTACCGCCTCCGGCGGGTCGAGGGAGCCGCCCATGCCTGAGTTCACCATCCTCGGGGCGGTGCTCGCCAGCATCGTTGCCGCCGCGACGCCGCTGCTGCTCGCCGCACTGGGCGAACTCGTCGCCGAGCGCGCCGGCACGCTCAATCTCGGCGTCGAAGGCATGATGATCGTCGGGGCGGCAGTGGGTTACGCCACCGCCTATGGCTCGGGCAGCCTGATGCTCGGCACGCTGGCGGCGGTGGCGGCCGGGGTGCTGCTGTCGCTGGTCTTCGCCGGGCTCGCGATCTGGCTGGCCGCCAATCAGGTCGCGTCCGGCCTCGCCACCACCATTCTCGGCCTCGGCATTGCCGGGCTGATCGGCTCGCCCTTCGTCGGCACCCGGCTCGATGCGGCGCCCGCGCTGAACATCCCCGGCCTCACCTCCCTGCCGGTGATCGGTCCGATGCTGTTCGGGCAGGACGCCTTCGTCTATGCCTCGCTGGCCCTTCTCGCCGCCGTCGGCTACGGCCTTGCCCGCACCCGGCTGGGTCTGGTGGTGCGGGCGGTGGGCGAATCCCATGCCGCCGCCCATGCGCTCGGCCATCCGGTGCGGCGCATCCGCACGCTCGCGGTGCTGTTCGGCGGCGCCTGCGCCGGGCGCGCGGGCGCCCATCTGTCGCTCGCCTACACCCCGTTCTGGGCCAGCGACATGACCGCCGGCCGCGGCTGGATCGCGCTGGCCCTGGTGGTGTTCTCGGCCTGGAAGCCGCTGTGGCTGCTGGCCGGTGCCTATCTGTTCGGCGCGGTATCGATCTTGCAGCTCCATGTGCAGGGCTTCGGCCTTGGCATTCCCGCGCAGTTCCTGTCCGCTCTGCCCTATCTTGCGACGGTGATCGCGCTCGTGATCATCTCGCTGCTGAAGCGGGGGCAGGGGGCTCCCGCCTCACTCGGCGTGCCGTTCGTCCCGGACCGGTAAGGCGAGCCTTCCGGCGCAGCCGATGCCGGCGACCGGCATCTTCCTTGTTCTGGTCGCCTCGGGCGGCCCAAGCCTGAGCGCCTGCGGCCACGCTTCGGCAAGACACCCTCTCCGGCCGACATGATTGGGATAGAGCGGAGACGTTCATGCGCAAATTCATCTCGATGGCGGTCGCCCTGACCGCCGGGCTCGTCCTCGCCGCGGGCGCGCCGGTCGCGCACGCCGCCGAAAAGCTGAAGGTCGGCTTCATCTATGTCGGCCCGGTGGGCGACTTCGGCTGGAGCTACCAGCACGATCAGGGCCGCAAGGCGGTGGAAAAGGAATTCGGCGACAAGGTCGAGACCACCTTCGTCGAGAATGTGCAGGAAGGGCCCGACGCCGAGCGGGTGATCGAGCAGCTCGTGCGCGCCGGCAACACGCTGATCTTCACCACCTCCTTCGGTTTCATGGAGCCGACCCTGAAGGTCGCCAAGCGCCACCCGAAGGTGATGTTCGAGCACGCCACCGGCTATAAGCGCGAGAAGAACGTCGCGACCTACAACGCCAAGTTCCACGAAGGCCGCTACATCCTCGGCCAGATCGCGGCCAAGGTCTCCAAGACCGGCACGGTCGGCTACATCGCCTCGGTGCCGATTCCCGAAGTGATCGCCGGTATCGACTCCTTCATGCTCGGCGCGCAGTCGATCAACCCGAACCTCAAGATCAAGATCGTCTGGGTGAACGGCTGGTTCGACCCGGCCAAGGAAGCCGACGCCGCCAAGGCGCTCATCGACCAGGGCGCCGACGTGATCGCCCAGCACACCGACAGCCCGGCCGCCATGCAGGCGGCGGAGTCGCGGGGCGTGAAGGCATTCGGCCAGTCCTCCAACATGATCACCTTCGGCCCCAACGCCCAGCTCACCTCGATCGTCGACAACTGGGCGCCCTACTACATCGAGCGGGTGAAGCTCGCGCTCGACGGCAAGTGGACCTCGACCGACACCTGGAGCGGCCTGAAGGACGGCGAGGTCGAGATGGCCCCCTACACCAACATGCCCGACGACGTGAAGAAGTTGGCCGAGGAAACCGAGGAGGCCATCAAGTCCGGCAAGCTCCATCCCTTCAAGGGCCCGATCTACAAGCAGGACGGCACTCTGGTCGTGAAGGAGGGCGAGGTTCTCGCCGACAAGGATATCCTTTCGCTGAACTGGTACGTGAAGGGCATCGACGACAAGGTCCCGGGGCAGTGAGTTCCAGCGCGGGGAGGCCGGGCCTTCGCTCCGGCCCTCCCGCGCCGACCCGCCCTGTATGAGGCGCCATCCCGGCGCGGCATTGCCAAGCGGCCGCGGCGGGGATCATATCCGGCGCGGCCGCCGTTCAGCGCCGGCCGCGCCGATCCATTGCCGGAGTCGTCTGCGATGCCCGCGTGCCGATGCGTCCCATCCTGCCGCTTAGTGGCGGGCCCCGCCCGATGAGCCCGTCTCTCGACACCGCGGCACTCGGCGCCCGCGCCGCCGACATGCTCGACGAGCTCGCGCAGATTTCCGCGGTCCCCGGCCAGATCACCCGCTTCTTTCTCACCCCCGAGCACCGCCGCGCCGCCGACCTCGTCGCGCGGTGGATGCGGGAGGCCGGCCTCGACGTCACCGAGGACGCGCTCGGCACCGTCCGCGGTCATCGCCCCGGCGCCCACCCGGACGCGCCGCGCCTGCTGTTCGGCTCGCACATCGACACGGTCGAGAATGCCGGGCGCTTCGATGGCTGCCTTGGGGTGGTTCTGCCGATCCTGGCGCTGGACTGGCTCGGTCGTGCCGGCCACCAGGCGCCGTTCGGCATCGATGTGCTGGCCTTCGGTGATGAGGAGGGCTCGCGCTTTCCCACCACGCTGTCGGCCTCTTCCGCGGTTGCCGGCATCTTCTCGCCCGCTATGCTGGCGGCACGCGATGCCGAGGGCATCAGCTTCGAGGACGCGCTGCGCGCCTATGGCAAGAACCCCTCCGACATCCCCGCAGCGGCCTATGACCCGTCCCGGGTCATCGCCTATGTGGAAGCCCATATCGAGCAGGGGCCTGTGCTTGAGGTCGAGGGCGAGCCGCTGGGCGTCGTCACGGCCATTGCGGGGGCGTCGCGCCTTTCGGTGACGGTCACCGGCGAGGCCGGACATGCCGGCACGGTGCCGATGCGGCTGCGCCACGACGCGCTGCTGGGCGCCGCCGACATGGCGCTGGCGGTCGAGCGCATCGCGGTCGAGGCCGGCGACGGCATGGTCGCGACGGTGGGGCGGGTGCATGTCGATCCCGGCGCAGTGAATGTCATCCCGGCCCGGGTGGTGTTCACCATCGACCTGCGCTCGGGCTCCGATGCCTCCCGCCGGGCCGCGCTGGAGCGGCTGGAACGCGAGGCGCATCAGATCGCGGCCCGCCGGGGCCTCGCGGTGGTGATGTCGGCCTTCCATGAGGTCGGAACGGTGCCGTGTTTTCCCGATCTGCAGCGCCGCCTCGCCGAGGCCGCCGCGAGCCTCGGCACCCGACCGGTGTGGATGCCGTCCGGCGCCGGCCATGATGGCCAGGCGGTGTCGCGGCTCTGCCCGATCGGCATGCTGTTCGTGCGGTGCCGGGGCGGCATCAGCCATAACCCCGCCGAATATGCCAGCCCGGCCGATATGGGGCTTGCGGCCGGCGCACTGGTGCGCTTCATCGAGCGCTTCCAACGGCCGGACGCCGCCGGCTCCTTCATCGAGGCAGGACGAACAGCATGACCGAAGAGACCATCGGAGCCGACAGGCTGGCGCGCGAGGTCGCGTTTCTCAAGGCTCTCGTGCGCATTCCCAGCGACAATCCCCCCGGCGACTGCGCCCCGCATGCGGAGGAAGCCGCGCGCCTGCTGGAGGAACTCGGCTTCGAGGTCGAGCGCCATGGGGTTCCCGAGCCCTTCGTGAAGAGCTACGGCATGCGTTCGGTCGTCAATCTCGTGGTGCGCCAGCGCTTCGGCAGCGGAAAAGGGCCGGTCATCGCGCTGAACGCCCATGGCGACGTGGTGCCGCCGGGCGAGGGCTGGACCTTCGATCCCTATGGTGCCACCGAAAAGGCCGGCGCCATCTATGGCCGCGGCGCGGCCGTCTCGAAATCCGACTTCGCCACCTATGCGTTTGCCCTGCTGGCGCTGCGCGACGCCCCCGAAGGGCTGGACGGCACCGTCGAGCTGCATTTCACCTATGACGAGGAGGCCGGCGGCTTTCTCGGGCCGCGCTGGCTGATCGAACACGAACTGACCCGGCCGGACTATGCCATCTCGGCCGGCTTCTCCTATGCCGTGGTGATTGCCCACAATGGCTGTCTGCATCTGGAAGTGCTGGTGCGCGGCAAGCAGGCCCATGCCGCCCTGCCGGAGACCGGGGCCGACGCGCTGGAGGCCGCCAGCCTCGTGCTCTCCGCGATCTACGCGGAACGTCGCCGGCTTTACGGCATCACCAGCGCAACCCCGGGCATCGGTTCGCCGAAGATCACCGTCGGGCTCATCTCCGGCGGCATCAACACCAATGTGGTGCCGGACCGCATCGTGATGCGGCTCGACCGTCGGCTCACGCCGGAGGAAGACGGCAGCGCGGTGGAGAAGGAGCTGAGCGCGCTCATTGAGGCCGCCGTCGCCGGGCGACCGGGCATCGAGCTTGAAATCCGCCGCATCATCCTGGCGGAGCCGCTGCGGACGCTGCCGGGCACCGAGAAGCTGGTGGAGACCATCCAGAAGCATGCGGCGGCGATTCTGGGCGAGACGCCGCTCGCCACCGCGGTGCCGCTCTACACCGATGCGCGCCACTATACCGCCGCCGGGGTTCCCACGGTTCTCTATGGCGCCGGGCCGCGTTCCATTCTGGAAGCCAACGCCCATGCCGCCGACGAGCATGTGCGGATTGCCGATCTGGACGCGGCGACGCGGGTCATCGAGGCCACGCTGCGCGATCTGCTCCGCGCGGATTGAGAGCCCGGCACGGGAGAGGCAGCCGCAGAAAAGGCCGGGAGCGAAACGCCCGGCCTTTTGATTTTCCGACGCAGCCGGAACGTCGCCGTCAGAAACCGACGGCGGTGCCGTGCAGGTCGTAAGCGTCGGCGCGCTCGATCTTCACCGTCGTGATCTCGCCGACCCGCAGCGGCCGGCGCGACGCGACATGGACGACGCCGTCGATCTCCGGCGCATCCGCCTTGGACCGGCCGATGGCCACGGTCGGACCGACCGAATCGATGATCACCTGCTGCCGGGTGCCGACCTTGCGGCGCAGCCGCCGCGCCGAGACCTTCTGCTGCACCGCCATGAAGCGGTCCCACCGCTCCTGCTTCACCGCGTCGGGCACCGGCGAGCCGAGCTCGTTGGCCGGGGCGCCGGCGACGGGCTCGTATTTGAAGCAGCCGACCCGATCCAGTTCCGCCTCGTCGAGAAACGCGATCAATTCCTCAAACTCGGCCTCGGTCTCGCCGGGAAAACCGACGATGAAGGTCGAGCGCAGCGTGAGCTCAGGGCAGGCCTCGCGCCACGTCCTGATGCGGGCCAGCGTCTTCTCCTGCGCCGCCGGCCGCTTCATGCGCTTGAGCACGCTGGGCGCGGCATGCTGGAACGGGATGTCGAGATAGGGGAGGATCACCCCTTCCGCCATCAGGCCGATAACCTCGTCGACATGGGGGTAGGGGTAGACATAGTGCATGCGCACCCAGGCCCCGAGCGCGCCAAGCTCGCGCGAGAGGTCGAGGAAGCGCGCCCGCACCTGGCGGTCCTTCCAGGCGCTCTCGGCATATTTCAGGTCGACGCCATAGGCCGAGGTGTCCTGCGAAATGACCAGCAACTCCCGCACCCCAGCCGCCACCAGCTTCTCCGCCTCCCGCAGCACATCGCCGGCCGGGCGGCTCACGAGATCGCCGCGCAGGCGTGGGATGATGCAGAAGGTGCAGCGGTTGGAGCATCCCTCGGAGATCTTGAGATAGGCATAGTGCCGCGGCGTCAGCTTGATGCCCTGCGGCGGCACAAGGTCGAGGAAGGGGTCGTGTTTGGGCGGCACCGCGGTGTGAACCGCGTCCAGCACGCTCTCATATTGCTGCGGGCCGGTGACGGCCAGAACGCCGGGGTGGACGTCGCGGATCTGCTCGGGCTCGGCGCCCATGCAGCCGGTGACGATGACCTTGCCGTTCTCCTTCAGCGCGTCGCCGATGGCGGCGAGGCTCTCCGCCTTGGCGCTGTCGAGAAAACCGCAGGTGTTCACGATGACGAGGTCGGCGCCTTCGTGCCGCCGCGAAAGCTCATAGCCCTCGGCCCGCAGGCGGGTCACGATGCGCTCGCTGTCCACGAGCGCCTTGGGGCAGCCCAGCGACACGAAGGAAATGCGCGGCGCTGCCCCGGAAAGGGCAGTGCCGGCGTCTTGGGCTGCCGCGCCGGCGGCGGCCATGGGATCGGCCATGATGATCGGGCTCGACATGATCAGGAGTTAGGCGTGCGGTTAATCGACCACGCGCACGCCGTCAACTCCGGGCCCTCAGCACATCTGCGCGAGAGCGTCCCGCCCGAAGGCGCGACCGGCTCAGGCGGCCTGTTCCGCCGCGGCCTGCGCGATCACCGAATCGAACAGCTCCAGCTCAGGATGGCCGACATAGAGCGGCTTGTTGCCGCCGGCGCTGCGATGGGCGTTGCGGAACGCTTCGGAACGGGTCCACTCCTCGAAATGCGCCCGCGACTGCCAGATGGAGTGCGAGGCGTAGAGCGTGTGGTCATCACGCGTCGCGCCGCGCAGCAGGTTGAAGCTGACGAAGCCGGGGACGGTGGCGAGATAGCTGTCCCGCTCGCGCCAGACGCGCTCGAAATCCTCTTCCGAGCCGAGACGTACCTTGAAGCGGTTCATGGCGAGAAACATGGTCGATCTCCTGCGAAGGCTCCCTCGCGACCATGAGTAGCGCAAAGCGATGCGCCGGTCGAACGCCGGCATGCCGGGCGGGGAGGGGACTCCCCGCCCGCAGCCGTCACTTCAGCTTGCCGACGTCGATACCGAGGGTGATGGCGCCGATCGCCTTGCCCTTGTCGGAAATGGTGACGCTGGCCTGGGCGATCTTCTTGCCGTCCTCTTCCTCGACCTTGTCGACGAAGATGGTGTCCGGGCCGACGCCATAGGACTTCTGCCACTTCGCCTCGTCTGCCTGCCACATGTCCGAGGTGCCGTCGGTCTGGCCGACATTGAGGCCGCGGTCGTCCATGACGAAGGCCTCGGTGATGACACCGCCCGAGGCTTCCTTCTTCTTCACCAGGAACTCCGCCAGCGGGTTCTTCATGGTGCTGTCGCGCAGCTTCTGGTCCTTGGCCTTCCAGTCGTTGTCGAGCTGGTCGATGTCCGACTGCATCAGCTTGGCGTGCGCCTTGTTCGAGGCGAGCACCGCCTGAACCACGACGGGGTCGCTCAGCCACGGCACAACCTTGGACTTCACATAAGCGGTGACGCCGGCGACATGGGCGCTGTCGTCCTGCGCAAACGCCGGCGCGGCAAACAGGGCGCAGGCCGCGACCGCGAGCGCGGCGAGCTTCATATGCACGTTCATGAGCTTCCTCCCAACGGACGATCGTTCCGTCGTCCTGAGATGAAATCTGCACGAACACTTGAGTATCAGGCAATAAGATTCTTATGCAGTTGCATGCTGCATAGCAATGACTTCCGATTTTTCTTATCGCACATGCGATAAAATGAAATCACGTCTCGACATGCGGATGTTGATGCGTGGATGTTGTGCGTCACGATGCTGCTCTTTCGATCCCGACGGGCTCCATCCCGGCATATGAACTGTGATTGACCACCCTGCTGATGAAGTCATTCAGCATGTCCCCGGCGAGGCGATCCTGTTTTGACGCAGGGGCATCTATGCCACCGCACGCCCGCGCCCCCAGTGGAATGAAGAATTCCATGTCAAATCTACCGTATCCAATATTTCATCGCCCGCCGGGAACCTTTCGAGGCCCGGGACGTTGGCGGCGGCATCACGTGATGGTGCGTGTGAGTGCGCCTCGTCGTTGTGCAGCCGGGGCCGGATTCAGCTATGCTCGCGGTTGCCTCTTCCCCGTTCCGGGAGAGCGTACATCCCGGGCATGCAGCTCCGACCCCCGCATGTCCGCACGAAAGACAAAGAACGGGTCGCACCCTACAGGGAGAGGTTCACGCCATGACTGACGTTCCCGCCGTATATCGTCCTGCTCTCGTCGTCCGTATCGGCCACGAGGACATCGAGATCCGCAGCATCGGATGCGCCGTCGACTTCATCCGCTCGCTGAGGCATGACCACCTCGGAAATTACGCGGAAATGCTGCTTGCCCAGCTCGAGGCGGCCAACACGCCTGTGCAGCAGGCAGAGGCGTGGCGCGCTTTCGAGACCTGGTCGATGGCCTGCGGTCTCCACGCCGATCCCCACGCGCGCCAGGCCGCCTGATTCGGCGCGGCCTGACCACACAGCGCCGCCGACCCCTTCGGGCCGGCGGAGTCGCCTTTCAAAGACAATGCTCACCCCACGCTGGGCAGCCATGCCCGGCGCCGCATCCGGCAGCCCGGCGACAACGCCATCTCGTTGCATTATTGTGTTACCGGAGCGGATCTGGCCGGTACGGCCGTTGCCGAAGGTGAGTGAGCCAACGTGAATGCAAAGTGTCTCGGCGCCCTTCTCGCGCTGCTGCTGCCGATGGGCGCGGGCGCCCAGGAGTCACGTCCCACCGCCCTGCTGCTCGACGGCCTCGGCGTCTATGTCCAGAACGACTATATCGGCGTGTCGCCGCTTGCCGCCCCGCTGCAGCAGCAAGGGTACAATACGGTGGTGGACACCCACTTCATGAGCCGTTCCGGCGGTGTGCGGCCGGCCGTCATCGTCGGCCACTCGCTGGGGGGCACCTCGGCGCTGCGTCTCGCCCGCAAGATCGCGGAGAGCGGTCAAAACCCGCCTTTGGTCATCACCATCGACGCCGCGCCGGGCTCGCCGGCCTGCGTCGGCGAATGCATCAACATCCACGGCCCCGGCTTTCCCGACATTCCGGGCGCCCGGAACATCGACGCCTGGAAGTCGGGCGCCTATCTCGTGAATCATGCCATGCTCGCGACCAATCCGTCGGTCCAGCGCATGATCCTCCAGCTCACCGGTCAGCACATCGCCCACCTCGTCCCGCCGGCCGAGACCGCGCCGCCGCGCGCCGTCCACCGCGGCTGAACCGCCGTGGGGCAGAATGCCTTGACTTGCGGCGCGCCGGGTTTTTCAACGCCGGGGCACACCGCTTGGCACGCTGAGGGACCTCGTCATGAAGGATGTCACCCGCGAGCTTTCGCTGTGGCTGCAGTCGCACGGCCTCAACCCCTCCGACTACAGCCTGAAGCTGGAGGCAAAGACCATCGCCGCGCAGCGCGATCTCGTCCGCGCCTTTGCCGCCGATATCGATCCCTCGCTGTCGCCAGCGGCGGCGATGCGGCTGAAACCGGTGCTCGACGGCATAGAGACGCGCATCACCGGGCCGATTCCCCGTATCTGAGCCCGGTGGGGCCGCCGTGAGCGCCGATCCCGCATCGATCGAGCCGGCCAATCCGCTGGAAGAGACGGCGCCGCCGCTCTGGCGCAGGCTGGTGCGGGATGGCCAGGTCGGGCTGGTGCTGCTTGCGGCCATTGCCGGCATCGGTGCCGGCCTTGCGGCTGCCGCCATGTGCACGGCGATGCAGATCCTGCACGAATGGATCTTTCGCATCGCCCCCGCCGCGCGCCTGTCGGCGCAGACGAGCATCGAGCCGGCGCTGGCCCTCGCCGGTCCGGTTCTGGGCGGGCTCGTCGTCGGCGTCGTCTCCTG
>CAZIXP010000003.1:43170-82770 GCA_964543245.1 uncultured Starkeya sp.
AAACGATGCGATGCGCGCGGCCAGCCGGTCGACCCCATCGAGGCCAATGCGCTGCAGGGCGGGCGGATGTCGGTGGCCGACAGCCTGATCGTCGCGGCGCAGACCGTCGCATCCAGCGGCGTCGGCGCCTCGGTCGGGCTGGAGGCCGGCTATACCCAGGCCGCCGGCGGCCTTGCCTCCTGGCTCGGCAGCCGCTTCCGGCTGCGCCGGGCCGATCTTCGGCTCATGGTGGCCTGCGGTGCCGGAGCGGCCATCGGCGCGGCATTCGATGCCCCGCTTGCCGGCGCGTTCTACGGCTTCGAGCTGGTGCTCGGTAGCTACTCGATAGCCGCCTTCGCCCCGATGATGGCGGCATGCTTCGTCGCAAGCCTCACCAAGGCGGCGCTGGTCGGGGTGGAGCCGGGACGCGGCGGACTTCCCGCTGTCGCCTTCAACGGTCACGACCTGCCGGCCCTGCTTGTTCTGGGTTTGCTGTGCGCTCTGGCCGGCATCGCGGTCATGCGCGGCGTCACGCTGGTGGAAGCCGCGTTCCGGCAGTCGCGCATCCCGGTCTTCCTGCGGCCGGCCATAGGCGGCGGCGTGGTCGGCCTATTGGCGCTGCTCTCACCCGCGGTGTTCTCGGCCGGCCATGGCGCTGTTCACCGTTTTCTGGTGGCGGACCTCCCGCTCGGCACCATCGCCCTGATCCTGCTGGGCAAGGCCATGGCCTCCTCGGTGTCGATCGGCTCGGGTTTTCGCGGTGGCCTGTTCTTCGCGTCGCTGCTGCTCGGCGTGCTGTTCGGTCGGCTTTACGGCGGCGTGCTGGGCAGCCTCATGCCGGATATCGCTGTCGACCCGACGCTGCTGGCGCTGACCGGCATGGCCGGCCTTGCCGTGGCGGTGGTCGGCGGGCCGATGACGATGACCCTTCTGGCGCTCGAAATGACCGGGCAGCTCGATCTGACGCTCGCCGTGCTCGGCACGGCGGGCGTGGCCTCGCTGGCGACGCGACGGCTGTTCGGCTTCTCCTTCGCCACCTGGCGCTTCCACCTGCGGGGCGAGACCATCCGCGGCGCCCAGGACGTTGGCTGGCTCCGGGAGATGACCGTGGCCGGGCTGATGCGTCGGGAGGTGCCGCGGCTCGATCCGGCGACGACGATCGGGGCCGCGCGCCGGCTTTACCCGATAGGTTCGGCTGCCTTCATCGCCGCGGCCGACGCTCGGGGAGTCTATCGCGGCATGGTCTCCATAGCCGCGCTCTACGCCGAATCCGCCGATGAGCAGGCGAGCGTGGAGACCCTGCTGGTGCAGGCCGACGCGGTGCTGCTGCCGACGATGACGATCCGCGAGGCCCTCGCGGCCTTCGAGGCAGCCGAAGTCGAGGCGCTCCCGGTGGTCGACGGTCCGCAGACGCGCCGGCTGGTCGGCATTCTCACCGAGACCCACGCCATCCGCCGCTACAGCGACGAGATCAGCCGCCGGAACCGCGAACTCACGGGGGAATAGGGCATCGTGCCCCGGTCCCGCCGACACGGTGGCAGCCGTCTTCCCGAGACGCAGCCGGGCGCCGCGCGCACGATCTTCTTGCGCCATGTCAAGGCCGGTCCTCCCGGCATGGGGTGAGTTGGGACGGCACGGCGCTTCTGCCGCGCGCCGGCACCACGGGAGGCAGGGCGGTGGACCCGAACGGCGACAGACTGTCCCGCAAGGACTATGAGCGGGCGCTCAGAAACCTGCACGTCGAACTGGTGAAGCTCCAGCTCTGGGTGCGGGCAACCGGCGCGAAGGTCTGCGTCGTTTTCGAAGGCCGCGACGGTGCCGGCAAGGGCGGCGTCATCAAGGCGATGACAGAGCGGGTCAGCCCGCGGGTGTTCCGGGTCGTGGCGCTTCCCCCGCCGAGCGACCGCGAGAAGTCGCAGATGTATGCCCAGCGCTACGTGCCCCATCTGCCGGCGGCCGGAGAAATCGTGATCTTCGACCGCAGCTGGTACAACCGCGCCGGCATCGAACGGGTGATGGGCTACTGCTCCGAAAAGCAGGCCCGCAAGTTTCTCGACACCATCGGCGGCGTCGAGAAGGCGATGATCGAATCCGGCATCCTGCTGCTGAAATACTGGCTGGAGGTCAGCCCCGAAGAGCAGACCCGGCGGATCGAGCAGCGGATCACCGACCCGCGCAAGATCTGGAAGCTCTCGCCCATGGATGTGAAATCCTACAGCCGCTGGTACGACTATTCCCGCGCCCGCGACGAGATGTTCGCCGCCTCCGACACCGCCTGGGCGCCCTGGTATGTCGCTGATTCAAACGACAAGAAGCGCGCCCGGCTGAACATCATCAGCCATCTGCTCTCGCAGGTGCCCTATGAGCCGGTGCCGCGCGAGGAGATCACGCTGCCCCGCCGACAGAAGCCGAAAGGCTACACCGAGCCCGAATTCGCCCGGCACCATGTGCCGCAGGCGTTCTGAACCCATGGCGACGGTCGCCGCCGCTGTTGGCGGACCCATCATGCAAGCGGAGAAACGAATGAGCGCGACCCAGACGTCGGCCGAGCAGCACCACACCCTCGGCGACGAGAGCTTCATGTCGGCGGATGACCTGCGCCACTACATGGACCAGGTCGCGCTGGCCCATGTGAACGCCGAACTCGCCGCCATGGACAAGGCGGAGCATGCCCGGCAGGAACTCGCGAAGAAAATGGCGGAGCCGATCGACCTCACGCCGGAGCGGCTGCATGAGATCGAGCAGACGCTCCTCGTGAAGCTGCGCGCCGCGGCGGAGCGCGGGGAAACCGAGATCATGGTGATGCGGTTTCCCAATGCCGTCTGCACCGACAGGGGGCGCGCCATCAACAACGATCTCGAGAACTGGCCGGATACGCTGACCGGCCGGCCGCGCCAGGCCTATGAGCTGTGGCGCGACCACCTGAAGGCGGCCGGCTACCACCTGAAGGCCATGATCGTCGACTGGCCGAACGGCATGCCGGGCGATGTCGGCCTGTTCCTGGCCTGGGCCGGGAGATAGTCCCGCCCGCCCTGTCCCGGTGAGGATGGCCAGCGGCGTCGCCGATGACGGCAACGCGGCTCATCCACACGCTCGATGCTGCAGGCATGGAACCCCGGGCGGGCGAACGACTTCTCCCTTCGCCGCGATTTGTGCGGGTGCGAGAAGATCGAGACATAGATGCACCGTCGACAGCTCCTGCTGGGCGCCGCCCTGATCCCGGGACTGATGGTCACCGGGTCACCGCTTACCTCATGGCTTGTCGAAGATGCCGACGCTCAGGATGCCGCCGGCGAGGGCGGGGAGGGCGCCGCATTCGATGCCCAGCTCATCCGCCGGATGGCCCGGGAGCTTGCGGCCAAGCCGTTCAAGGCCGGCGACCAGGCCTTGCCGCCGCAGCTCGACAAGCTGTCCTACGACGACTACCGCAACATCCGCTTCAACGCCGACCGCTCGCTCTGGCGGGGGCAGGGCCTGCCCTTCGAGGTGCAGTTGCTGCACCGCGGCTTCCTGTTCCGCAATCGCGTCGACATCTCGGTCATTGCCGACGGCAAGGCGGAGAAGCTGATCTATCAGCCCGAAATGTTCCGCTTCGAGCACGGCCTTGCCCGGCCGGACCCAAAGCTGGACATCGGCTTTTCCGGCTTCCGGCTTCACGGGCCGATCAACCGGCCGGACTATCTCGACGAGATCGCGGTCTTCCAGGGCGCGAGCTATTTTCGTGCCGTCGCCAAGGGGCAGGTTTACGGCGCCTCGGCGCGGGGGCTGTCGGTCAAGACCGGCGATCCGGGCGGGGAGGAGTTCCCGGTCTTCAAGGCGTTCTGGATCGAGCGGCCGCGCGCCGGCGTGAACTCGATCGTGCTGCACGCGCTGCTGGACTCGCCGAGCGCGGCGGCCGTGCATCGCTTCACCATCCGCCCCGGCGACGCCACGGTCATGACCGTCGAGATGACAGTGTTTCCGCGCAGCGACGTCGACCAGGCCGGGCTTGCCTCGCTCACCAGCATGTTCATGTTCGGCCCGAACGACCGCGACGGCATCGATGATTTCCGCCCGGCCGTCGGCGACTCCCAGGGCCTCGCCATCATCAACGGCAATGGAGAGCGGGTGTGGCGCCCTCTGACGAACCCGTCGCGGCTGCAGCTCAGCGCCTTCGTGGACACCAATATGCGCGGCTTCGGGCTGATGCAGCGGCAGCGCTCGTTCTTCGACTACCAGGATCTCGAGGCGCGGTATGAGAAGCGCCCCAGCATCTGGGTCGAGCCGATCGGCGACTGGGGCGAGGGCGCCGTGCATCTCGTCGAGATACCGACGAAGGAGGAGGTGCACGACAACATCGTCGCGTTCTGGCGCCCCAAGGACCCGCTGCGGAAGGGCGGCGAGTACAACTACACCTACCGCCTGCACTGGACCTGGGACACGCCGGATCGCGACCCGATCGGCCGCTTCGCGTCGACCCGCGTGGGCGACAGCGGCGGGCGCCGGCTCTTCGTCCTCGATATGGACGGCGATCCGGTGAAGGACCTCGCGCTCGAGGGCGTGGAGGCGCGGGTCAGCTCAAATGCCGGCGCTGTCTCCAACATCGTGCTGCAGCCCAACCCGGATATTAGCGGGCTGCGCCTTTCCTTCGTGTTCGAGCCGAAGGGCGCTGACATCGCGGAATTGCGGGCCAATGTCGTGCGCGGCGAACAGCGTCTCACCGAGACGTGGATCTACCGATGGACGCCGTGACCGCGGGGCTGCACCTCGGCGCCGCCCCCGCACAGGACGCGCCGGCCCTGCCGCCGCCGGCGCCGCTCGCCATGCCCGTCCAGTCGCTGGCGTCCGCGCCTGGCGCGAAGCGGCTCGGCTTCTCCGCGGTGCTGCTGCTGCGCCGTCTGTTCGTCATTGGCGGTGCGGCGGTGCTCACCGCCATTGCCGCTTATGAGATGTACGCGGTGCTGGAGGTTGGCGGGCTCACCGGGCTCGAGGGTCTCGTGCTCGGCCTTTTCGTCGTGCTGTTCGCGTGGATCGGCTTTTCCTTCACCAATGCCGTCGGCGGCGTGGCCGCCATGGTCGGCCGCAGCCGGTCGCTGGGGATCGAGGCTTCCGACCCGCTTCCCCCGCTCTCGATGCGCGTCGCGCTGCTGATGCCGACCTATAACGAGTCGCCCGCCCGCGTCTTTGCCGGCCTGCAGGCGACGTGGGAATCGCTGGCGGAAACCGGCGCCATAGACCGTTTCGACGTCTTCATACTGAGCGACACGACCGATCCCGACATCTGGATCGCGGAGGAGGCGGCGTTCCTCGATCTCAGGGCCCGCACCGGCAGCGACCGCATCTTCTATCGCCGCCGCCCGCGCAACATCGATCGCAAGGCCGGTAATATCGCGGAGTGGGTGACGAGCTTCGGAGGCGCCTACGAGGCCATGCTGGTGCTGGACGCCGACAGCCTGATGACCGGCTCCTGCATCCTGCGCATAGCCGCCGCGATGGAACGCCATCCGCAGGTGGGGCTGATCCAGACGCTGCCGGTCATCGTCGGCGGACACAGCCTGTTCGCCCGCCTGCAGCAGTTCGCCGGGCGCATGTATGGCCCCCTCATCGCGCAGGGCCTTGCCTGGTGGCATGGGCCGGACAGCAATTACTGGGGCCACAACGCCATCATCCGTACCCGCGCCTTTGCCGAATGCGCGGGGCTGCCGCATCTGCATGGGCCCAAACCCTTCGGCGGCCACATCCTCAGCCACGACTTCGTGGAAGCCGCGCTCATCCGGCGCGGGGGCTGGGCCGTGCATATGGTGCCGTGGCTGGAGGGCAGCTATGAGGAGGCGCCGCCCTCCCTCACCGACCTTGCGGTACGCGACCGTCGCTGGTGCCAGGGCAATCTCCAGCATGCCGCCGTTCTGCCGGGCCGGGGCCTGCACCCCGTCAGCCGGCTGCACCTGCTGACGGGGATCGGCTCCTATATCACCGCCCCGCTCTGGCTGTTGATGCTGGTGGCGGGCTTGCTCACCGCGCTGCAGGCGCGCTTCGTGCCGCCGGACTATTTCCCGCAGGGCTTCGCGCTGTTTCCGACCTGGCCGGCGCAGGACCCGGTGCGGGCGGCCTGGGTGTTCATCGGCACCATGGCGGTGCTGCTGCTGCCCAAGCTGTTTGCCTACCTGCTGGTGCTGCGGGACAGCACGGCGCGGCGCGGCTTCGGCGGCGGGGTGGCGGCGCTGATCGGCGTGCTTACGGAAACCCTCATCGCCGGCCTTGCCGCCCCGGTGATGATGATTGCGCAATCGGGCGCGGTGGTCACGATCCTTGCCGGACGCGACGGCGGCTGGGCGCCGCAGCGCCGTGGCGACGGCAGCGTGCCATTTCGCCAGACGCTGTGGCACTTCCTGCCACACACGCTGTTTGGCATCGTGCTCGGCACCGCGGCCTTCGCCATCTCGCTGCCGCTGTTCCTCTGGATGACGCCGGTCGTTCTCGGGCTGCTGCTGGCGGTGCCGCTGGTGCATGGCACCTCGCGGCGGGCGGAGCTGCTGCGCAGGCTGGGCATTCTCGCCATTCCCGAGGAGCGCGCGCCTCCGCCCGTGTTGCGCCGGGCCCATGCCTTGCAGCATGAACGTGCCGCCGAGGGCGAGCAGCTGGAAGCCGTCGCGCGGCTCGCCGCCTCGCCGACGCTCCGGGAGGCGCATGTGGCGATGCTGCCGAATGGCGGCGAACGTCAAGCCGGCGACCATCACCCGGAGCGTCTGGTGGCCCGCGCCAAGGTTGCCGACGCCGGCGATCTGGCGTCGGCGCTGGCGAGCCTCACCGCCCGCGAAAAGGCGGCCGCCCTCGGCGATGTCGAAGCACTCGGGCGCCTGCTCCACCTCGCCGAGACGGCGTCCCCAACCGGACTGAGGTGACGTCGCAGGCCGTGGACACCACGGCGCGCCTTTCTATTGACGACTTATAATTCGTTTCCTATTTATTTGTGCATGAACGATCTCGCCAAACTTCGCGCCGCCGTTTCCGCGGAGCTGCTTCAGGCGGGCCGCCAGTGGCGCCGCACCGCCGAGCGCGCGCTGCAGCAGCTCGACATTTCCGAGGCCTGCGCGGCCCCGCTGGTCTGGATAGGCCGGCTCGGCGGCGGCGTGCGACAGGTCACGCTGGCCCATCATGTCGGCATCGAGGGCCCTTCGCTGGTGCGGCTGCTGGACCAGCTTGCAACCGCCGGTCTCATCGAGCGCCGGGACGACCCGACCGACCGCCGTGCCAAGACGGTGTGGCTGACCGGCAGCGGCCGCGAACGCGCCGGCGAGATCGAGGCCGTGCTGGCCGAGACCCGGGCGCGCGTGCTGGCCGATGTCAGCGCCGAGGACCTTGCCGCCGCGCTGCGGGTGCTGCGCTTGTTCAACGAGGAGGCGGCGCGCGCCGCCGCGGAGGAGGCGACGTCGTGACCCTTCCCTCCTGGCGGGATTGGCTGTTTTCCGGCAAGGCCTTCCTTGCTGCGATGCTCGCCCTTTACATCGCGCTGGCTTTCGACCTGCCCCGGCCTTACTGGGCGGTCACCGCCGTCTACATCGTGTCCAGCCCGCTTGCCGGCGCCACGAGCTCCAAGGCGCTGTACCGTGCGCTGGGCACCGTCATCGGCGCAGTCGCCGCCGTGGTGCTGGTGCCCTTGCTCATCGATTCACCGGAACTGCTGGTGCTCGCCGTGGCGCTGTGGACCGGCTCGCTGCTCTATGTCTCGCTGCTGGATCGCACGCCCCGCAGCTATGTGTTCATGCTGGCCGGCTACAGCCTGGCGCTCATTGCCCTCCCGGATGTCGGGGCGCCCGACGCCATTTTCGACACCGCGCTCGCGCGCAGCGAGGAAATCCTGCTGGGCATCACCTGCGCCGGCCTCGTTGGCACCGTGCTGTTTCCCACCAGCCTCGGGCCTGGCCTGTCGGGCCGGCTGGCCGGCCTGATCGACGATGCCGCCTCCTGGGCCGACGAGATCCTGCGCGGGGAGGGCGCGCTTCCGGCAACGCCACTTCGGCGGCAGAAACTGGCCACCGACATCGCCGGGCTCGATCTGGTCATCAGCCAGCTCGCCTATGATGCGGGCGCCCGCGACATCGCCCGCCACGCCCGGGAACTGCGCGCCCGGCTGCTGATGCTGCTGCCGCTGTTCTCCTCCCTCGCCGACCGGCTCCACGCCCTGAAGGAGGCCGGCCAACCGCTCCCGCACGAGCTGGAGGCCACGCTGCAGGCTGTGGCGGCGTGGATCGTAGCGGGCGCGCATTGCGACGTCGGCGAAGGCGCGCGGCTGCTTACCCGCATCGAGCGGCTCGACCCTGGGGCGCGGACCGACTGGCACGCGCTGGTCCTGTCCAGCGGCCTCGGGCGCCTGCGCGAGATCGTCGAGCTGTGGCAGGACTGCGTGGCGCTGCAGCGCGTGATCGCCGGCGGCGAGGGCGGCACGCACTGGCGCCCGGTCTTCGTCGCGCGCCGCATCCTTCCCGTCACCCGCCATCACGATCATGGTCTGCTGCTGTTTTCAGCGGCGTCGGTCGCGCTGTCGGTCGTGGCGGCCAGCGCTGTCTGGATCGGGGCGGGCTGGAGCGCCGGGGCCGGATTCGTGATGATGGCGGCGGTGGCCGGCTCCTTCTTCGCCGGGCTCGATCAGCCCGCGCCGAAGATCCGCTCCATGCTGGTGCTGACCGTCATCGCCATACTGATCGCCGCGCTCTATCTCTTCGTGATCCTGCCCGCCGTGCAGTCCTTCGAGATGCTGGTGCTGGTCCTTGCGCCCGCCTTCCTCGCGCTCGGGCTGATGATGACCCGACCCGCTCACGCCATGACCGGCCTGCTGGTCGCGGTGAATGTCGCGTCCTTCGTGGCGTTGCAGAACCGCTACAGCGCGGATTTCGCCAGCTTCGCCAATGATGGGCTCGCCTCCGCCGCCGGCATCGGCTTTGCGCTGGCATGGGCAACCGTCACGCGGCCCTTCGGCTCGGCATGGGCGGCGCGCCGTCTGCTCCACGCCGGCTGGACCGATCTGGCGGACATCGCGGCGGGCAACCGGCGCGCCGACCCCGATCGCCTTGCCGGCCGCAGCCTTGATCGGCTGGGCCAGCTCGTTCCGCGCCTCGGCTCGCTGGACGATCGGGTTCTGGCGAATGTCGATGGCTTTGCCGAGGTTCGCGTCGGCTTCAACATCGTCGAACTCCAGCGCGCCCGGCCGGCGCTCGGGGCTGCTGCCGGGCTCACGGATGCGGTGCTGGAGGCGGTCTCCCGGCTCTACGCGGCGCAGCGGGCGAGCGGCGCGGCGATCACCCCGCCCGAGACGCTGCGGGCCGCCATTGACCGGGCTCTGCGCGGCACGCTCGCCGTGCCTCAGGGACGCCGCGCTGTGGATGCGCTGGTCGGGCTGCGCCGGGTGTTCTTCCCCGAGGCCGCGCCGCCGTCCCTCGCGCGCGCGCCGGCGCCCTGGCCGATGGCGGCGGAGTAGCAGCATGTCCGCCGATCTCGATATCTACGGCGTCTATGTGCCGGAACTTCTCGCGCTGATGCTGCTGGCGCTGCCGGTCAGCCTGCTGGCCCGGCGGCTGCTCGCCTGGAGCGGCGCCTATGCGCTGGTGTGGCATCGCGGCTTGTTCGACGCCGCTCTTTACGTCGTTCTTCTCGGCGCTCTGTTTGCGCTGCTCCGCTGGTGGTTGCCATGACGATATCGCTGCGTTCCCTGTTCCGCGTCGCCGTGACGCTCGCGCTCGTCGCGGCCGCCGTGCTGGTCGGCCGCGGGCTGTGGCGGCACTACATGGACGACCCCTGGACCCGCGACGCCAAGGTTCGCGCCGACGTGGTCGGCATCGCGCCCGATGTCTCCGGTTTCGTCAGCGAGGTTCTGGTCCGCGACAATGAGACCGTGCGCAAGGGCGACCTCCTCTTCCGCATCGACCCCGCCCGCTACGCCATCGCGCTCGAACAGGCGGAGGCGGTGGTGGAGCAGAAGAAGGCGACGCTGGATCAGGCCAGCCGGGACCGCGCCCGCTACGACAAGCTCACCGAGGTGGTCTCGCAGCAGAAGGCCGAGCAGGCGCGCACCGATGAGGCCGCCGCTGCCGCCGCCTATCGCCAGGCGGTGGCCGATCGCGACCTTGCCCGTCTCAATCTGGACCGGGTGGAGGTCAAGGCACCGGTCAATGGCGTCGTCACCAATCTCGGCCTCCAGCCCGGCGACTATGTCGCCCAGGGGGCGGCCAAGATCGCGCTGGTGGATACCGACTCCCTGCGCATCGAGGGCTATTTCGAAGAGACCAAGCTGGCCCGGATCAAGGTCGGCGATGCCGTTTCCATCCGGCTGATGGGGCAGAGCCGCGACCTCCGCGGGCGGGTGGAAAGCGTCGCCGCCGGCATCGAGGATCGTGAGCGTTCCGACGGCGGCGGGCTGCTCGCCAATGTCAACCCGACCTTTTCCTGGGTGCGGCTCGCCCAGCGTGTGCCGGTGCGCATCACGCTCGACGACGTGCCGCCGGAGCTGCGCCTCGTCGCCGGCCTGACCGCGACCGTCTCGATCATCGACTGAAGACGCTCACCCCATGATGCTGAGACCGCCATCGACATACACCGTCATGCCGGTGAGGCGGCGGGCATAGGGCGTGGCGAGGAAGGCAGTGGTGAGGCCGACATCCTGGATGTCCACCAGCTCGCCGATCGGGGCGCGCTGGCTCGCCTCCGCCAGCAATTCGTCGAAATCCTTCAGCCCCGAAGCCGCCCGGGTCTTCAGGGGACCGGGGGAGACGGCATGAACCCGGATATCCCGGGGGCCGAGTTCATAGGCGAGATAGCGCACCGCGCATTCCAGTGCCGCCTTGACCGGCCCCATCAGGTTGTAGTTCGGCACCACCTTGGCGGCACCGTGATAGCTCATCGCGATCAGCGTGCCGCCCTCGCTCATCAACGGCTCGGCGAGGCGGGCCATGCGGATGAAGGAGTGGCAGGAAATGTCCATGGCGCGGGCGAAGCCCTCCGCCGAGGAATCCACCAGCCGTCCCTGAAGATCGTCCTTCGGGGCGAAGGCTATGCTGTGCAGACCGATATCGAGCCGGCCCCATCGCGACGCGATGACCTCAAACACCGCCTCCAGGCTGCCGGGCGCGCCGACATCGCAGGGCAGGACGATCTCGGCCCCCAGTTCCTGCGCCAGCGGCTCGACATGGGGGCGGGCCTTCTCATTGAGATAGGTGAGGGCGAGGTCGGCCCCCAGCGCCCGGAACGCCTTGGCGCAGCCATAGGCGATGGAATGCTCGTTGGCGATGCCGAGCACCAGCACGCGCTGCCCCAGCAGGGCCTGGCCGGGCGACAGATCGGGGATGTTCATGCGCGATGTCCTTCCGGCTCCGCTCCGCCGAGCGCCCCCTCCCGCTGCAGCAGCCGCAGCGTGTGAAGGCCGATCATGCGTTCCTCGTCCGTGGGCACGACATAGATGGCGGCCCGGCTGCGGGCGTCGTCGATCTGGGTGGCGGAGCGAGCATTCGCGGCGGGATCGAGCGCCAGACCGGCCCAGCCAAGCGCCGCCACCACGCGGGCGCGGATATCCGGCGCGTGCTCGCCGATGCCGGCGGTGAAGACGAGGGCGTCGAGGCCGCCGATCGAGACCGCCAGCGCGGCGACCGCCTGCGCCACCCGGTGGCAGAAGATGTCGATCGCGATCGCCGCGCGGGGGTCCGCGCTCGCCAGCAACTCCCTGACGTCGTTGCTGATTCCGGAAAGGCCGAGCAGCCCGCTCTCGCGGTAGAGCATGGTGCCGACCTCGTGCGCGGTCATTCCCTTCTGTTCGATGAGGTGGAGGATGACGCCAGGGTCCAGCGTTCCCGACCGGGTTCCCATCGGCAGACCGTCCAGCGCGGTGAAGCCCATGGTGGTCTCGATGCTGCGGCCGCCGCGCAGGGCGCAGGCCGAGGCGCCGGACCCGAGATGACAGATCACCACCCGCCCATCGGCGAGCTCGGGCGCCATGCGGTGGAGCGCGGCGCTGACATATTCATAGGACAGCCCGTGAAAGCCGTAGCGCCGCACGCCCTCGTCATAGAGCGCGCGGGGCAGGGCGAAGCGGTCCGAGCGCTCGGGATGGTCGCGGTGGAACGCGGTGTCGAAGCAGGCGACCTGCGGCAGGTCCGGCCGCCGCTCCATCAGCACCCGGATGGGGTCGAGATTGCTGAGCTGGTGCAGCGGGGCCAGCGGGATGAAGCTCTCCAGAGTCGCCAGCACCGCGGCATCTACCCGCACCGGCTGGGCGTAGATCAGCCCGCCATGGACCACGCGATGGCCGACGGCGACGACGCGGGCGTCGCCGAGGTTGTCCTTCAGCCAGTCGGCCACCACGGTCTGCGCCGCCGCGGTGGAGGCGACCTCCTCGGCGGAATAGCGCCGATCCGCCAGCTCGCGGCCCTCCCGGTCGCTCACCCGCAGCCGCGGCCGGCTGCCGATGCCGTCGAACTGCCCGCCGAAGACCGGCGCCAGCTCGTCGCCGGCGATGCCGTAAAGCTTGAACTTGATGCTCGAACTGCCGGCATTGATGACCAGAATGCTGTCGCCCATAGCCTCTCTCCGCCCTCAATGGCCCAGAGGATGCCCGAGAGCGAGGCTCTGCGCATAGAGCGCCGCCACCGCGCAGGAGGCGAGGCGGGTCCGCAGATTGTCGGCCCGGCTCGTGAGGATGAGCGGCACCCGCGCGCCGAGCACGATGCCCGCGGCATCCGCGCCGGCGAGGAAGGTGAGGTTCTTGGCGAGCATGTTGCCGGCCTCGAGGTCTGGCGCGACCAGGATCTGCGCCCGCCCGGCGACGGGCGAGACGATACCCTTGATCCGCGCCGCCTCCTCGTTGATGGCGTTGTCCAGCGCCAGCGGCCCTTCCAGCAGGCCGCCGCTGATCTGGCCGCGATCCGCCATCTTGCAGAGCGCGGCGGCCTCGATCGTGCTGGGGATTTTCTGCGTCACGGTCTCCACGGCGGACAGGATCGCCACGCGCGGCGTGCCGAGCCCGAGCCCGACATGCAGGTCGATGGCGTTCTGGATGATGTCACGCTTGTCCGCGAGGTCGGGGAAGATGTTCACCGCCGCGTCGGTGATAAACAGCGTCGTCGGGTAGGCCGGCACATCCATGACGAAGACATGGCTGATGCGCCGGCCGGTGCGCAGCCCGGTGTCCCTTGCCGTTACCTGCGCCAGCACCTCGTCGGTATGAAGGCTGCCCTTCATCAGCAGCGCGGCCCGGCCCGCCCGCACCAGCCCGACCGCCGCCGCCGCGGAGTCGACGCTGTGGGCGGCATCGACCTGCTCGAAGCGCCCGATATCGAGCGCCGCCGCCTCCGCCGCGGCCCGCATGCGGGCGAGCGGGCCCACGAGGATCGGCTCGATGAGGCCCTGTTCGGCGGCTTCGCAGGCCCCGCGCAGGGAAGCCTCGTCGCAGGGGTGGGCCACCACCGTGGGTGTCGGCGGCATTTGCCGGGCGCGGGCGATCAGCGCCTCATATTTGTCGTGGGGCAGCCGGGGAGCGGACGTGGGCATGGCATCTCGCTGCAGCAGGGGGAGCAGGGCCGGGCGATTAGGGAAGTTTACCGCCGGCGGGAGACGCCCGCAGCGGCGGAACATGTTATATCAAAGGGTTGACCGCGTCGTTTGACACAACGCATTACCAGCGGGGGGCATTTTCGAGCGAAGTGGATTCCGGTTCGCGTGAGGAAAATGCGGCAGAACACTAACCGGGAGCGTATCCGGTGAAGGTGGGTTCACCGGATACGCTCTAGGCGGCCCCGGCCACGACGGACAGGATCGGGCCACGGGGATACATCCCGGCCACCTGCTCGAAGCGCGCCAGCGCTTCGCCTTCCAGAGGGCCGGGCGCCGTCACGATCGCTCTCAGCTCCTCGATGCCGATAGCCGGAGGTTCGCTCGCCAGCACCCGGGCGACGTCCGCCACCGCCGCCGCACGGTCCAGCCGCAGCATGAGCGACTGTCGCCGCACATTGTCCTTGAAACCGGCAAGGGTGGCGTCGCGAAATTCCGGCCGATCGCGGTGCAGGTTGCGCAGCACGGCGAACACCCGCTCGTCCACGCGCTGCTGCCCGGCGAGGATGTACAGCATCGCCCGCAGCGCCGCGGTGCGCGGGGTCAGGTCGCGCGCTTCGGCGGCGAGCCCGTCGCGACGCGCCGCCATCTCCTGCTCGGTCCAGCGCCGTGCCGCCAGCCCGCGCGGATCGTCCGCGTCGACACCGAGCGCCGCCTGCAGCCAGGGCTGGCCGTACACCGCCTTGAAACCGGCCGCCACCGCGTCGTCGCGCACATGCCGGTAGAGCTCGAGCGAGGCGGCGATATTGCCCGAGACGATCGCCTGCCAGGCAAGGAACGGATTGTCCGGCGACGCCGGATGCCGGTGCTCGCGCACGATCTCCGCCGCCTGCCGGATCGGCGTCATGGCGGGATTGGCGTTGGCAAAGGCCTCGAACTGCACCCGGCTGGGGTGCAGCCGCCGCCCCAGCGTTGCCAGGGCCGGCGTCACCAGCGCCTCGACGATGGGCCGGGTCCAGCTCTTGTAGAACCCGGCGGCAAGCTCGGAGGCGGCCGCCAGCGCGGCGAAGCGCCGGTCCTCCTCGACCGAATTGAGCCCGAGCGCGCGGATGTCGTCGAGCCCGCGCGCCTCGAACCGGGCGATGAACCCGCCGGTGAGCAGGTCGGCATGGGCGTCGTCCGGGCTGCGGGGCGTCAGCACGATTTCCCACAGGCCGGGCGGCAGCACGTCGATCAGGTCGATGTGGCTGCTGAACTCGCTATGCTCCTTCTTCGCCACCGCGCCCGATACGAAGATGCCGAGATGGCCGACATCGGGATGGATGCAGTAGACGATGGTCCGCTCCCGCAGCATCAGCTCGGCGTCGCTGCCATAGAGATCGGTGATCCAGCCGAGCGCCTGCTGCGGCGGCGTGATGTTGTCGCCCCAGGAGCAGAACACCACGACGGGCGAATCCACCTCGCGCAGATCGACCGGTTCGCCGGAAGCCTGCCGGATGCCACCGGCGGTGAGCCGGTTGCCCACGAACAACTGCTCGGTGATGAACTCGATCTCTTCGCGCGTCAGCAGGACATGCCCGCCCCACCAGGTCTCGAAGGCAAGGAAGCGTTCGCGCTCGGTGTCGACCTTGGCCCAGACATTGTAGAGCTTGGTCCAGAAGGTGTTGGCCGGGTTGAGGCTCTCGAAGTTCTGCACGAGGTAGGCGCCGTCGAACAGGCCGCCACCAAGGTCGGCCGCGAAGGAGGCGGCCCAGGTGCCGCCAAGCGGCCCGGCGGAGTAGCGCATCGGGTTGAGATCGTCGCGGCCGGCCCAATAGGACAGCGGCGAGCCCGCCACCAGGATCGGCCCCATCAGCCCGGGCTCCACCGCGGCAAGGCCCATCACCGCCCAGCCCGCCTGGCAATTGCCGATGACGCAGGGCCGTGGCGCCGAGGGATGCCGACGGGCGACCTCGGCGATGAAGGCGGCCTCGGCCGCCGCGACATCGGCAATGGTCTGGCCCGGCATGGGGGTCGGGGTGAAGCCGACGAAATAGCACGGGTGTCCTGCCGCCAGCGCCGCCCCGATCTCGCTGTCGGGCTTCATGCCGCCGATGCCCGGCCCGTGGCCGGCGCGGGGATCGATCACGATGAAGGGGCGGGCCGCCTCTTCGATCACCACCCCCTCGGGCGGCAGGATGCGGACGATGCCGTAATTGACCGGGCGGGGCAGGGTGCGGCCATCCAGCACCAGCTCGCGCTCGAAACCCAGCACATGCGGCACGGTCATCGCCTGATGCGCGATGTAGTTCTCGCCGCGCTCCCTCAGAATGTCGAGGAACAGCACCTGGCGCTGGGCGGCGTCGATGAGATAGCTGGTCACGTCGTGGCTTAGCGACATCCGTGCCTCCTCACACCTGTTTCTCCACCGCGCTTCCCCGCCGGCTCCGGGCTCCGCCGAAGCTTGCTGGCAACAGCCCTGGGCAACCCAGGGCGGGCTCCGCGATGGCATGGTGGCATCTTGCCTGCGGAAGCCGGAACCGGCCTTGATCCAGGTCACCGCCAGATCCGGCCCCTCACCCCGAGGCGCCACGACACCCCAAGAGCCCTCTCGCCCGAAGACCTATCTCGCCCCAAGGCGACCCCGGCCCGGACGCGGGAAGGGGCGGGAGTCCTAGGTAGACGATCCTAGGCGCACATTCCTAGGTCGAGGTTCCTCTTGCAAAGCGCGGCGGCTTTGGGAACAAGGTGCGCAGGGAAGTGTGGCCGAGTGGTTTAAGGCTCCAGTCTTGAAAACTGGCGTACGGGCAACCGTACCGTGGGTTCGAATCCCACCGCTTCCGCCATTTCCGTCCCGCCGAAAATCCCGTCCCTGCCTACCTTCCGGCTCGTCTCCCCGGCAAACGCGGCCATTTCGCTGCGGAACATGCGTCCGCGCGGCGCATTGGTGGAATTCCCCGCCGCACGGATCCGAGGAGTTCTCCATGAAGGCGCTGACCTGGCACGGCAAGGGCGACATTCGCTGCGAAAGCGTGCCCGATCCCAAGATCGAAGACGGCCGCGACGCCATCATCCGGGTCACGGCCTGCGCGATCTGCGGCTCGGACCTGCATATCTATGGCGGCATCATTCCCGGCATGGAGCATGGCGATGTGCTCGGCCATGAAACCATGGGCGAGGTCGTCGAGGTCGGCGCCCAGAACAGCACGCTGAAGGTGGGCGACCGGGTCGTCGTGCCCTTCACCATCTCCTGCGGCGAATGCTTCTTCTGCACCCGTGGCTATTTCTCGGCCTGCGAGCGGACCAACCCGGACCGGGAGAAGGCGGCCAAGCTGTGGGGCAGTTCCCCGGGCGGGCTATTCGGCTACTCGCATCTGCTCGGCGGCTATGCCGGCGGGCAGGCGGAATATCTGCGGGTGCCCTACGCCGATGTCGGGCCCATCAAGGTGCCGGACGGGATGACCGACGAGCAGGTTCTCTTCCTGTCGGACATCTTCCCCACCGGCTATATGGCCGCCGAATTCTGCGACATCCAGCCCGGCGACACCATCGCCATCTGGGGCTGCGGCCCGGTGGGGCAGATGGCGATCCGCTCGGCCTTCCTGCTCGGCGCCGAGCGCGTGATCGCCATCGACACCGTGCCGGAGCGGCTCGCCCTGGCGCGGGCGGGCGGTGCCCTCACCCTCGATTTCCGCGAAGAGGATGTCTATGACCGCATCATGGAGCTGACCGGCAAGCGGGGCGCGGATGGCTGCATCGACGCCGTCGGCACCGAGGCGGACGCCATGGCGAGCGCGGATTCCGTGGTCGACCGGGTGAAGACGGCGCTGTTCATGGGCACCGATCGCCCGCATGTGCTGCGCCAGGCGATCCATTGCTGCCGCAATTTCGGCACGGTCTCCATCGTCGGCGTCTATGGCGGCTTTCTCGACAAGGTGCCGATGGGCTCGGCGATCAACCGCGGCCTGGGCTTCCGCATGGCGCAGACCCCCGTGCAGCGCTATCTCCCGATGCTGCTCGACCGCATCCAGAAGGGCGAGATCGACCCGTCCTTCGTCATCACCCACCGGGCGTCGCTTGAGGAGGGTCCCGACCTCTACAAGACCTTCCGCGACAAGCACGACGGCTGCATCAAGGTGGTCCTGAAGCCCTGAGGCTTAGCGCCGTCTCGGCCAAGGTCGCGGCTGAGGTCCTGCGGGTGGCTATGCCACCTCCAGCACGATCTTGCCCTGGATGCCGCCGCGTGCGGCGCGTTCATGCGCATGTGCCGCGTCGGCCAGCGGAAAGACGCTGTCGATGACGACGCGCAGCGTGCCGTCGGCGAGCAGCGGCGCGACCGCCGCCAGCTGGGCGCCGCTCGATCTCACCTGGGTGGTGGAGACCGTGATGCCGCGATCGGCGGCTTCCTCATGACCGGTGAAGCCGAGCGGATAGACCGGAAACAGCGCGCCGCCCCGCTTGAGGCTGCGCAGAAACCGGCCGGTCTCAGGCCCGCCCACTGTGTCCAGCACGAGGTCCGCCTGGCGCACGGCGTCTTCCGCGGCGCCACGGGCGCGGTCGAATACGTGATCCGCCCCAAGCTCGCTTAACAGCGCCGCGCTTCGCGCCGAGGCGACGGCGACGACGCCGGCCCCCTTCCACTTTGCCAGCTGCACGGCGAGATGACCGACGCCGCCCGCGGCGCCATTGACCAGCACCGTTTTGCCCTCAAGCGGCACCGGCACATGCGCGAAGGGCTGGAACGGATTCGGCTTATCATGGCCAAGCTCGACCAGGAACTGCCACGCGGTGAGCAGCGACATGGGCGCCGCGGCGGCGTGCAAATGGTCGATGCCGGCCGGCTTGAGCGCCAGGTCAGAGGCCGGCACGCTGACATATTCCGCATAGGCCCCGCTGCCCTCCATGACCCGCGCGGGAAAGCGCACCAGGGCATAGACCTCGTCCCCGACGGCGAAATCGTCGACGCCCTCGGCCACGGCCTCCACCACGCCGGAGATGTCCGAACCGAGGATCAGCGGGAAGGCTGGGTTCGGTCACCACTCCGGGGGAAGCGAGCGATAACCCGCGCGCAGATACCAGTCCGGCGGATTGAGCCCCACCGCGCAGACCCGAACCAGCACGTCGCCGCCCGTCAGCCTGGGGAGCGGCGCCTCCTCATAGCTCAGCACGTCGGGACCGCCGAAGCCGTGCAGCCGGACAGCCTTCATCATCGATCGCATGGTCTGCTCCCTCGAAACCGTCCCGCCGAAGGTCGTCCGAGCAGGCTGAATTGATAATGGCGCCGAACTTCGATTTACTATTGCCATGAAGGAACAAATCGCTCTTGAGCGGCTGACGGGGCTTCTCGCCTTCGCCCGGGTGGGGTCGCTGGGCAGCTTCACGGCGGCGGCCCGCTCGCTTGGGGTGTCGCCGTCGGCGGTGAGCAAGAGCGTTCAGCGGCTGGAGCAGTCGCTCGGCCTGTCCCTGATCGCCCGCACCACCCGGTCGCTGACCCTCACGCCGGAGGGGCGCGAGCTGCACCAGCGCGCGCTCCGCCTTCTGCGCGAGGCGGAGGACATCGAGCAGATCGCCAGATCGGCTCGCGCCGAGCCCGCCGGCACCCTGCGCATCGCCGCTTCCCTGCCGATCGGCATCCACGTGATCGCGCCGGTGCTGCCGGCATTTCGTTCCCGCCATCCCAAGGTGACGGTGGATCTGCGGCTGAACGACCGGTTCGTCGACATTATCGGGCAAGGTTTCGATCTCGCCGTGCGGATCGGGGATCTGCCTGACTCGCAGTTTCTGTCGCGCCGGCTTTCGCCCCATCACCTCGGCTGTTTCGCCGCGCCGTCCTATCTGGCGGAACACGGCTCGCCGGTGGTTCCGGACGAGCTGGCGGGCCACAGCACCGTCACGCTGCGCTATCAGAGCAGCGGGCAGTTCCTGCGGTGGCCCTTCCGTGTCGGCGAGCGCGAGATCGAGATCGTCCCGCCGTCGGGCGTCACGGTGGACGCCAGCGAGGCCCTGATCGCGGTGCTGGTGGCGGGCGGGGGCATCGGCATCTGCGCGGACTTCGTCGCGGCGCCCCATGTGGCGCGGGGCGATCTGGTGCCGGTACTGTCCGATTATACCGTCGAGCGGCACAACATCACGGCGGTGTGGCCGGAAAACCGCCGGGCCAACCCGGCTCTGCGCGCCTTTCTGGCCTGCTTGCAGGAGCATCTGCCGGCGCGTTCGGCGACAGGCCAAGGACCGACCATGGCCTGAGGGCAGCCGCTCTCGCCCCCGGTCGCGCGGGGTTGATCCGGCCTGCAGACGGCGTTTTGGCGTCTTCAGCCTGCCGCCTCGTGGCTGGGCCTCGCGATGCGACGATGGCGGCATTGGGACGTATTGTCCCGTTTTCGCCGCCGGTATCGCCGCGTAGGATGTAGGTCTGTGGAGCCATACCCCCGTGCGTTCCGATTGGAAAGCCATAGCCGCGCTCGATAGGCGCATCCCGGGGCGGATGACGCTCTGGCTGCACATGCTCTGCGCGTGCGCGATGCTGCTTGTGGCGTCGGTCCACCAGCCGCCCACGATCCGCCTTGCCGCTTCCCAGGGCAGCGACCTGTTCGACCTGTCGGACTATGCGCTGCCGGACGGAAGCCTCCCGGTGATCTGTCTGACCGATAGCGGCGAGTCGGGTGATCCTGCCAAGGTGAAGCACCGGTCCGGCTGCGAAGCCTGCCGCCTCACGGCTGCTCCGGCCCTGCTGGCGCCGTCGAACGCGGTCTACCGTTCTGCGGACTACCGCCGCCGGGTCGAGCCGATCCCGGAAGACAATGTCCGCCTCGGTGTCGCCCCGCGCTCGCCGGCAGCGCCACGCGCACCACCCTTTGCCGACATCGACGCGTGATCCATGGCGGGCGTCAGCCCGTGGTTTCCTGTGAATGCGGGTCGCGAGCCCTCGAGCGCCGCACCTGCCGATGTCGGACTCTCAACATGTTCTCAACGTCAGCGATCGCCGATCGTGGGATCGACGCCGTCCGTGAGCGCGTCCTCGCGTTCCCGCATCACCCCTATGGTGGGCCTCCGGACTATATCGGCGCCCATGCGCCTTTCCCGGTCCACACCCTCCGACGCGAGCAGCTCTACCGTTTGCGGGAAGGCTGCCTCGTGCTGTTTCATCGGCTGGACAGCGAGCGGCGGCAGATCCTCGATATATTGGGGCCGGGTCGCCTGTTGGAGCGTGCCGTCGCCGATCGCCTGCAGTGCGAGGCCATGGCGCTCGCGCCGACGCGGCTGGAGCCGATCGAGGACCGGCCGGTGGTCGTGAAGCGGCTGGCGGCGGAGAACCGCGATGTCCTGCTCGCACGGGCGCTGGGACATCTGTCCCGCCTCGGCAAGCAGCGTGCCTCCGAAAGGGTGGCCGCCGCCCTGCTCGACCTGCATCAGCAGTTCGCCGCCCCGACTCAGGACGAACCGGGCGACGGCGCGAGCTTTCCGCTTTATCTCAGCCGGGCCGATCTGGCCGACTGGCTCGGCCTCACGCTGGAAACCGTCAGCCGCTGCATGAGCCGCTTCAGGCGGGATGGCCTGATCGGCTTCGGCGCGGATTCGCTCCTTGTCGTTCGGGACAGCCGCGCTCTTCAGGAAATCGCCCGCGGCGAGAGGGTGGTCGCCTCGATCTACACGCCGCAGCCGAAGGGCTGAACCGCCGGCGACCCTCTCACGCCGGCACGCCTTCATGCGGCGTGGCGGCGGCCGTCATGGCGAAGGTCTCCGCAATGGCCAGGATGGCCGCGTGAACCGGGCCGGAGGTGATGGCGGGTATCACCGAGGCGTCGACGATGTGCAGCCCCTCGAAGCCGCGCAGCTTGAGTTCCGCGTCGACCACGCTGGCCGCGTCCGCTCCCATTCGGCAGGTGCCGACCGGGTGGTGGTGGGTGATGACGGCGCGGGCAAGGAAGGCGTCGATCTCGCTTTCGCTGCGGATGTCGACGCCGGGATGAATTTCCTCCGCCCGCCAATCATCCAGCGCGGCGCTGTGGCCGATCTCGCGGGCGAGTTCGAGGGCCCGGCGCATCAGCCGCCGGTCGTGCTCCGTGGCGAGATAGGCGGGGTCGATGCGGGGAGGGGCATCCAGATCCGCCCCGGTCACGCCGAGCCGGCCGCGGCTGGTGGGATGCGTGACCCCGGACAGAAGGGTGTAGGCCGAGCCATAGGCCGGCGCCTCCAGGCATTCCGACACGGTGGGGGCGGCGACGCAGCCCAGCACCACGTCCGGCTTTCCCGCCGCCCGGGTGGGGTCGTCCGCGTTGAGATACATCAGCGATTCGGAATGCTGCAGCCGCGACGGCGGCACCGGCCGGCGGGCACGAAACACCGTGCCGGCCGTCAGCAGATGATCGTGCAGATTGCCGCCGACATCGGGCATGTCGGCACGGCAGGCGATGCCGGCGGCCTGCAGCTCCTCGGCCGGGCCGATGCCCGAGCGCATCAGCAGCAGCGGTGACCCCACCGCGCCGGCGCAGAGGCAGAGCCTGCCGGCGAACAGCCGCTGCGGCCGTCCCCCGATCTCGGCCTCGACGCCGGTGATGCGGTCACGCTCGACGATGAGGCGGTGCACCCGCGCGCCGGTGAGCACATGGAGATTCGGCCGGGCGAGGGCGGGCACCAGATAAGCATCCGCGGCGCTCACCCGCCGCCCGTCGCGGATGGTGAGGGAGTTTGCGGCCACGCCATTGAGCGGGCCGCCATTGTGCTCGCCGATGGCGGGAACGCCGCGCGCGAGGCCCGCCGCCATATAGGCCCGCACCACCTGGCTCAGTTCCTCATTGGGCAGCCACACCGGCAGCGGACCGTCCGCGCCGTGACCGGCATCGCCGCCGCACGAGAACGCCTCGCTCCGGCGAAAGCCCGGCAGCAGCCCGGCATGGGACCAGCGCGGGTCGCCGGTGGCGACGGCCCAGGCGTCGAAATCATCGGCATGCCCGCGCACATGGGCCATGGCGTGCAGGCAGCTCGATCCGCCCACGATGCGCCCGCGCGGCCAGGCATGGGCGCGCCCGGCGGTGCCGGCCTGCGGCACCGTGCGATAGGCCCAGTCGAAGGCGCGGCCCTGCAGGGTCGGCCATTTCTGCGGAATCGCGATGTCGGGATCGGCGGGATGATCGCCGGCTTCGACCAGTCCGACGGAGATGTCGGGGTTCTCCGACAGCCGCGCCGCCAGCACGCAGCCAGCGGAACCGGCGCCGATGATGAGGACGTCATAGGCGGTCATGGCGGGCGTCTCCGCTTGGCGTCGGCAGGAGGGGGCGTTCGCGGCCGGTCCGCTCCCGTGAGCAGGGCCGGGCGGGGGGCGACAGCTGCGGGAGGCCGGCTCAGCCGAGCCCGGCCGGCGCCAGCCGGCCCATGATCTTCTGCTGCAGCGTCGCGAGGTGCTGCCACATGCCGCGCTCTGCCGCTTCCGGATCCCGGGCGGCGATGGCGTCGGCGATCTGCCGGTGCTCGATGTCGCGCAGCCGCACGCGCTCGGGCAGCAGGGTGGCGTCGCTGTCGGTGAAGCGCAGCCGCCCGTCATTGGCGACCCGATGCAGCAGCACATAGAGCTCCGAGGCCAGCGCGTTGCGGGCACCTGCCGCGATCGCCTTGTGGAACACCATGTCGGCCTCGATCGGGTCGGCCCCGGGCGCGGTGGTGGCAGCGCGCAGGATGCGGTCGATCTCGACCGGACTGGCCCGCAGCGCCGCCAGCCGCGCCAGCGATGGCTCCAGCATGAGCCGCAGTTCCATGACCTCGAGCGGGTTGGTGGAATTGACGAGGCTCCGGCCGCTGTCGATCGGGGTCGAGGCCCGCCGGCCGGCCCGCGCCGGCTCGAGCTCGCCGCGGGCGCGCAGCAGGCCGAGTGCCCGGCGCAGGGTGTGGCGCTTCACGCGCAGCTCCTCGGCGACCACGCGCTCGGGCGGCACGCTGCCGGTGCGGGCGATGATGCCGCGGATCGATTCCACCAGGGCCTCGATGCCGGCGGTGCCGGCGGCGGCGTCCGCTTCGGTCCGCGCCTTGCGTCCGGTCTTGTCCGCTATCGCGTCCATCGGGCTTGCTTCCGTTCTCGTGTGGGCCCCGGGCGGCTGGCCATCGCCTGGAGCCCGGGTATCGCCGGCCAGTTTCGCCGGAGCATGTGTGGATGGCTCGTCCCAGTTACAACATTGGTTGCCTTCTGGTCGAGACATCGGCGCTTCGACCTTGGGTCAGTCCGCCGGATCCGAGCCCTGCGGACGGGCCTGGACAGCGACGACGCCGGGCCTTGAGCCACATCGAAACCATGCGCGGCATCAGGTGTCGGGTCACGCGAGAGCTCTCTTGATCGACGGCTCCGGCGGTGCCAGTCTGAAACCATTATATGAGCTACGGTTGATTTTTGGTCGACCCCTTCCGCCGGCAACCGCCCAGCCACCGCAGCTTTCCCGCCCCTCGTCAGGACACAGCCATGCGTTACGCGCCGTCCGATATGCCGGTCTTCACCCTCACCACCGGCCCGGTGGATGCCTACCCCGCAGTCTTGCGCGGTCTCGGCTCGACGGTGCTGTACGATTACGACCCCGCCTTCCTCGCCACCTATCAGCGCGTGACGGAGAAGCTCGCCACGGTGGTGAAGTCCGACACCATGCCGGTCATCCTCCATGGCGAGCCGGTGCTGGGGCTGGAAGCCGCGGCGGCCTCGCTGATCAGCCGTTCCGACGTGGTGTTGAACCTCGTCAACGGCGTCTATTCCAAGGGGTTCGAAGGCTGGGCGGCGCGCTCGGGTGCCACCATCGTCGAACTCGCGGTTCCCTATGACCGCGTCATCGATCCCGCCGAGGTCGCCCGCGTGCTGGCGGCGCGGCCCGACATCACCATCGTCGCCGCCTGCCACCACGACACCCCGTCGGGCACCATCAACCCCCTTGCCGAGATCGGCCGGGAGGTGGCGCGCCACGGCGCGCTGTTCCTGGTCGACGCCGTGTCCTCCTTCGGCGGGATGGCGGTCGATGCACAGAGCGCCCAGGTGGACCTCCTCATCACCGGGCCGAACAAGTGCCTCGGCTGCCCGCCCGGGCTGTCCATCCTCGGCGTGTCGCAGCGCGGCTGGGCGAAGATGAAGGCCAACCCGACGGCGCCGCGCGGCTCGATCCTCAGCATTCTGGACTGGGAGGAGGCCTGGCGCGCCGAGCGGCCCTTCCCCTTCACGCCCTCCGTCGCCGAGGTGAACGGGCTGGAAGCCGCCCTCGACCTCTATCTCGCTGAAGGGCCGGAGCGGGTATGGGCCCGCCACGCCCTCACCGCCAGCGCCTGCCGCGCCGGTGTGCGGGCGATGGGGCTCGCCATCTGGCCGGCGGAGGAGAGCTTCGCCGCGCCGACCACCACCGCCGTCCGCACCCCGGAGGGGATCGACGAGGCGGAACTGCGCGCCCTGGTGCGCGCGCGCTATGGCGTGGTGCTGTCCTCCGGCCGCGGGGCTACGCTCGGCAAGCTGACCCGGATCGGCCATATGGGCCCGACCGCCCAGCCCCTCCACGCCGTGGTGGCGCTGGCGGCCTATGGCGGCGCTCTGGGGGCGCTGGGCCACCGCGTCGACATCGGCGCGGGAGTCGCCGCTGCCATGGCGGTGATCGACGCGGCCTGAAGCCGGGTGCCGGCGGAGCGGGCAGGGGGGCACCGGCATCATCGGGCCCCCCGCACATAATGCTGGCCGAGCGCCGGCGGCAGGCTGGCCTTGCGGCCGAACAGCACCAGCACCGTGAGCACGGCCGCGAAAGGCAGCATCTGGATCACATCGGTGGGGATGCTGACGCCGGCGACCTGCAGCGCCGTGGTGGCGGAAAGACAGGCGCCGAACAGCAGCGCGCCGCACAGCACCCAGAGCGGGCGCCCGCGCGCCTGCATGGCAAGGACGATGCCGATGAAGCCGGCGCCATTGGTCATGAACGGCACGAAGATGCCGGCGCCGACCTCGGCCATGAAGGCCCCGCCCACGCCGGCGAGGAACCCCGTCGCCATCACCGCGAGGCTGCGCACCCGCACCACGTCGACCCCGGCGGCATCCAGCGCCGCCGGCTTGTCGCCGGCCGCCTGCAGCGAGAGGCCGAGCTGGGTGGAGCGGAACACATAGGCGGTGACGAACACCGCCAGCACCGCGAGATAGACGATGGCGGGCCGGTCGAACAGCGCCGGCCCCAGCACCGGCAGCGTGGAAAGCCCGGGAAGGGCGAGGGTCTCCACCGCCGGCAGGCGGGGATAGCTCTGGGCGAACTGGAAATGGTGCAGCAGGGCGGTGAGCCCCTCTGCGCCCAGCGTCAGCGCGATGCCGATGACGATCTGGCTGAGGCCCATGCGGATGCAGAGCACCGCCATCGGCACGGCGACCGCCATGCCTCCCACGGCCCCGCCGAGATAGCCGAGCCAGATCGAGCCGGTGTGGTAGGCCACGACAAAGCCGACATAGGCGCCGACCAGCATCATCCCCTCGATGCCGATGTTCAGAACGCCGGCCTTCTCCGAGATCTGCTCGCCGAGGCCGGCCAGCATGAGGGGAATGCCCGCCGTAAGGGCGCCGAGCACCAGCGCGGTGAGGAAGGCTTCGGTGAACAGTGCCGACATTTCGCCTTCCTCACGCGCCCGCCGCCCGGCGGCGCTGATCGAGATATTCCGCGATGCCGAGCATGACGAGCAGGATCGCCACCACGACGAGGGTGAAGAAATTCGGCACGCCGGTGCGCCGGGCCGCGCTCTCGCCGCCGATCGACAGCACCGAGAACAGGAAGACGAAGCCGATGGCGGCGAAACCGTTGAACCGGGCCAGGAACACCAGCGGAATGACGGTGAGGCTGTAGGCCGGGTTCCAGTCCGCCCGCACATTGCCCTGGACGCCGAGGATTTCGACCGCCCCCGCCAGCCCCGCCAGCCCCGCGGAAATGGCGAACACCGCCACCGTCAGCAGCGGGACCGGCAGGCCGGCATGGATCGCCGCGCGGGGATTCGCCCCGACGATGCGCAGCTTCAGCCCGAAGGCGGTGCGCGTCATGACCAGATGCACCAGCACGATCGCGACCAGCCCGAGGATCAGGCCGCTCGACACGGTGGTGTCGAACAGGCGGGGCAGCCGGTCAGCGACCGCAAGGGTGCGGGTCTGCGGCACGGTGGTGGCGGGATCGCGGAAGGCGAGCTTCACCAGCACATTGGCGAAGGACACGCCAAGAAAGGTCATCATCAGCGTGGTGATGATCTCGTTCACACCCTGATAGGCCCGGAGCAGGGCAGGCAGCACCGACCAGGCCGCGCCCACCGCCGCCCCGACCATCAGGCCCGCGAGCAGCACCAGCCAGATCGGCAGATGCGGCGCCAGCAGCGGCGCCAGAGCGGCAACCACCACCGCGCTCAGCAGGAACTGGCCGTCGCCGCCCAGATTCCAGATGCCGGCCCGAAAGGCGACGATGAGGCCGGCAGCGATCAGCAGCAGCGGCCCCATGCGGGTGAGCGTCGCCTGAAGGCCATAGGAATTCACGAGGCCGCGCTCGAGAACGAAGCCGTAATAGGTGATGGGGTCGACGCCGAGCGCCAGCAGCAGCAGGCCCGACAGCACCACCGCCCCGACCACCGGGCCGAGCGCCATCAGCACGACCCGGGCGCGAGCGCCCGCCCCGTCACCCCGCATCGGTGATTCCGCCGCCGCTCCCGGCGCGGGCGCAGCGGGAATGACGGCATCACCAACTTCGCTTTCGGAAATCCGGGTGTCCGTCATGCCGCAACGCCGCTCATCAGTTCGCCGACCCGGGACCGGGCGGCCTCATCGTTCGCCACCACACCGACGATGCGCCCGCGCGCCATCACCGCGATGCGGTCGGAAAGTTCCAGCACCTCCTCGAGGTCGGTCGAGATGAGGATGACCGCCAGCCCGCGATCCGCCGCCTCGCGGATGCGCCGGCGGGTGGCGCGGATATTGTGGACGTCGAGGCCATAGGTCGGCTTGGCGAAGATCACCGCCCGCGCGGAGCCCGACAGTTCGCGCGCCAGCAGCGCCTTCTGGACGTTGCCGCCGGACAGCTTGCCGATGGCGGTCCCGATGCCGGGGGTGCGGACGTCATACTCCTCGACAAGGCGACGGGCATGGGCGGCGATGGCGTCCGGCTGGTCCAGCCCGCCCCGCCAGAATGGCGGTTCGCCGACCTGCTTCAGCAGCAGGTTGAGCGAGATGGGAAAGCTGCCGACGGTTCCCTCGCCGAGCCGGTCGTCGGTGACATAGCGCAGGCCCAGCCGGCGGCGGGCGCCGACATCCCGCCGCTCCAGCGCCGCGCCGCCGAGCAGGATCCGGCCGGCGGCGAGCGGACGCTGACCGGAAAGGGCTTCGGCGAACTGCTTCTGGCCGTTGCCGTCGATGCCGGCGATGCCGAGGATCTCGCCGGGCGCGACGGCGAGATGGATATCCGCCACCGGCACTGCCGGGTCGTCGACGGCGAGCCCCGCGATCACCAGCAGGGGCGGCTCCTTGCCCCGGGCGAGGCGCGGCGCGGCCACACCGCCGGCACCGAACATCAGCCGGACGATCTCGGCCGTGGCGGCGGCCGGGCCGAGCTCGGCGAGACGCTCGGGCGCGATCTCGCCGACCTTGCGGCCGAGCCGCAGCACGGTGATGCGGTGGCCGAAGGCGAGCGCCTCGTTGAGCTTATGGGTGATGAACACCACCGCAATGCCCAGCTTCACCAGCCGGCCCATCAGCGCGCCGAGGTCCTCGGCACCCTGCGGCGTCAGCATGGCGGTGGCCTCGTCGAGGATCAGCACCCGGCTGCCGCGCATCAGCGCGCGGACGATCTCGACCTGCTGCTGCTCGCCCAGTGACAGCGTACCGACCTTGGCGTCGGGATCGATGGCGACGCCGATATCGGCGCAGACCTCCGCCATCCGGCGGGCGAGGCCGGCGCGGTCGGGCCGCGCCCACCACGGGCCGCCAAGCGCCAGGTTGTCGACCACGCTCAGCGAGGGCACCAGCATGGAATGCTGGAACACCGTGCCGATGCCGAGTTCGAGCGCCCGAGCCGGCGAGTCGATCCGCACCTCGCGCTGGTCGACCAGGATGCCGCCCTCGTCCGGCAGCTGAAGGCCGGACAGCATGCCGACCAGCGTCGACTTGCCCGCGCCGTTCTCGCCCAGCAGCACATGCACCTCGCCGGGCCAGAGGTCGAAGGCCACCGCGTCATTGGCCAGCACGCCGGGAAATCGCTTGGTGACGTGATCAAGGGAGACGACCGGCCGCAGCCCGGCGGACGGGCTCGCCGGAAGCGACGGGGAGGGGATGTTGGGCTGGATCATGGTCTGGCTGTCGTCCATGCCGCGCGGCGATGGTCGGCGGAAAGGCCGCCTGCGGCGAGGGGGCGGCCGCGCTCGCAGGTGGAGCAACGGCGAAAGGAGCGGCTGCCATCGCCCCCGAGGGCGTGGCAGCCGCGCGGTGTCACGGCGCCGTCGGCAGCTGCGTCACCAGCTTGTGCACGGTGTCGGCGTCGTAATGAGCGGCCACCTTGATCTTGCCGTCGACGATGTCCTTCTTCAGCGCCTCGATCTGCGCCCACACGTCGTCGGGAATGTGCTTGGTCTTCAGCAGCGTGACCGAGCCGTCGGCAAGATTGATGTCGTAGTTGCGGCTGCCATAGGTGCCGGCCTTGATGTCCGCGATCATGGCGGAATAGACCGGGGTGAGGTTCCAGACCACCGAAGAGAGCAGGTTGCCCTTGTCGATGACAGTCTTGTCGCCGATCACGTCGATGAAATAGACCTTGCCGCCATTGGTGGACTTGTTCGTCTCCACCGCCTGCAGCATGCCGAAGCTCGAGCCGTTGCCCTGGCCGAAGATGATGTCGGCACCGGCCGCGATGAGCGCCTCGGTGACGCGCTTGCCACCGGCCGCGTCGGAATAGGCCGCCGGCCCGATGACGGCGTAGCGCACATTGATGCCCGGCTTTTCCGCCTTGGCGCCCTCGGCGAAGGCGGCGGACTGCGAATTCCACGACGGCGGCTCGCCCGACACCACGATGCCCACGGTGCCGGTGGTGCTCATCTTGGCGGCGAGGCGGCCGGCGAGATAGGCGCCCTCATGCCCGCTCGCGGTATAATCGGCGACGGCGCCGGGCTTGCGCGCCGAGGGCATGTCGACGATGGCGACCGGCACCTTCATCTCGGCGCCGATCTCCGGGGCGGCGGTGTTGTAGCCGCTGGCGTGGGCGATCAGCAGCCCGGCGCCGTCCTGCGCCATTTCGCGCAGGGTGGGGCGCACATCGCCATAGCCAAGATTATCCGCCACCAGCACCTCGACACCGGCGGCAGCGCCGGCCGCCTTCGCCGCATCCACGCCCTGCTGGTTCCAGCCATAGTCCGTGCCGGGTTCAGGGGTGAGGATGGCGATGGACTTCAGTTCGGCAGCATGCGCGAACGAGGCCATGCCGAGCAGGGCCAGCGCAACACTCGACAGCAGAATGTTCCTCATGGAAGGTCCCATTTATGTTCTGGATAGACTTTTTTATTCATTCGGCGATAGTTTGAACTCTAAATCGGCCGGATATACACAGAGGCGAGACGTGTCAAAGGTGATTTACGTAAGATTGATTGCATGCCTCATGGTCGGGATGACCATGACCGTCCCGCAAACCCACGCCACCGAAGTCATGATCGTCGAGCGGGGAACGGAAGGGCTGGCAGCCGTGCCGTTCCGCGTCCGTAACGAGACCGGCCGGCCGCTGGTATGCGCCGCGGCCATGGCGCACTGGTATTCCGCCGATGTCGGAACGATCCCCCCCGGCGGCAGCTTCGAGGCCCGGCTGTGGTCGAAGCCGGCCAGCGGGGAGGTGTTCCTGCTCAACGCCGGCGAAGACCGCATGCCGATCCAGACGCTGTGGTGCGGCTACCAGGGCGCCGACGTGTCGACCCGCAGCCTCGTCGCTCTGCATCGCCGCGCCGGCGTGGTCGAGCCGGCGGTCGATCTGACCTGCCGCCAGGAAGCCGGGGGGGCGTCGCTGGATTGCCGCCGCGGCGGGACGGAATGATCGATCGGGTCCTCGTCCGGCGCTGCGCATGCCGACCTCCCGTGAGAGCACCCGCCGCGTCGACGGCGCCTCGCACTCAACCAAAAAGCCAGAACCAAATATCCCGGTCAAGCGACCGAGAGGCGCAAATGGCGGCGACACAGGGATCGCGTGGTGGCCCTCATTTTTGTCTGCCCAATCTGCAGGCGAAAAATTCATGCGAAATGACGGCTTCCCCTATAGTTGTTGAACATTTTTCATCCGTATCGCGCAATTTTATTCCGATTCAGTGGAATCTGATTAAATATTCGGCATGCTCTGGCGGCGGGGGAGGGGCTTGACCATTTCGGCCAATCAATGGTTGGATCAGGCCACCTGAGCCGGATGTCACATCTGTGCCCGGGCCCCGTCGGCGGCGCAGCGCCCCGGCGGTCCCGGCCAGGATCGCGACCAAGATGATCGAACAACACCGCGTCCGGCAAGCGGGTCCTTCAAAGGAGAGCGGACGATGAACGCGCAGGCGCCGAAGCGGGATTTGCCCGTAGGCCACAAGCTCAAGACCGGCAAGGAATTCACGGCATCGCTGGACGACGGTCGCGCGCTCTGGGTCGGCGGCCGGCGCATCGCCCGGGTTTTCGACGATCCCGCGCTCGCCGCCGGTGTCGATCTCCTTGCCTCCATGTTCGACGACCAGTTCACCCCGGAATTCGCCGACGCCACCACCTATATCGATGACAGCGGCGCGGTGGCGAGCCGGGCCTGGCAGGTGCCGCGCACGCAGGCCGACCTCGCCGACCGCCGCAAGATGATCGAATACACCAGCCTCAAGACCGCCGGCACCTTTGGCCGTCCGCCGGACCTGGCTCCCGCCATCGCGGTGGGGCTGCTGGCCTATCTCCCGACCTTCAAGGCCAAGAAGTCCCTGATCGAGGGCTGCGCGCCCGATTTCGGCGAGAACATCGAGCGTTACGTCGCTTATGGCCGCGACAACAACCTCACCGCCTCGGAAAGCCTCACCGGCCCGCAGAACGACCGTTCGAGCCCCAAGGGGGCGGAAGCCTCGCTGCTGAAGGTGAAGAGCGTCGAGGCGGGCGGCATCCGCGTCTCCGGCGCCAAGACGGTCGGCTCCATCTCGGCCCAGGCCAATGAAATCTTCTTCACCAATCTCGGCGGCATCCGCGAGACCCCGGCGGAAGCCTGCATCTGGGCCTCGGTTCCCATCAACGCCGAGGGCATCAAGCTGATCTCGCGCGAGATGGTCTCGCATCCCGGCGCGGACCCGTTCGACCACCCGGTGGCGCGGCTCGGCGAGGAGGCCGACCAGCTCATCATCTTCGACAACGTCTTCGTGCCGAAGGACCGCATCTTCAATCTCGGCGATCCCACGGCGATGTCCTATTACGGCCCGGTGTGCGTGTTCGCGCACTGGCACGTCCTCACCCGGCTCGCGGTCAAGGCGGAGCTGTTCGTCGGCGCCGGCCAGCTGGTGCTCGACGTGCTCGGCACCGCCCATATCCCCGCGGTGCAGGGCATGCTGGGCGAGATCATCCAATATGCGCAGACGCTGCGCGCCTTCATCACCGCCGCCGAGGCGCTCGCGAAGCCGACCGAGGGCGAGGTGATGGCGCCGGATGTCGGCATGCTCACCGCCGGCCGGCTCTATTCCATCGAGCACTACCCCCGCATCATCCACATCCTGCAGGAGCTCTGCGGCCAGGGTCTGGTGATGCGGTTCGGCAAGGCGGCGTTCGACAATCCCGAGATCGGCCATCATCTCGAGGAGCTGCTGCCGGGCAAGGGCGTCAGCGCCGGGGTGAAGGAGCAGCTGATGAATTTCATCTGGGACATGACGTCGTCCTCGCTCGCCGGCCGGGTCGCGCTGTTCGAGAACGTCAATGCCAGCCCGGCGCCGCGGCTGCGCGAACGTCTCTACAACGAGGTGAAGCGGGACGCCTTCATCGGGCAGGTCAAGAAGCTGGCCGGCATGCCGTGAGCACGGCGGCCGTGCCACGGACCCCGCTGCGCCGGCCTCCCGCCGCTCCTTTCCATTCACATCGATCGCACGACCGGAGGCCTGACATGGCGCCGTCCATGGGCACAACCGTGCCGGGGAAGCCGGCTCACGCTCGCCGGGAACCGGCTTCCCCTACGGAAGGCGCGCATTTCCGGGTCAGCGTGCGGACGATCGACGGGGCACGGCCATGACAGCACCGATCGCCGCGCCGCCGCACGCCGGTTTCGCGGCCTATGAAGACCATGACGCCACCGGTCTCGCCGCCCTGGTTCGCGACGGCGAGGTGACGGCGGACGAACTGCTCGACGCGGCGCTGTCGCGGATCGCACGACACGAGCCTACGCTACATGCGCTGGTTCACCGTTTCGAGGATCTCGCCCGACGCGCCATCGTGGACGGTCTTCCGGAAGGTCCGTTCACCGGCGTTCCCTTCGTCCTGAAGAACACCGGCTTCGAGATGGCGGGCACGGTGCTCTCCACCGGTTCGAACCTGTTCCGGGACAATGTCTCCGCGCGCGACGGCACGCTGGTGGCCCGCTACAAGGCGGCGGGCCTCGTCATCCTGGCGAAGTCGAACACGCCGGAATTCGCGCTGAGCTTCACCACCGAGCCGGCAGCCTTCGGCCCCTCGCGCAATCCGTGGAACCCGGAGCTGAGCCCCGGCGGCTCGTCGGGCGGCTCGACCGCGGCGGTGGCCGCGGGGTATGTGCCGATGGCCAATACCTCGGATGGTGCCGGCTCCACCCGCTTGCCCGCCTCGCATTGCGGCCTGTTCGGCTTCAAGCCGAGCCGGATGGTGAACCCGCTCGGCCCGGCGGTGGTCGAGGCGATCGCCGGCATGTCGACCCCCCATGCCGCGAGCTGGAGCGTGCGCGACAACGCCGCCCTGCTGGACGCCACCGCCGGGCCGGACATTGGCGACCCCTATGTCTCGCCGCCCCGGGCGGAGAGCTATCTCGCCCATGTCGGCCGCGATCCCAGCCCGCTCCGCATCGGCTTCACGCCGGACTCGCCGCTCGGCACCCCTGTCGATGCGCAATGCCGGCGCGTCGCGCAGGAGGCGGCGGAGCTGTGCGAAGCGCTCGGCCACCATGTCGAGCCCTGCGAGGCCGGCTACGACGCCCACGCCCTCAAGGCCGCCTGGCGCGTCATCGTCGGCGTCAATGTCGCCGCCGGCGTCGAGGCCCGCGGCAAGGCGCTTGGCCTCGCCCAGCCGCTGGACCTGCTGGAGCCGGTCAATGCGGAATGGGTGGAGGAAGCGCGCCGGCTGCCCGCCACCGCCTACCTCGGCGCGGTGAACACGCTGCACCAGACCGCTCGCGCGCTCGGCCGCTTCTTCCAGCGTTTCGACGTGCTGCTCTCGCCCACGGCCGGGGAATTGCCGCCACCCCTCGGCCGGCTGGCGGGCGCCGGCAAGCGGCTCGATGCGTTCTACGACGCCTTCTGGGCCCATGCGCCGTTCACCTGCGCCTTCAATGCCGCGGGTTTCCCGGCGATGAGCGTGCCGCTCGGCCAGTCGGAGGAAGGCCTGCCGGTCGGCGCGCATTTCGGTGCGGCGCTGGGCCGGGACGGGATGCTGTTCAGTCTGGCCGGGCAGCTGGAGCGGGCGCGGCCCTGGTTCGGCAGGCGGCCGCGGCTGCCGAAGGAGTGAGACGATGAACGCAGAAACACCCAACGGGCTCGCCGGGCTTTCCGCCCGCGAGACAGCGCGGGCGGTAGCCGAGGGGCGCCTCGCCGCCGGGGCGGTCTGTGCCGCTTTCGTCGACCGCATCGCCGAAGCGGAGCCCCGGGTCCAGGCCTGGGCGTGGCATGAGCCGGCACGAGCGCTCGCCGAGGCTGAGGCCGCTCCGGCGGGGCCGCTGGGCGGCGTGACCTTCGGCGTCAAGGACGTCATCGATACCGTGGACATGCCCACCGGCTACGGCTCCGCGGTCTATGACGGCTTCCAGCCCGCCTGGGATGCGCCGATCGTGGCCCTGACGCGCCGCCTCGGCGGTGTGGTGCTGGGCAAGACGGTCTCCACCGAATTCGCCATGTCGAGCCCGGGCAAGACCCGAAACCCGTTCAACCCGGCGCATACGCCGGGGGGATCATCGAGCGGTTCCTGCGCGGCGGTGGCGGCGGGGATGGCGCATGTCGGCTTCGGCACCCAGACGGCCGGGTCGATCCTGCGTCCGTCCTCCTATTGCGGGGTGGTCGGCTACAAGCCGAGCTTCGGCACGCTCAACCGCGCCGGCATGAAACCTTTGTCGGACAGCCTCGACCATCTCGGCCTGATCACCCGGGACGTGCGCGACGCCGCCTTCGTCGCCGCCGCGCTGGCGGAACGGCCGGCGCTGGCGGAGGGTTCGGCCGGCACGGCCCCGAGGATCGGGCTGTTCCGCACCTCGCGCTGGGCGCAGGCCGAGCCGGCAACCCGCGAGGCCATCCATCGCGCCGCAGCCGCGATCGAGGCCGCAGGCGGCACCGTCCGGGAGCTGGCGATTCCCGAGAGTTTCGAACGTCTCTACGCGCTGTTCGATGCGGTGATGGGCTGGGAGACGCCGCGCACCCTCGCTTATGAGCGTCACGTTCTGGGCGAGCGCATCTCGCCGGTGACACGCGGCTTCATCGACACGCTGTCCCGCGCGACGCGGGCCGAATACGACGCCGCGCTGGCGGTGCTGAAACGCCGCGAAGCGATCGTCGAGGAACTGCTTGACGGCTGCGACGTGCTCGTCACCCCCGCCGCGCCGGGCGAGGCCCCGGAAGGCAGCGCCACCGGCGACCCGGTGTTCAACAAGGTGTGGACCCTTCTGCACGTGCCCGCGCTGGCGGTGCCGGCCGGGCGCGGGCCTCTCGGCCTTCCCGTCGGGGTGCAGGTGGTCGGCCGCATCGGCGCCGACGCCGACACGCTGGCGGTGGCCGCCTTCATCGAAGACGCGCTGGCGGCGAGCCTCTGATGCCCGGTCCGGCCGATCGATTCCGTAGATTTTCCCTTGGGGAATGCAGCCATGGCTATCAGTGACCTCGCGCTTATCGACGCGTGGAAGGACGTGCTGACCCTTTCGAAGCTCACCCCCGGCGAGCAGGTCTGCCTGCTGGTGAGCGACGACAGCAACCCGCAGCTGGTGTCGACCGCCCGCACCGCGGTGGGGCAGCTCGGCGGGGTGCTCACCATCCTGCACCTGCCGCCGCTCAACGGCGACGTGGCGCTCTCGCGCGACAAGTCCGGCTATGTCGGCCACACCGCGCTGAAGGGCAACCGTCCGGCGCTCGAAGCGATGAAGCATGCCGATCTCGTCATCGACACCATGATGCTGCTGTTCTCGCCGGAGCAGGAGGAGATCCTCAAGACCGGGGCGCGGATGCTGCTCGCCTGCGAGCCGCCGGAGGTCATGCTGCGCATGAAGCCCACCCTCGACGATGCGCGCCGTGCGACCAACGCCGCCGCGCGACTGGCCCGGGCGAAGACGCTGACCGTGACCTCCAGGGCGGGCACCGATTTCCGCTGCGCCATCGGCCAGTATCCCGTCCTGAAGCAGCAGGGTTTCGTGGACCGCAAGGGCGGCTGGGACCATTGGCCGAGCTGCTTCGTCGCCACCTGGCCGGACGAAGGGAGCTGCGAGGGCACCATCGTGATCGACACGGGCGACATCCTGCTGCCGTTCAAGCGCTACGCCCGCGAACCCATCCATATCCATATCGAAGGCGGCTGGATCCGCCGCATCGAGGGCGGCTTCGAGGCGGAATATCTCAGGAGCTACATGGAGAGCTTCGGCGACCCCGATGCCTACGCCATGGCCCATGTCGGCTGGGGCCTGCACAAGCGGGCGCACTGGACAACGCTCGGGCTTTATGACCGGGAGGCCGGGCTTTCCATGGATGCGCGCTCGTTCTGGGGCAATTTCCTGTGGTCGAGCGGCCCCAACACCGAGGCCGGCGGCACCCGCAACACGCCCTGCCACATGGACATTCCGCTGCGCGGCTGTTCGCTCTCGCTGGATGGCGAGCCGATGACGATCGACGGCAAGGTCATTCCCGCGGACCAGAACTGAGAGGCGGCGGCGGGAGCCCGGCCCCCGCCACCGCTCACGGTCAGGCCCCGGCGGCGGCCTTGGCGTCTTCCTCCGCGAAGACCTCACGGGCGATGCGGAAGCTGTCGAGCGACGCGGGCACGCCGCAATAGATCGCCACCTGGAGGAACACCTCCCGGATTTCGTCGCGGGTGAGCCCGTTGTTCAGGGCGCCGCGCACATGGAGTTTCAGCTCATGAGGACGGTTCAGCGCCGCGATCATGCCGAGATTGAGCAGGGAGCGGTCGCGGCGCGCCAGCCCCTCGCGGCCCCACACCTCGCCCCAGCAATATTTCGTCACCAGCTCCTGCAGCGGGCGGGTGAAATCGTCGGCCTCGGCCAGCGACTTGTCGACATAGGCGCTGCCGACCACGGCGCGGCGGATGGACAGGCCCTTCTCGAAGAGGTCGTCGGTCATTGATGGGTCTCCGGCTGGGTGAGAGGGGAAGGATGGCGGCCGAGCGCGGCGTGGGCGGCCGCGGCGACGTGGCGGCCGGCGAGTTCGGCGGCGCGTTCCGCCTCGCCACGTTCCAGCGCCGCCACGAGCTCGTCGATCTCGCCCAGGGACGCGGCGCGCCGGCCGGTGTCGCCGAGGGAGCGGGCGCGCAGCAGGCTGATACGGGCGTTCAAACGCTCGATCAGCTCGCCGGCCACCGGATTGGCGGCGCCGGCACCGAGCGCGCCGTAAAAGGCCAGCTTGGCGTCGAGGACGGCGGCAAGGTCGCCATGGGCGTAGGCGGCGGCGAGCCGGGCATGGGCGGTGCGCAGCACCGCTTTCTCGGCCTCGCCGGCCCGCGTGCAGAACTGTCGCGCCAGCAGCGCCTCCAGCGCGCCGCGCACCGCATAGATGTTCTCCGCCTCGGCCCGGCCGAGGATCGCCACGGAAAGCCCACGGGCGCCGGCAACGAGCAGGCCCTCGCTTTCCAGCTCCCGCAAGGCTTCGCGCAGCACGGTGCGGCTGACGCCGAGCTCGGCGCAGAGCTCCTTCTCGATCAGCCGGTGCCCGGCGGGGAGGCGGCCTGTCTCGACGAGCCGACGGAGCGTCGCCACCAGCTTGCGCCGCAGCGGCGCGCTCTCATGACCGATGGGGCCGACGCCCAGCGGCGTGCCGGGGCCCATTCAGCGACCCAGCAGGAAAGGATCGAGCGCCGCGTGAAAGCCGTCCGGCCGGTCGAGATTGGAGAGGTGGCGGGCGCCGTCGATCTCGAGATAGTCGGCGCCGGCGATGAGGCCGGCGATCTCCTGCGAGAGCCGCGGCGGCGTGCGGTTGTCGCGCGTGCCGACCACGACGCGGGTCGGCACCTTCACGGCGCCGTAGAGCTCGACCACATTGGCGGTGAAGACCGACTGCGCGGCCTCGACATAGGCTTCCGGAGCCATGCCGGCGATGCTGGCGACCAGCTCCTCCACATGGGTCGGGTCGTCCTCGACCAGCGTGTCGGCGGCATAGGCGCGGGCATAGGCCTCCATCGAACCGCTAGCGATGGCCTGCGCGACGCTGGCGGCGCGCGCGGCCCCGGCCTCGCCCTGATTGGCAAAGCTGCCGGCGATGACGAGGCGGGCCACCAGATGCGGGGCGATGTCGACGAGATGGGCCGCGATCGGTCCGCCCATGGAAATCGCGACAACGCCGGCGGGCTGGCCGCCGAACGCCGCCAGCACCGTCGCCAGATCGGCCGCGACGTTCCTCACGGTGAAGCCGCCGCGCCGGGTGGAGCGGCCATGGCCGCGCGCATCCACCGCGATCACGTCGAAATCCGCGGACCAGCGGCGGATCTGCTCGCGCCAGAGCCAGGAGGCGGTGCCGAGGCTGTGGATCAGCAGCAGCGGGGCGCCGCTGCCGGCGCGCTCATAGAACAGGCTTTCGCCGTTCACCTCGATCTGCGGCATGGCTGGGGTCTCCTCGGGCGCGGCGCATAGGATATATCAGTGTATTATTGTCGTACAATACGACAGGTCAACATCGAAGTGCCGCCGCCATGTCGCGGCACGAAGCGAGCGGCGAGCAGGGAGTGAAACACATGCAGATTGAATCCCATGGCGATGGCATCTACGGCGTCGTCTTCACCCGCCGCGCCGATGGCAACCACATCTCGTCGGCCCAGCTCGCCGCCTTCGCCGCCACGCTTGACGAGGTTCTGGCCAAGCCTGACCTGACCTGCGTGGTGCTGTCGGGGGAGGGCGAGCACTTCTGCGCCGGCCGGGTCGGGCTGCGGGGCCTCACCTCCGCCGCCGACGTGCAGGACGATCTCAATCTCATCCTCGGCGTGAACGCCCGGTTGCGGGCCTCGCCCGTGCCATTCGTCGCCGCCGTGGAAGGCAAGGCGCTGGGCTTCGGCTGCGGCTTCTCCACCCAGTGCGACATCGCGATTGCCGCCGAGGACGCGGTTTTCGCGCTGCCGGAGATGTCGCACAAGCTGCCTCCGCTGATCGTGCTGTCCTATTTCGGCAAGTTCGTACCGTTCAAGAAGGCGTTCGAGTTGGCGCTCACCAGTCGTCCTTTCGGCGCCGCCGAAGCGCGGGACATCGGCATCGTGACCGAGGTCGTCCCGCATGGCGCCGCACTGGAGCGGGCCCTCGCCTTCGCCCGCACCATCGCCGCGCTGGATGGCGAATCGGTCCGGCTGCTGCGGGCTTTTGCGCGCCGGGTGGCTGGCCTGTCCGACGAGACCGAAGCGCGCAACGCCGTCGCCACCATGGCGATCGCGCTCGCGGCCCGCGCGCATTGATGCCCATGTCCCTCGGCAGGTGGGAGATGGCCGCATGACCCAGGACAGCGTGCTCTTCATCGGCGCCGGGCGGATGGGTGGGCTGATGGCCGCCCGTCTGGCCGAGCGCGGCGTGCCGCTCGCGGTGGCCGACCTCTCAGAGGAGGCCCTGGCGCCGTTTCGGGAGCGGGGCATTACCGTTGCCACCCGGCCGGCAGCGTTGCCGGGCGAGATCGTCATCACCATGCTGCCGACCGACGCCCATGTGCGTGCCGCCCTGCTGGGGCCGGGCGGAGCCTGCGAGGGCTCTGCGCGGCAGCGGGTGGTGGACATGTCGACCTCGGCGC